>CAZVPE010000474.1:0-2919 GCA_964628155.1 uncultured Polyangiaceae bacterium | reverse complement strand
TGCCGCAAACCGCAGAGCGCGAGCACGTCTTGGTATCGCGAGACCAGCGACACCCTCTCCGCTTGCGGAAAGCTACTTGAGGGCGGGGGCTCGCGGGGGGACCTTCGGGGGCTGCTTGGGGGCGGGGTCTGGTGGATTGGTCTACGCTGTGGGTATGCGCTGGCGATTTGGCGTGACCCGACGGGATGCGATGCGTGGGGCGGCGGCGGGAACCGAGGCGGTCGCCTTGCGCGGCGCGGCGCAGGCGCTGTTCGAGGCGGGCGGGCGGCACGTGCTTCCTACCACTGTGCAGAATGCGGTACGGAGCGCCGTGGAGAGTCAGGCGTCGCGGGTGCTCATGGCCGATGCGGGCAAGCGGCTGCTCGAGTCCGGAGGGGTCGCGGGGGCGCTGGCGGAAGGCGGCATCGTTCGCGCGGTGGCAGGGCAAACGCTGCGGGGGGCCGGGCGACAGCTGCTTCGCGGCGTCAGCGCCGCGGCCGGCGCGGGGGCGCTCATCGACGGCGGTTGGGCGCTCGCCTCGGCGGTACGCGGGATGCGCGCTGGGAACATGACGGGGCGGCAAGCCACTGCGCACGTGGCGCGTGAAGCCGGCAAGGGAGCGGTCGCGACCGCGGCGGGTACGGCCGCGGCGGCGGTGCTCGTCGCGCTGACCGGCGGCGTCGCGGCTCCGGCGGTCTTCGTCGTGGCCGGGGCCGCGTCGTTGGGTGCGAAGATGGGGCTCGACGCGTGGCTGGGAGTCGGCGCGACCGCGCAAGCCATCCCCTGATGCGTCCCTCGATGCTCGCGCTGGCGTGCGCCGGGTCGCTGCTCGCCTGCGCGGGTTCGGCGAAGCGGGAGGCGTCGATCCTCGTCGCAGCGGTGGATCGATACCGGCGGGCGGACAGCACATCGAAGCCCGCGGAGGCGCAGACTGTGGCGGCGGTGGCCTGCACCGACGCCAAAGTGTGCGAGGCCAAGCGGGCGTGCCTCGCCGCGCTCGATCCGACGGCGAGGGCTTTGGCGCTGAAAGACGAAGTGGCGCGACGGGTGACGGATCTCCAGGAGAAGCGACTCGAACCGGATTCACCGGAGGCGCGTGCGCTTCCGGGCAAGCTCGACGAGGCGGAGAAGCTCCTCCGGGAGGGTCGCGCGAAGATGCCCGACTGCGAGAAGCTTCTCACCGATTTGCAGATGGACTACGGCGTTTGACGACTCCGTTCCTCACGGCCGAGCGCCACGACGACAAGGGCGGAGCAGCAGGCACGCAATCAAGATAACGGCCGGCTGCACGAGGAGGCACCCGATTGCAACGTCGAGGCCGAAGCGGTCCGCGACCACGCCGAGCGCCAGAGGCGCAACGACGTCCACCGCGACGAAGATCTGCCCCACCGCCTGAACCGTCCCCGGGTTTTCCGGGAGCTCGCCATAGGCGCGCGCCATGGCAAGCGGGTGGTGCGGCGCGCACGTGACCCCGACCACGAGCAGCGCCGCGCACGACGCGGAGGCGCTCGCGGTCGTGAGGAACGCGGCCAGCGAGAGAGCGCAGAGCGCGGCGCTCGTAGCGAGGACGCGCGGCGCGGAGATGCGCTCGACGATTCGGTCCGTCACCGCGGACCCCACCACTGCTCCCACCGAGAACGCGACCGCGGCGGCCGTCGCGACGGCGGCCCCCGTGTTCTCGGCGCGCTCCAGGCGCAAGGCCGCGAGCGCGATCACGAGCTCGTCGAGGAGCGTGCAGGAAGCGGCGGCGAAGAGCCAGGCCCATAGGCGGGGCAGACGGATCGCCCGGGCGAGGGCGACGCCAAGGGGTTCCCCGGGGCCCTCCGAGTCGGTGGCAGGTTGGCGGACCGGCTGGCCGCCCACGAGGAGCCATGCGGACACGGCGCACTGGAGCGAGGCGGCCGCGGCGACTGCTTCGAGAGCACCCCGATACGAGTGACCGAGGGAAATCGCCGCGCCGGTGATCACCGGTGCAACGACGTCACCGACGGCGGAGTAGAGCGACCAGCGCACCATCGCGCGGTCCGCACCTCCCGCACTGGACGCCACGAGCAGCGCCTGGGCCGCTCCGCACGACACGCCGCTCGCAGCTCCCGCCAACGCCAGCCCGAGCGCCAACCCCTCGGGGGTCCGCGCGGACGCCGTGAAGAAGAGAGACGCGGCGAGGACTCCCTCACCAAGGACGACCAGCCGAGCTCGGCCCCACACATCGGAGAGCAGCGCGATCCCGGCCTCGATCGCCGCGGCGGCGACCAGGGGAACCGCAAAGGCAAATGCCACGTAGCCGAGGTGGGAGAGCGCGAGCTCGCGCTCGACGGACGGCGCGCCCGACACGGCGACCCCGCTCCAGAGTTCGTCGACGAGCGCGACGAGCAGGAGCGAGAAGACCGCGCGGCGAAGGGGGGATCAAATGCGTTCGGTGAACTTCATTCGAGAACTATCGCAACCTCGAGTGGACCCGGCAAGAGAAGCGGAAGGTCGCTGGAGGTTTGGGGGCCATGGGCGAACAAGAATCCGCATCCGCGTCGCGAGCAGCTCGGCCACGGTCTCCTCCACATGGAACGGGTTGTCGGCCCGCGTGTACACGCTACCATGTGTGCACATGGGACGAGGAAAAACAGCGGCCGCGAAGACGACCCACGTCACGATGAGGGAGTTTCGGTCCGCCCCTGCCAAGATACTGAGACGGGCGGCGCGCGCGGGCACCAAGCTGCGCGTGGGCGCGTTCGTTCTGGTCGTCGAGGAAGCCGTGGTGGAAACGGGCGCACCGACCCTCTACGGCTCAATGGCGGACACTGGGCAGATCCTCGGTGATCCTCGGGGCATCCTCTCCGCCGACGATCGGTGGAGCACCGATGGGTGACGAGCCTCTCTTGCTCGACACGTGTGCCTTTTTGGACTGGGCCCTCGGGGGTCCAATGAAGAAGGCCGTGGTCGAGA
>CAZVPE010000473.1:0-2938 GCA_964628155.1 uncultured Polyangiaceae bacterium | reverse complement strand
CATTGGGGCGCCGCCAGATCGCCCTCAGCCGCATGGTCCTCAGCGTCCGAACGCCTCGGGTGGCGCGTCCCGCCATCCGTCTGGCGCCCGAGCACCCGACGGCCAGCGTGACAAAGAGCGGCGCATCGAGGTGATCGCGCGCCGACCTCCGATGCCTCGCTAGAATATTCGTTTCGTCGCGGATCGCCAGCAGCACTTCGACGACCAGGCGTATGGTCCTACGGCTCGGAAGTCGACAATCCGCCGGAAATCCTGGCCTTAGTTCACTGTCGGCCGACCGCCTCGCAGCCGGCCAGGCTGCCACTGGTCGCTCGCGCAGAGGACGGGTCAAGAACCCTCGGAAATCAGTGGCCGCTTACACGAGCGCATGTAGCTGCTGATGAGCTTCGGGTCCGTCGCGTCGTTGTCGTTGTCCTCGTCCATGGCGCCTTCTCCTTGTGGCGCGAGCCGAGTTCGTCTCAGCTCGTTCGCCAGAGAGCGGGCACCCGGAAGCTCCTCTTGTAAGCAACCTTTTCTTCGATTCTTTCTTCATTAGATCTCCGATCACACCCTTCTTGGGCGAAGCGCCCCCCCACCCCCGCGCAGGTGACAGCGCGGGATCGTTCTTCGCTGATAGGCCGTCAGCGTCGACATGGAGCTTCGGGTGAGTCGTGCGCGGGTAGACTGGACCTCTTAGTCGTCGGGCGTCCATCGCTGGCGCCGAATCAGCCTCGTTGAGTATTCAATCCGCGACAACGTCACCAGGTGCGTTATGACTCGAGAAGCGGCTTCGGAAACCGAGACCGGTTGGAGCTCCCGAACGTCACCTGGCGAACCTCTTTGCCAACGTCATCAAGCCGGTGATGGCGAGCCGTCGGTGTAACTCTTTACCCGCGAGTGGGGCTTATGGTCGATCCTCCGCGCCGGATGGTTTTCTTTGCAGGGGGCTACGATCGATCCTTGTTTTGGTCTGCGCTGAACACGATTTGGACGACGAGGCGGCTTGAGGGGATGCATCGGCGCTTTGCGATAGGCTCGATGCGGACTCCGTCGAGTGCTGGCCGATTCCCAGTCGACGACTGTCGAAGAGCTTGAGACTGTCGAATTCTCGTAGATCTTGGACGTCGCGACCCATGCACCAGAGTGCGCGCACCAGCTTGCGCATGACTGCAACGACCGCCTTTGTCTTGGCGTTGGCCTTGTGACCCCCACGCTGATGGTACCAAGCGCGTACGACGGCATCCGAGCGGCAGAGACGCAAAGCCGCCAAGTACAGCAACTGGCGTACCCGTGGAGGACCGCGTTTCGTGATCGTGAGGCGACCCTCGTGCGTGCCGCTACTGCGCACTTTTAGATTCAAACCGCATGCCTTCTCGTAGGCCGACGCGGAATCGTATTGCCCGGGCGCCCCCACGAACGCGAACAGTGCGGCGGTCGCTGCCGGCCCAACGGCGCACGCGATCGGCTTCATGACGGTGTCGGACTTGATGTGCGACGCAAGTTGCCGATCGATCTCATCCAGCTTCGTCTGCAGCCGCTGGATCTCGAGAACCAGCTCACTGAGCAGAACCCGCTCCTCGTTCGTCATCGGTACCCCAAGCGAGCCAGTCGCCGCCCCGATGATCTCGTCGATTCGGTCTATTGAGAGCGCCCCACTTGCCGCTTCGCGAAGCACTACGCTGGCGTCGAGGCTCCCGTGCAGCACCGCCTCGGGGCCAGGGTATTTGGACAGCAACGACATCCACGAGCGGCACATTCGCACATCCATCACCTGGCCGAATTCAGGCCAAAAGCGTGTCAATAGCGCTTCCAGTCTCCCGTAGTGTCGTTCGAGCGGGTCGCTGTAGAGGACTCGACGGTCCACCAGTGCACGCAGGTCCCGTCTGGTGTCACTGTACGGCTGCCACTTGCGGCTCTTTCCCATGGCATGCAGTTGCGCCAACACCACCGTCGACTTGGCGTCGTGCATGCTCGGCACGCCGTCGAGCACTTCGGCCATGTCGTGCGTCCTTTTGGGCGAGACCTCGTAGACCGCCAAGCCTCGCTGATGGCACTGGTGCTTGACCGAGTCGCCGTACGTGCCCGTCGGCTCGAGCACGACCTGCACATCGAGCTTCTCGCTCCGAAGCTTCAGAAGAAGTTTCAGGAACGCCGTCGTCTGCTTCGGGTGGTGGAACCGCAGAATGCGCACCACTTCGCCTCGCTCGTTGCTCAACGCCGCGAAGAACGTCTCCTTGGCAACATCTACTGCCACGATACAGATCCCCGGGACCGCGGGCCCCGGCACAGCGCACGCGGCGACAACCCTCGCCACCAAGGCCGCCACATCGATGGCGTCGACATCCGCTGACTGGTACGTATGCTTTTTCTTCATCGAGGGTGATCTCCGTTCGAGCGACTTGCCGTCACTTTTGGGACGCCCTCGATGCTCTATTTCCGGCAGCTCTTCCATACCTTCGGTCTCCGGGCTGAGCGCTGGGCAGTTGGCGAGCATCGATGGCCTGCTCCGTGGTGCCGCAGCGGCTGTCTTTCGTGCTTCTGAGTCCGCACCGCTCGGAGGCGCGCTCGTCTTGGCTACCCTCCCACGGCTGACTCGAGATGCTCGGCTGCATTCCCTGTGGGCTCCCGCTCCCGGGATGCGGGGAAAGCAGAAGCCGGGCACCCCCCCGGGGCGCCCCGCGTCTCGAGGCGCGACAAAGGTGGGTCCGCGCGAACGAGCTGAGACGAATGCGCTCCGCTGGAGAAGGAGACAGGAAACGCTCGAGACGACGACGCGGCCGAGGGTCAGGGCCCATCGGAGCCGGAGAGGCTCACGCTCACCGACCGAGGTCTTTGTCGGGATCGGGACGGACGACGAGCCGTCCCTTGGCGTCACGCGCGACGACAACGGACTGACCCTGCAGTGCGCGCAGCGCGGGGGTCGATCGCAAGACGACGAAGCGCTCCCCGTCCGACACGA
>CAZVPE010000472.1:0-2940 GCA_964628155.1 uncultured Polyangiaceae bacterium | reverse complement strand
ACGCGGGCCCGCTCACCCGGGGCCCCCTCGTCGCATCGAATTCCGATGCGGTCGGCCAAACGAATAGCGCCGACAACACGAAAACCAACGACCGCGAGCGGAGCGGCCTGACTCCGATGAATCAGGGGAACAGCGCGCAGGAAACGGACATCACGGCTGCCATCCGAAGAGCCGTGATGAGCGACAAAACCCTCTCCTTTACGGCGAAGAACGTGAAGATAATCACAGTAGACGACAAAGTGACTCTGCGCGGCGCGGCCAAGAACGAACGCGAAAAGAACGTCATCGAATCGCTCGCTCGAAATACTGCCGGCGTTGCCGAAGTCGACGACCAGATTGAAGTGAAGCGGTAGACAGACTCCAAATAGAAAGAGGTTGTCATGAATAGAGTCGTAATGTGCATCGCGCAGGATCTCATCAAGGCCGAGTCGATCGTGGGTGACCTTCAAAGCGCAGGCTTCTCCCACAACGACATATCGGTCCTGCTGCCCAACAAGCAAGGGACGAGAGACTTCGCCTATGAACACAACACCAAGGCCCCCGAAGGCGCGGTGACGGGCGCCAGCGCCGGCGGCATTCTCGGTGGTGCGCTCGGCGTGCTCGCGGGCATCGGCGCGATTGCGATTCCGGGCGTGGGACCGCTCATCGCAGCTGGGCCGCTTCTGGCCGCCCTGAGCGGTGTCGCGGCCGGAGCCGCGGTCGGCGGCGTCGCGGGTGCTCTCATCGGAATGGGAATTCCCGAGATCGAGGCCAAGCACTACGAAGGAAAGATCCGGGGCGGTAGCATACTCGTTTCCGTCCACGCAGAAACGTCGGAGCAAGTAAAATTGGCGGAAGATATTTTCAAGAATTGGCGCGCTGAAGACATCTGCTCGACGTCGGAGGCGAGCGTTCCCAAGGGCCAAGAGTCGCGGATTCACGCCACAGGAGAATAGTCGTCAACGAACGAATAGCTTTGGCCGGTCGGGTCCTCCTGCTCGATGTGTGCGCTACAGGGGCAAGGAGGACCCGGCTCGGCCTTCTCACAACATGCCGCGACGCCACGCCCACCGCGGCGCCGCTTTCGTAACGAAGGAATCGCCATGATTTCGATGACTGTTTGGGCTGCGCTGACGCCGCTGGCGCTCGCGCTGGTCCTCGACTGGGTCCGAGGACTAGGTCCGTCAGAGTTCTCGCTGCCTGGATTGCCGAACCGGGCGCCTACTCCGCCGATGCGCGGCTGCTCGGTCCATCCAACGGAGATCGAACGACGACGATAGCCGTCAATCCCTTCTCGATTCGTAGCGACGGCGACCTTAACATCGCAGTCGACTTTCCTGCGGCTTCGTTCGAGTGAATCGGGGAATTTGCGGCGGCGAGCGCCATCAAACCGGGGAGGAACGAACCATGCAGTGGCGAATGGCATGAAGACCACATGGAAGCCGCATGAGAAGCATGGGGACCTGACGGAACGGGGTGATTTGCCGTCGAGCGTCTACGCGTTCCCGGACAAGCGGAAAGAGCCGCTGACGGACGCCTCCCACGTACGCAATGCCCTCGCTCGTTTCGATCAGGTGCGCGGGGTTTCCGACGCCGAGCGAGACCTTGCGTTTGCGAACATCAAGAAGGCTGCCAAGCATTACGCCGTCCAAATGACCGAGGCGGATTGGAGCGAGCTCGGCCGACGGCCGAGCACAGACCGCCCAGCGAGCGCCCGCAGGGCCTCGGCCGGCAAGGCTGTTGCTACGCGCAAGAGTCGTGGCACGGGAAGCCAGACGACAGCCGCCGGCAGGCGTGGCGCCGTACGTGCGTCGGCCACGCGCAAGAGCAAGGCGAAGGGTTCGGCGCGCCGGACTTCCGCCTGAGCGTACACTCGTCACCGCCGTCGTGCCGCACGCAGTTGGACAAACGCTTAAGATGTGAATCACTTGCACGCGTCGCCCTCGATCCGCCGTCCCGGGGGAACATCCAGCGGCGCCGCCGCGGAGCTCACCTTCCCGAGATACGATACCAGGGCGTCGAGGTCGGTCGGCCCCTTCTTCCTTTCGTCACCGATCTTGAGAATGGCGAAGCTGTCCCCGCCGGCGGCTAGAAACGCCGGCACCGTAACCCGATAAGCCTTCGCTAGGTCGATCGGTCTGCCATTCAGGCGCAACTCCGACACCACGGCTCTTTGGTGCGCGCGGTCGTACGCGTAGAGATAGGAAAATCCCGTGGATACCTGCAGGATTCGAGGCTCTTGGCGGCTGCCGAACTGGCCCTCCAAGAGCGCGAGGATCTGCGCTCCGCGGAGCGTCATCGTGATGAGGGGGTCGCCGAAGGGCTGAACCTCGAACGCGTCCCCGTAGGTGACTGCGAAGTCGGGACGCCCCTCATGCGTCGCGACGAAGTCGGCGCGGATGCCCCCGGGGTTCATGAAGGCGATCTGCGCACCAGTCGCCGCGCGCATGGCGTCGGCGATGAGGTCGCCCAGCGGCGTCTCGCAGGACGCGATCCTGGCTGCCCGCGCGTTGCCAGTGACCGTTTTTTTCACGTAGCCAACGACTCGTCCGGTGATCGGGCGCACCTTGTCCTCGTAGACCTGAACGATCCGTGCGACCTCGGCGTCCTGCGTCACGTCGTGCGTGACGGGCACGTTCCGGGCGTGCTTCTCGACGACGCGATGGACCGACGGGTCGATGGTGAGGTCTATCTTGGTGAGAAGGCGCCCATAGCTCGCAGCGCTCGTGACGATGCGACCCGCCAAGACGCAGTCGTAGGCCTGGTGGGTGTGCCCGCTCACGACTACCTCTATGGCGGGGCTAAGCTTGTCCAAGATAGGAACGATGTCGCCCGAGAAGCCCTGGCATCCGTCGTACGGTCCGCCGACGGACTGCATTCCGCCCTGATGGAGGGCGAGCACGATTGCCGAGACCCCTTGCTTCTGCAGCTCCGGGACAAGCGCGTTCGCCGTGGCCGCCT
>CAZVPE010000471.1:0-2947 GCA_964628155.1 uncultured Polyangiaceae bacterium | reverse complement strand
CGCAGGTTCGGCTCGTCATCGACGATGAGCACCTGCTTTCGCTCGGGGAGCATGGAGGTATGCAGTTTACCACCTTCCGCGGGGATTCTCGTCCTAACTGGCGCCCGTGACGCACGGTTGCGACCACAGCGGACGATCCTCGTGGAGATACTCCTAGGCCCCTCGGGCGTGACGGACGGCTGAGCCGCGCCTCCCGTCGCGTTCGCCCGTCGCGTGTTCCCGCGAAGCGGGCGATTGCCTTTCGCTAAAGAACCTCTCGGTACCTGCCGTAATCACAGCTAACCGGTCTTGCACGATTCGCTCGATTCGTTTTTGGCGTTGCGCAGCCCAAAAGAAGTCCTGAGTCGAGAGCGCGAGGGACGTCGCGAGGACTCACTGCCTCACCGGTTGTGTGCAAGGCGCGCAGCGGGGCCGAACATCACCTCTTCGGCCGCGCTCCAGACGTCCGCAAACGCTCTCATTTTACTCTGTGGATGTCGCGCCGGTTCGGCCGGGCAACGACTCTGACGGCGAGTGTGCCGTCACGCTGATGGCAAGTGTCACTTCGTAGAGACCGCGGGGGGGCTCGACCACTCTGGATATCACCAAGGAGAAGAACATGTCCCCGCGTTCGCTGAGTCCCAGTTGGCACTGGATGCGGCCCATCGAAGCTCGTCCGACGTACGGCTCGTCCGGACAACGGAAGCTCGCGCTTCTGTGCAAGGGCCTAGGGGCGTCGAGTCGCGCGAGCCAGGAGGCGTTTCGAGTGTTTCGGCTTCTCAGTGATTCATGGGCGGACCGGCCGCTAGGCTCCACGCCAGCGTGGCAAACGGACATCACGGATGACGGCACTCCGTTCGAGTTTTCCGTCGCCTTCGACGGAGGCACGCCGAGAATCCGGATACTGATCGAATCCCAGAAAGGGGAGATGACACTCGCGTCGTCGTGGGCCGCCGGGCTCGAACTGAACGAGCGACTGGGCCACTTGGCCAATGTCGATCTGGAGCACTTCAATCGCGTGAGCGATCTGTTTGCCCCGTCTGAAGGAGCAGCGGTCAGCTTCGCCTTGTGGCACGGGGCCGAGCTCGACGCGAACAACCGCTGCTCCTACAAGGTTTACGTGAATCCGCAGGTGCATGGTCCGGGGGCAGCTTGGAGAACCGTCATGGAGTCGCTGGCCCGGTTGGGCGCCGAGAACGCGCGCGAGTTCATAGGGTCGCTTCTCGGTTCAAGCGACAACGGAAGCCGATTGGCCTTCTTTTCGCTAGATCTCTCGGCGGATCGAGGCTCACGGATCAAGATCTACGTCGCGAATCCGGGGATCGTTGCTGAAGACATCGAGCGAGTGCTGGCAGGGACACGAGACTACGTTGCCGGAGACGGCGCACATTGGATTCGTCAGTTGCTCGGCACGGACGGCCCATTGCAGCACCGGCCGCTCCTCACTTGCTTCTCGTTCACCGCCGGCGATCATACGCCGAGCGCGACCCTGCATGTTCCAATTCGCAACTACGCGCCTCACGACGGGTACAGCGTCGACCGGGCGTGTGAGTTTCTGACGCCCAAGGATGCGAAGACCCTGCGACGTACAGTCGCGCTCTTTGCATGTCGTCCGCTCGACGTGATGCCCGCCGTGCTGACCTACATCTCCTTGCGACGACTGCCGGGAGGCCTAAACGTCACGACCTACTTTGCCCCGGAGGCATTCACCGCTCGCGAGTCCGGGCGACACCCCGTCTAGAGATAGGCTGGTCTAGCGCGACTCGGGGTCCGGATAGCGGTCGTGGTGCAACTGCCGTAAGCCCCGAACGACACGTTCGATCATTTCGGGGGTCTCGCGCCGCCCGATTGCCACCTGTTCCACCGCGTGCCATGCGGCCGCCGCCGGGACGCTGCTGTGGACCGCCAGCCTGAACTTTGGTCGCCCAAGCATGTGAACACTCGACATGATCGCTCGAACGGAAGCCGCCTTGAAGCCGGTCCCGTCGTGGATGACCGAGAAGTGCTTGACGGTGTCGACCTTCATGAACTCCACGAAGGCGCGCCGCGCGTCGCCATCGGGCGGCGTCGTATCGACCTCGACGGTCTGGCATACACCCACGCCCTCCGGAAACTGCACGGCGAGTTCGGCCGCGATCGCCATACTGCGACGGTACACGGCAGCCAGCGTTCGCTTCCGCCATACGACGAAGAGCATATTGAACGCGATCGCTTTCGCGTGGTCCCCGTCCAACTCGACGAGTCGGAACAGTTCGCCGACGGTCGGCGCACGGGTCCCAGGATTGCGCTGCACGTTCAAATCTAGGAGATTACCAAAAGACGAGCGGTCGATCAACGAGCGCTTTTCACCGACGCCGACAATGTGGGCGAAACGACCTCGCGCTAGCGCGCGACGGCAGCCCGGGGCGGGCTGTCACTGTCCCCGCGCAGAGCGGCATCGAGGTCGTCTGCGAGCATCGCCATCAGTTCGAATGTCCGCTCGATCGAGCTCAGCACCTCCGGAACCACCTGCTCGTCGATGCCGATCGCTCCCAATTGCCGCTTGCCATCATTTCGGAATACGTCGTGGCTCCTCTCGATATCGAGGTGGCGGACAGCAAAGTACTTGAGGCCGTGTGCGACTCCAAGTCGCTCCGCGAATCCCGGCACACGAACGAAGAATTCTCGCCCGATCGCCTCCAGAGAAAGCACTACGGCGAGCCTGCTGCGGTCGTCGCCGGCGCTCAGAACCTGGGAAACGAGCGCGTATCCAACGTCCCGTGCGAACTCATGCTCGGCGGAGAACATCCAACGAACGTCCAGGGCCACGCCCAGCCGGGCGAGATCGTCGAGGTACCACAGATCATGGCCTTTGTCCTCGAGCTCGTGCTTTCGAGCAATTTCTCGTATCTGCGGGTCCTCGCATTTGTCTCGTGCAAGGCGAAGAACGTCCTGGAAGGCGAGAGTGAAAAATGCGTGACGCGGCAAC
>CAZVPE010000470.1:0-2955 GCA_964628155.1 uncultured Polyangiaceae bacterium | reverse complement strand
CGGCGCGTTCGGTTACTGGCGTGACAGCGGCCGCTTCGTCGTGTTCCACGCCAAGTCGGTGGTGCTCGCGACGGGCGGCATCGGCAGGGCGTTTCGCGTGAACTCGAACTCGTGGGAGTGCACGGGCGACGGGCAAGCGCTCGCGTTCCTCTCCGGGGCGGAGCTCATGGACATGGAGTTCATGCAGTTTCACCCGACCGGGATGGTCTGGCCCCCGAGCGTGCGCGGCACGCTCATCACCGAAGGGGTGCGCGGGGAGGGCGGAACCCTGCGCAACAAAGACGGAAAGCGCATCATGTTCGGCTACATCCCGGAGCTCTACGCGGGCGAGACGGCGAGCGTCGAGGAGGAAGCCGACCAGTGGCTGCGCGAGAGCACGTCGGGGGTTGCGTCCAAGGCGCGGCGCACGCCGGATCTCTTGCCGCGCGACATCGTCGCGCGCGCGATCCACAGCGAGGTGAAGGCGGGGCGCGGCTCCCCTCACGGCGGCGTATTTCTCGACATTCACTCGCGGCGAAGCGCCGAGGACATCAAGCGCAAGCTCCCGGCGATGTACCACCAGTTCAAGGAGCTCGGCGACGTCGACATCACCAAGGAGCCCATGGAGGTGGGTCCGACGGCGCACTACACGATGGGAGGCGTGCGGGTCGACCCCGAGACGCAAGAGTCGCGCATCCGCGGCCTCTTCGCGGCGGGGGAGTGCGCCGCCGGGATGCATGGCGCCAACCGGCTCGGGGGCAATTCGCTGTCCGACCTGCTCGTCTTCGGTCGCATCGCAGGATTGCACGCGGCGAAGTACGCCGGCGCCGCCCACGCTCGGCCGCTCGACACGGGCGAAATCGAAGCGGCGGCGCGGGAGGCTCTCGCGCCGTTCGATCGTCCGGAGGGGCCCAATCCGTTTCTCTTGCACGAAGATCTCAAAGACAAGATGCAGACGTTCGTCGGCATCATTCGAAGCGAGGAAGACCTGAAGAAGGGTCTCGCGCACCTGGAGCGGCTGAAGAGCGCGGCTTCACGGGTCAAAGTCGACGGCAACCGGCATTTCAACGCGGCTTGGCACCAGTCGTTCGACGTGCGCAACATGTTGATCGTGAGCGAAGCGATGGCCCGCGCTGCTTTGCTTCGGACCGAGAGCCGCGGGGCGCACGCCCGCGAAGACTTCCCCGACATGGACAAAGGTCGCCTCTCGAAGGTCAACATGGTCTTGCGCAGCGGGCCGGGCGGCATCGAAGTGGACGAGGTGCCGCGCTCTGAACCGCCGCCCGAGATTCAGAAAGTGCTCGAGGAAGGATGAGCATGGCGACCAGCAAGACGGTGACACTGAGAGTCTTTCGGGGCGACTCGAGCGGCGGAGAGCTCAAGTCGTACGACGTCGAGACCTATCCGGGGATGGTCGTCCTCGACGCGATTCACGAAATCCAGGCCAAGCAAGAGCCGTCGCTCGGCGTTCGTTGGAATTGCAAAGCGGGGCGGTGCGGTTCATGCGGCGCGGAGATCGACGGCAAGCCGCGCCTCATGTGCATGACGCGCATGTCGCACTTCGAAGAGGGTCAACCGATTACCGTGACCCCGATGCGCTCGTTTCCCGTCATCAAGGACTTGGTGCCGGACGTCTCCGCCAACTTCGAGATGGCCAAGAAGATTCCGCCTTTCCGCCCGCGCCCGCGGGACGCGGACGGAACGTGGCGCATGCAGCAGCAAGACATCGACCGCATCCAGGAATTCCGGAAATGCATCGAGTGTTTCTTGTGCCAGAACGTGTGCCACGTGATCCGCGACCACCAGAAAGAGGACTTCGCGGGGCCCCGCTTCTTGATTCACCTGGCCGGGCTCGACATGCACCCGCTCGACACACTCGACCGGCGCGACCTCGTCAAAGACGAGTTCAAAATCGGATACTGCAACATCACGAAGTGCTGCAGCGAGGTCTGCCCCGAGCACATTCACATCACCGACAACGGGATCATTCCTCTCAAGGAGCGCGTCGCCGACGACAGCTACGATCCGGTTCGCTGGCTCCTGGGGAAGGTCACCGGCGGCGAAAAGAAGATCAAGGCGAGGCTGCCCCTTCTCCCGGAAGACGGGCAAAAAACGCTCGCCGCTTCCCCGGTCGCGAAGCGCAACGCGGCCAAGTAAGCTAGAGGGAACCGATGAGCTATGCGCTCAAGCGACTGCCGCTCGCGAACGTCGAGTCGGCGATTGCAAAGGCGGCCCATTACCGCGATCTGAATCAGCCGGAGGAGGCGGAGAGCATCTGTCGCGACGTGCTCGAGGTCGATCCGACGAACCAGGCTGCGTGGAGGCTTCTCGGCCTCGCGACTACGGACCGCTTCAAGACGCGGGAAGCAGGCCTACTCGAAGAGGCCATAGCCGCCTTCGACCGTCTGGCCGACGACTACGAGCGCGTCTACCACATTGGTGTCGCGTGGGAACGGGCGGCCAAAGCGCATCTCGAAAAGAACGAGGCGCACAGCGCCGTGACCGCGTTCGAGCACGCGCTCTCGCTCTTCGAGCAGGCGGGAGGGCTTCGCCCCGATTCTCCCGACCCAATCCTTCGCTGGAACCGATGTGTGCGACTTCTTTCCAGCCATCCGTCGCTTCTTGCGGCGATGAGCGATCCTCGCGAGCACGACGTCCGTTTCAGTGACTAGTCTTGGCCCTGCGACCGCGCCGGCGGGGATCGTCTTGCAACGTTCACCCTGAACCACATCGTCGGGAGACATGGGGAGGCGAGTGGCGCGCCTCTCTTTCTCAACTCTTTCCTTCGGAGTTGTGTCCGAGCTACCCTCGTAGCTTGGGGAGAGCGTAGTTCGCGCGCAGCCCCGGAGGCATTGAGATGCAATCGCCGCCGCTTCGGCGCGGGAGTCCCGCGCAGAGCGCCGAAGCCTTCACCTTCGAGGGTAGGCTCGACAACGAAGAAACCACTCTGGATGCGATCCTCGCGTCGATGGGTCG
>CAZVPE010000469.1:0-3006 GCA_964628155.1 uncultured Polyangiaceae bacterium | reverse complement strand
GACCCCTGCGTGGCCGCAGGCGCGCAGGAGGTCGACGCGGTCGCGGTCGGCGGCGGCGACGACGGAGGCGGGGACCGATCCGTCTCACCGGGCGTGGAGGAGAGCGTAGTCGGTAGGCGAAACGCCGAGCGCGCGACGGAAGGCCCGGGCCATCCGGTTTGCGCTGCCGAAGCCCGACCGCGACGCGACAGTCTTGGTGCCGAGCGCGGTCGTCGCGAGGAGCGTCCGGGCGTGCTCGACGCGAAGCCGCTCGATCATCTTTGCGGGGGTCGTCGCGAGCTGCTCGGCACACCGGCGATGGAACGTACGCAGCGACATCCCCGCCCGTCGCGCGAGGGTCGAGGCGCTCATCGGCGCGCGGAGGTTCGCGCGCAACCACGCCAGGGCCTCGGCCAGCGGATCGGACGCGTCCCGTTGGGCGACGAGCGCCTCGCTGAACTGCGACTGGAAGCCGGGACGACGCGCGTAGAGCACCAGGCGCGCCGCGATCGCGTCGGCGACGCGCCGGCCGTGGTCCTCCTCGACCATCGCCAGCGCCATGTCGATGCCCGTCGTGACGCCCGCCGACGTCCAGATCCGCCCCTCTTGCACGAAGATGGCGTTCGCGTCGACTGTCACTTGCGGCCGGAACGCCGCGAGCTGGCTGCATGCCGACCAGTGCGTCGCCGCCCGACGTCCGTCGAGAGCGCCCGTTTGCGCGAGGACGAACGCCCCCGAGCACACCGAGCCGATCCGCCGCGCGACGCCGGCCGCGCGCGCAACCCACGCGACGAGACGCCTACAAGCCACGGCGGCGCGCACCGCCTTCTCGTCGCCGCCGGCGACGATGACCGTGTCCTCTGCGATGGGCCGGAGCCGGCCGAGATCGACCGTCGTCATTGGCACCCCCGACGTCGCGCGAATCGTGCCGCCACCGACCGACGCGACGATCACCTCGTAGCCCACTCCGCCGGTGTGGCGAGTGACGCCAGCGAAGACCTCGGCGGGACCCATCACGTCGAGGCCCTGGGCTCCATCGAAGGCGATGAGGATAACGCGCGGCATTGGCACATAATGACGCATCAATGGCATTTCTGCCAACGACGATCGCTGTAGGTTGTAGCCCAGGAGGACGACGCAGATGGAGACCCATATCGGAATGCTGCTCTACCCCGGGCTGACGCAGCTCGATCTCACCGGCCCCTTCGAGGTGCTGCACCGGATTCCGGACACGAAGGTCCACCTGCTCTGGAGGACGCTGGATCCGGTGGTCGCCGACTCGGGTATCGCGCTCGGGCCGACGACGACACTGGCGAACTGCCCGTGCCTCGATGTGCTCTTCGTGCCGGGAGGCAGCGGGCAGATGGTGCTCATGCAAGACGAGACCGTGCTGGCATTCCTGCGCGAACAAGGCGAGACGGCTCGCTTCGTCACGTCGGTGTGCACGGGGGCGCTGCTGCTCGGCGCGGCCGGGCTGCTCGATGGCTACGAGGCCACGACGCACTGGGCGTTCATGGATCTGCTTCCGATTTTCGGCGCCCGCCCCGTCCGGCGGCGCGTCGTCGTCGATCGCAACCGGATCACAGGCGGCGGCGTCACGGCCGGCATCGACTTCGGGCTCCGGCTCGCGGCGACGCTTGCGGGCGACCCGGCGGCGAAGGCGATCCAGCTGGGCCTCGAATACGACCCCGAGCCGCCCTTCCGCTCGGGACATCCTGACGTGGCGGAGCCCGAGGTGCTCGCGACCGTGCGTGCTCGCTTCGACGAGCTGCATCGAGCGCGCGCGCGGCAGGCGACCGCGATGCGCGCCGCGCGAAACGCGGCGGCCGACACTGGAAACGGGGCGGGCTCCGAATGCGACGAACGAGCGCTGATCCAAAAGTCCGCAAGCTGATCCGGAAACCGGCTCCGCTGAGAAAACTCGTGACGTTCAGAAGCGGCCGGCTACCGCGAGGCCCGTGCCCGCTTCGGCGGCGGTCAAGCCGCCCGACGATACCGGCCACCCCGACGGCCCCAATTGCCAGGCCGACCTCCCTTTGTCTTTCCCCCGGTGCGGGCGGATCCTTGTAACCTGGGCTCGTAGGGACGGAGCTGGCAGCGGCAATCCGGGGCTCGACCGGCAATCGCCGCTCGACCGAGCGACATCGGTCGCTCATGTCGCACCAAGCATATCCCAGTCGCCGGAGCCTTGCATCCGCCCGAAGCGAAGAGGCGCACGCGGCGATCCGAACGCCCAAGTCCCTCGCTCGAACCCCGGGTGCGCCCGCGGCACACCTTGGCGCGAGCGCGATCCCAGCGCCGCTGTGCGTCATGCGGCCGTCACCGGCCTATGTTCTGAATCGTGTCCTCCGCCGTCTTGTTGTAGGCGGCGATCAGGTTCGAGGTGAGGTCGACGATCTCCTGGCGCTGGGCAACCAGAGATTGGAGATTGATGAGGGCGGTCGGATCGCCTGGATTTGCTTGCGCCGTTTGCATGGCCTGGGTAATGGCGGTCTCGACCCCGCTAAGCGAATTCTGGCAGAACGACGTGAGGTCGGCGGGTGTCATCGCGACAACGTCGGCAGTGCCTGCAGGGCTCGTGGGGTCGGTGGGGGTCGTGGGCGATGTATTCGTAACATTGGTAACCATGGCGATTCTCCTTGGGTGTGGTGACGATCAGCAGCGGATGCCGTACCCGACCATCGGATGGCGGTACGCTCGTGGACGGGAAGCCGAATCGATCGGTTCGAGAGCGCTCTGGCTCACGCGCAAGGATAGATTGCGCGGGAGGCGAGCCAGTGCCTCAGCGGCGGTTCGGAGGGTGGCGTTCTGGAGTCGAATCTGGTGCTCGATAGAGGCTAACGGTGTGTCCATGGTGGTCTCCGGTGAAAGGGCCCTTTGCCCTCTGAAGCACCCATCGGCCGGCAGAACGAGAAGTTGCGGACCAATCGATCGGCGGCGGTTAGCCGGGGACGCGCAGGAGGAAAGACCTGCGCGGGATTTGGCGGAATCGAGTTCCGCTCAGCGCGTGAAAAGGAGCGAAACGGC
>CAZVPE010000468.1:0-3025 GCA_964628155.1 uncultured Polyangiaceae bacterium | reverse complement strand
GCACGTCCCTCCCTTCGTCGGCGGCCAGCTGCGTACCCTCCTCCGAGTAGATCGCGACGTCGATGTCTTCAATCGAAGGAGAGCCGCGCGCGTAGCCCAGCAGGCAATCGTCGTGAGGCACGTCGACGAAGCCGCCAATCCAGTCGTTCTCGATGGCTTCCGAAGAAGACACGAGGGCGGGCGCCCCGGCGCCGAGCCTCGTCGCCCTCGCCGGCACCTCACCCAAGAGTGTTCGGGGATCGAGATTTCCGGCCGTTACCCGCGGCGCAGGAACGGGGGGCGGACCGCTCGTGACGACGGGCACCGCGTGCGACGCGCAGGAAACCAGAACGAGCGCAAAGGCGATCGCGCTCTTCACTGCGGAACCTCCCATACACCCGACTGGAGGCGAAAGAGCGCGAAGCCCCACCCGAGCATCTGGGTGCCGCGCGCTTCGACCTCCGCGAGCGCGTGCGAACGGCCGCCGGCGCAAAACGCAACCGCGGCGCCATCCCCGTCGATCCCCCGATCGTCGAACGCATCGTTCGAACCCACGTGAATGCGGAGGCCGATCGCTCGTGCGGCCTCTTTCGTGCGAGTGGTCAGGCCGAGATAGCAGCCGCCAGGCTCGATCGAGAGCGGAATGGGCGTGACGCCCGACCCCCCCTGAGCGAGCATCACGGGCGCCCGGGGGAGCGACGCGACGTGCCGGGCGAGAAGAACGTGCGCCATCCGCCCCCTGCCCTCCCCTCCCCACAGCGTTGGAAGATGATCCGGAAGCTGCCATGCAAAGTGGGCGACGAGAACCGGTGCGCTCGGCGGCGAACCTGCGAATGCGACTTCGACGTGCGTGGCGTCGCCGACGCAGGCTTCGAGTTGAGCGTCGGGGGCATCGCTGTGATCGCGAGCCAGGATTCGGTCATCCGCCTCGTCTCGCATCTCCGCGTCCAGATCGAGCTTGCCGCGTCGCGACGGCATCGACGCGCGCGGGTCCAAGGCGAAGAGTTGAAGCGTATGGCAGCCAGGATCGAGAATCTCTTGCCCCGCACCGGTTCCGTCGACTCCGGCTTGCCACGTCGCACGCGTAGCAATCGTCGCGCCGTCGCGGGTGGCCCGCGCCTCGGCAATTTCTGCCCGCTTCTCGGGCGGGGGCAGCGCGGGAAGAGCCCCCGGCTCCGAAAGCGGTATGAGAGCACCGCCCGACCGCTCGGGCAGCACCGAACGCAGGGGCGGAAGAGGCTTCGAAGAGCGCGCCACGACGACCTCCAGCGCTCCCCGGCCCGAGTCGCTGGCCACCATGACACGACGAGGCGGAGCGTCGCCGCAACGCTCGATGGAAATGACGCCCGCCATGCTCGGCAGTCGCTTCCCCTCCGCATTCTCTCCCGCCCCATCCGGCAACCGCGCGTGAAACCCAAGGCCGCGCGCGCCAAGCAAGACGACCGTCGTGCACGCTCCTTCGGGCACGTCGGGGAGCGTCACGACGATGGGGCGTTGATCGTCGCTGTCATCGGTCAGAAAGCGCGTTTTGTCGATCGCTACGGCAGCGCCGACCGAGCGCCAAGCCTCGGCCACCCGTTCCACCGCCTCGTGAAGCTCGGCCCGTGCCGCCCGCGGACCCCCAACCATGGCCCCCGCGATCGCACACGCCGCCGCCCCACGCGCGCGTCCGGCCGGCCCTGGCATCGTCAGATGCCCCGATCGCGTTCCCGGACAGTCAAGCCGCTTGCGACGAAGTCACCGACTGCAGGATCCCAAACGAAGAGCTTGCGGTCGTCGACCCGGCCACCGACCACACTCGTCACCAGATAAGCGAGATCCCAGGGCGGTTCGCCCTGTCCCATCTTCGCCACGTCGGCGTCGGTCGGCGAGAAGTACGCGCCGGCGTCCAGATGCGAGTGGTAGAGCACCTTGACCGGCCGTCCCTGCGTCTCCCCGCGGCGGATCGCGGCCTCGAACTTCATCGAATCGATGTCGAAGTACATCCGCCCGGTGCGAGGATAGCTCTCGGGATCCAGGCGATGCAGCGCATTGGCCCGGTTGACCATCGGGACGAGCCCATCGATGCCGCTCGGGTCGGACGCCGGCCCCACGAGAAAGCCACAGCTCTCCTCGTCTCGCGCATACGCGCGACGCGCCTCCTCGTCCACCGCTTCGAGCACCCCTCGATCGATCACCAAGTTACCTCGAACCCACGGGTGCCGATCTACGTCGCGCATGCTCACCTCACATCGTCACTCAGACTTACCACACGTAGCGGCGCTCCCATTTCATCGGAGCAAAATAGCGGTCTCCGCGGTCGCACACGATCGCGACGATACAACCGCTCCGGCCGCTCTTCTGCACTTCGCCCGCGATTTGGATCGCGGCGAAGACGTTCGCGCCCGACGAATGACCGACGTGCAGCCCTTCTTCGCGCGCGAGCCGATCCGCCATGTCCCATCCGTCCTCCGTTTTCACGGGAAGGATGCGATCGGGGACGTGCGGGTCGTAGATCGGCGGAACGAGGCTGCTCGCCATATGCTTGAGGCCCTCGAGGCCGTGGAGGGCGTCCGCCGGCTCGACGGCGACGCATTGAACGTGAGGCGCGTCGTGCTTGATGCGCCGCGTGCAACCCATCATCGTCCCGGTAGTTCCCAGCCCCGCGACGAAATGGGTGAGGCGCGGCCCGAGATCTTCCAGAATCTCGCGCCCGGTACCGTCGTAGTGTGCGCGCCAATTCGACGGGTTCGAGTATTGGTCGGGATAAAAGTACGTTTCTGGCTCCTTCGCGACGAGTTCGCGCGCGAGCCGGATGGCCCCGTCGGACCCCTCCATGGGATCGCTGTAAATGATCTCGGTGCCGAAGCTCCGAGCGATGTCCTTTCGCGCCTTGCTCACGTTCGAAGGCATGACCAGTCGAATGCGCAGGCCGAGCGCAGCCCCGAAGAGCGAGTAGGCCACGCCCGTATTCCCGCTCGTCGAGTCAATGAGGATCTTGTCCCGGGACATGCGCCCGTCGGCGAGCGCATCTTGGATCATGCGCAGCGCAGGCCTGTCTTTCACG
>CAZVPE010000467.1:0-3030 GCA_964628155.1 uncultured Polyangiaceae bacterium | reverse complement strand
CCTCGGACATCTGCGCGGTGAAAGTCCACGGATTGGGTAACCCCAACCCAGCGCCACAGGTATTCGCGACCAGCGCGCCCGAGACATTGTAGGTGCCGAGGGACGTGCCCGGAAGTCCGGGAGAGGGGCCGCAAGACGCAAGCACGCACGCTGCGGCCAAAAGCAGACAAGGCGACGAACAGAATACGCCTGGCTGATTGACCATCAATACCCAATACATGGCTCGGCTTAGTTGGGACAAAGTCTTGTCGCGCGTCACAACATCGGCAGGCTCGAAGAGGTTTGCGACTGCCCAGGGCAGACGCAGGTGACGCCAGCATCACTGTCTTCCCGGCACGGCAACTACCTTGAGAACAGCACAGCGACGCGCACGCCCGACGACCACGATACTCAGCTGTCGGAAACCGGTTGGTCGAGCCCGCAATGTGCTCGCGGACTTGGTGGTTGCGGTGCTCTTGCCGATACATGCAAGAGTCGCCCGGAATGCTGAGTCTGTCCTCCAACTGTCCATGGCAAGCAGAGCGCAGAGACGCATGCCTTATGCCGGCCCCGCGTATTTCGGTGCCCCTTCGAGTTCACACCCGGGGTTTGCACTCCTCACGATGGCCCCTCACGATCCTTGCGGTGGAGGGCCACAACGGGACAGCTCATCCAGCGGAGCGTCCTTGAAAACAAGCGGATGGCCTACGCGGCCAGTCGGGTCGTGAGTAGACGGATGCTACCGTGTGCCCCCATCGTGATGGCGGTGCGGATGCATGCACGTCAAGTCGCCGGTCCCTGCCTTTCGACACGTGCCAGCCACGGGACCGCGAGGCCCCTCAAACTCGCAGGCATCCCCTTCGCTCTTGTCCTTGCACGCGGCGATGGCTTCCGGGCGAGGTTTGTGAGGTTCATCGTCGGCGGGGGTGCTCTGCGCGGTACCGAGCGCTGGAACGATCACCGCTGCAACGGCAACCGCAAGACTCGTGAGTTTCGTCATGGGCAATCTCCGATGCCAACTGCATCGCTCGGTAACCGATTCAGTGTAGCGCGGACCGCACTGCGGAGACGGTCATTTCCGACGACTGGGCCGCGGGAGATGACCGGCCGGAGTGCAGTCACCACCGCTCGCGCCAGAGACGCGCTACCACGACCTTGCGGATGTACTGTCCGGTCGCCGCACTTTGCGGGAGACGTGGACCTCAAACGCAATCCTCCTTGCCCATCTCAGTTGGATTGCCGACGGGACCACCCGGAGTTCGCTCGCGCAACGCAATATTGGGCATGGGCAAAGTCGCAGATCGTGTAGTCGTTGATCTTGGCGATCGGGCCGGCGTTCGTTGTGCGATCGCAGTGCGCGAGGGTGCCGGCCAGGTCCATCCCGTTCGCCGCGCCGCCCCTCCGCGTGCGCTCCGTGTCAGCGTCGACTCGACGCGCTCTTGCTGCACCATTCCACTGGTCGGGCCTCGACGGCTGTTGGACTTGGGCCGTGGCTCGATGTCGGCACCAAGCACGGCTTTGGTGTTGTCCAGCGCGCCTAACGGATCTGTTGTAAAACTGCGACCATAGACCCCGCAGGCCTGTTCCCTCGATCCCCTCGACGTGCCCACCAAGAAGCGACCCATGATGTCTCTTGTCGCGCGCCGGTTCGGCGTCTTCGCGGTCGTGCTTGCGGCGGGGTGCGATGACGGCGACGCCCACTTCACGACCAGGTTGGCCTCTGATTTCGCACCTGCCCGACACCGTGTCTCGGTGTTCGGCGTTTACAAGGACGGGCGAATGTCGTCGGACGGCTGGGACGCCCTCGCGCCTCACCTCGCCTCGGCCCTCGGTACCGACCGCTGCGAAGTGGGGTACAACGCGCTCGCTTCCGAAAGCGGGGCTCTGGCCAGTGCGATCGACGAGTACGCTCGTGCCGACGGCCCGACCGACGACTTCTTGGCGCAGCTCGCGCCCGCCGCGAAGGGCGACTTGGTCCTCGTCGTGACCTTCGCCGGCAAGTTGCCTCAGCGCCTGACAGCCGATGCGGGCTCAAAGCGATCGCCCCAAGCCCCCGCGTCCGGTGGTCGAGGGGGTGGCCGCGGCATGCGTGGAGGCGGCCGGACGCGTGGCGAGTCAAGAGGTGAACGCCCACTCGACACCAACGTGCTCGACATGTCCGCGTCCGTCTATTCCGTTGCCCAGGCTCGTTCGGTCGCCCTTGTGGCCATGGAGTACTCGGGCGCCAGCGTGGACGAAGCGATCACGAAGTTTTCGACCAAGCTCGCCGAGTCGCTCCCTGGCCTCCTGTGCGTAGGCTGGAATTGGGACGTGAAGATCGATCCGAATCGAATTCGCAAGGCCATCGACGAATGAGCGCTCGGCGTGGGCACTCATTGCAATCTTTACAATTGCGGCCGTTACGCGCCCTCGCGCTGCAAAGGTTCGCTCGCCGCGACCCATCACACGGCAATCCGGAACGTCTCACCGATTGCGGCGCAGTATCGCTGTAGCGTCGACATCTTCACGTCCCCGCCCGCTTCCAACTTGCTTACGACCGAGGCGGAGGTGCCCATCCGATCGGCAACAATCGTCTGCGATAACGCCTTCTTCTCGCGAAGTGTCGTCAGCTTGCGAGCGAGCTTACGACGTTCTTCTGCCTCCGCCACGAGGCGAGGAAATTCCGGGTTGCGACGCGTCCGCTCGTGGACGACCTCCTTGATGAAATCCCTGCGCATCTCTCGAACGTATCGCGAACGAGCCATAGCGTCAACGCTATGGCTTTGCCGCTAACGCCGGCTTCCGGCGGCCGCGCCAGTCGCGCAGCCTCCTTTCGGCGAGCTCGAGTTCGCGAGGAGGGGTCTTCTGCGTCTTCTTTGCGAAGGCGGATAGAGACAACAGCACCTGGCTGAGCCGCCCCTCTGCGGAGAAGAGCAGACGAAAGCTCCGGGTCGATGCCTCGGCGCGTACCTCGTAGATGTCGCCCCGCAAGTGCTTCGCGGCGGTTAGCCCTCGCTCGGTAACCTCCTTCATGCCGGCCACAATTGCAGCGACCTCGACGTCCGTGAGCTC
>CAZVPE010000466.1:1673-3047 GCA_964628155.1 uncultured Polyangiaceae bacterium | reverse complement strand
GCAGCAGCCGACGCGGCTTCGTTCCTCCAGCACGCCCTTGGGAAGCTCCACCAAAGGCGCGAGCGCTGTCTGACGGACGGTGTGTGTTCACGTCTTTTTTCTCCAAGAAAAGGGAACGCTGTGCGCGGGACTCGAATCGGAAAGCTCCGCGCCCTCGGTAATGGGAAATGGGGTGGCGTCCGAGACCCTGTCGCTCGCCATGTCGCCATTACCCTTTCATGATCGGGTGAGAGACTGCGCTCGCCACGCCGCGCGCTTCGACGTGCATCACCACACCCCCACAAGGCCGGCCCCGCCCGCACGCTCCCCAAGCACGGGGACCAGACGCAATGCGCTTGCGGGCGTCTCCTTCGAAGAGGGCCAGAAAAGAAATGCCGCGGCGCCGGCCACCGCAAACGCGCCGGCGCCTACGTAGAGCCCATTGGCGACGGCCGCATTCGTGTGCTCGGATTGCCGGTCTCGGCTGACCTGCCCGCACTCGGGCGCTTGGTTTGGGGGCAAGCAACCCGAATTGCCTCCGGTGGCCGTTCGGACGCTCTGGATCAGGCCATTCGCGTCCGTTGCGCTGTGCTCGACGGCGACCGAAAAACCGATCGCCGCGCCGGCAGCCACGAGGGCCGCTGATTCCAAGCCGGCCGCCGTGATCCACTTCGCCCCCGAGTTCGTGACCGCGTGGCTCTCTCGGTCGCTCGTCCAAACCGTGGCCGACGGCGCGGACATGGGCGGCGGCCGTTGAAAATGCAGCTCGACCACCTCGCCCGCTCGTGCGGAGACGTGCTGCGATTGCTCGAACGTGCCCTGTCGAGCGCTCACCTCGTGCTCGCCCGCGGCGATCACAATGGATGCGAGAGGCCCTCCCGTCGGGTCGCCGCTCTGGGTTGGCGGCAAGGCGGCCGAAGCGATGACCCCGTCGACGCGAATCTCGGCGCCCGCGCCGACGAACACTTCGAGGCGAGCGGTTCGTGCCTCGGCTCGCGGGAGCCACTTGGCCCGGACGACATCAAGCTTCGCCGTCGGCGCATCCCTCCGGGAGAGGTACTCGCGCAGGTGCTTGGAGGCTTCGACGGGTTGCCCCGCCTCCAATTCGGCGAGCCCGAGCTCCAGCAGCGTCTCGGTCCGCGCCTCGAGTTCGTAGGCGCGCGAAAACGCCTCGCGCGCCGATTCGTACTGATGCTCGCGGAAGAGCTTTACCCCTCGCTCGGCCAATTCCTTCGCGCTCTCGCCCGGCGTGTCGGAACTGGGGGAGCGCCCGCCGCCCGAGTCAGCCCAAGCCAGCGGCGCGGCCGCCAGACCGCAAACGAGAATCCCGCCTGTCGCGAATTGCCGCCGGACTTGGATGGATCCCAGCACGGGGCGCTCCTTTCAGAACCCCAA
>CAZVPE010000466.1:0-1573 GCA_964628155.1 uncultured Polyangiaceae bacterium | reverse complement strand
ATTGCCGCCGGACTTGGATGGATCCCAGCACGGGGCGCTCCTTTCAGAACCCCAACGCGCTTTGCGCGACGCCGGCGGTGCCCGGCGGCCCGGCCAAACCCGCCTGAGGCTGCCCGACGGTGGTCGTGGCCGCCGCGCCCGGCAGGCCGCTGCTTCCGCCGGCGCCCCCCGCGCCGACCACGACCCTTCCGAGGATCAGTCCCGAGGCGACCGGAGCGCCGTCGAACGTTGGGGGTTTTCCCGTGAACGCGATACCCAGCGAGAGCCCCCCGGGGCCACCCTGACCCCCGTTCCCGCCGCCTCCGGAGCCGCCAGCGCCACCCGGGCAGCCGCTGCCGTTCTGCGTCCCGCCGACCAACCCCCCTGCTTGTCCAGGTTCGCCGTTTCCACCGGGGCCACCGCTTCCGGCGTCGTGCGCCACGATCGTGCAGCCGACGAGCGAGACCGCGGACTCGTAGACGAGAAGGCCGATGGACGCGCCGCCGCCCGCCCCCGGCCGTCCCCCGATGCCGCCGCAGCCGCCGCAGGCGCCGCTTCCCCCGAACCCCGTGCTGGCAGGGCCGTTTCCGCCCCCTCCCCCGCCCTGCCCCGGTTGGCCGTTCGAGCCGTACGAACCCACGGCGGGCGTCCAGCCGCTTGGCCCGAGCGCGCCCCACGATGTGCTGGGCGAGCTGGCCTTCCCCTGCGGCGCGTCCAAGCCGTTCTCCGCCGGGCTCCCGCCGCCTCCACAGCTCGCGCCATTGCGCCCCGACAGGCCGGCATCCCCAGCGGCGCCATACGAGGGCAGCCCGGGACCGGGCCCCTGCACCCCACCATCGCCCGCGCTGCCGCCCTGTCCGCCCACGCTCGTCGTGCCATCGGGACAGCTGCAAATCTTGGGGCCCCCGCCGCTGGTGCTCGTGGCATCGTTGCCGTCGAGCGCGGCATATCCGGGCGGCGTGCCGAGCCAATTGCTCGAGGTGGGATTCGTCCCGCCATCCGTACGGACACCACCCGAGGCGCCTGATGCGCCGTTCGCCCCGCTGCCCGCAACCATCGTCACGCGCTGGAAGACCACGCCCGTGGAACCATTCACGAGGACCGCGACGCTCGACTCTCCGGGGTTCGCCGCGTTTGCATTCTCGGCCATGATTGCGACGTCTTCAAACGTCACGCCGTTCGCCAAGCCTTCGACGTCGAGCGCGTAGCCCGGTTGCCCAGGAGCGATCGTCACGCCACTACTCGCGCTGTACGTCCACGTTGCGCAATCAAGACCCCCGAACACACTCAGGCCATCGCGCGAAGCGCGGACGACAAGCGCTTCCGGGTACGAGCCCGAGCACACGTACACGTGCGGCTTGCCGCTCGACTTGGCGCTGTCCATACCCTCGGCGATCGTGCGAAAGGGCGACGCGCGCGTGCCCGCAAAGGCGTCCGACCCCGTCGGGGAAACGAAGACGCCATACGCTTCGTCGACGACGCAAGCCTCATCGTGCGGTCCCTTGGTCGGGTCACACAGCGCGCTGTCGATCGGCGGGGCGGCGTCGGCTTCGACCGTCGCGTCGGCCGAGCCCGAGTCGCCCGGTTGGGCTGC
>CAZVPE010000465.1:0-3095 GCA_964628155.1 uncultured Polyangiaceae bacterium | reverse complement strand
GCGGCTTCGGCGTCCGCCGGTCGATGTCCGCTACGACGACGTTCGACACGTGTGAGGCCAAGTTCTTGAAGTCACCAACGTCACAGGTCGCGATGATCGCGCCTCCCGCGAGATCGGCCACCGCCACGACGAACGCATCAATGGCGAGCTCCGATCCTGCACCGACTTTGCCGAGAAGCTGACCGGCCCTCACTCCCGTGCGCGTGTCGACGGGACGAACCAAGACACGCTCACGACGAAGCCCCGCGAAGACTCCGGCGTCGGCGCGCCTGCCCCGCACCACCTCCGCGAGTACGGCGGCGACCGTTGCGATGTCGCGACCGCGCCTGCGCATTTCTGTGATAAGCGCGCGCACGTGATCGCGTCGATGAGACGGCCCGTGCGCAAGCGAGGACATTGCTTCGCTGTCTAGGAGGAGCATCAGCCCGCCTTCCGGCGCCGTCTCTCGACACGCGTCTCCCACTCCCCGACCATTTTCGCGGCCCACTCGAGTGTCTGCGGCGGAATCGTCCCGTGCTCGCGGTCCATTTCGGCGAGCCACTCATCGACTTCCTTTAAATGACGAAGGCGAGCGAGGTGGGCGCTTACCGCTGTGTCTACGGTCTCCGACATACTTCGGGCACCCACGATCGACCGAAGCTCTCGGAGGTTGTCGCTGTCTAGCGTGAGCGTGACCTTCTCTTTGCTCATAAGTGGTATGATAGTACATCTATACCATTACGCCACATGGCCACGGCTCGCTTCCGTCCGAGCGGCGCTGCTACCCTGGACCAAAGACGTTGGGTCGGGCTGTTTTGGAACGCACGATTTTGCGCCATTTCCCTTGAAGTGGTCCGCTGCGGCCTCGGAATCACAACCCCTCGGCACGCTCCACCAGCGTCATCCTGCAACCTCTGAGATCGCCGCCGACGAGAGAGCCTATTCCCGCGGGCTCGGCACCGCGAATTTGTCGAGAACTTCTGCGTCGCCATGGAGCCGGACCCATCTTCCTTTCCGTCGCAAGATCCGCTTCACACGACGCACTTCAAAAGGTCTCGGGGCTTCGGCGCGCGTGAAGCGTTGCGACTGCTGGCTCGGGCTCGGAATTTTGACGACCCTTTCCCGTTCATCCGCCCGCGAGCTAGCGCAACGAACACGCTCACTTGCGCTTCTTCGACGACGCGCGCAAGCGCTTCAACCACCCCCCGCCCGGCTCGCTCGCATCGGCTGTTTCGTTCAGGCCAAAGCGCTTCATCGCCGTGCGCACCGTTGCCCTATCCCTATCGGCTTGTCGGGACATCTGACTGATGTTGCCCTTGTATTGGCGATGCAAGCCCGTGTAGTAATCGCGCTCGCTCTGCTCAATCGCCTCGCTATACGTGCCCACAACGGATGGCTCGGAGGACGCCGCAGACCGGCAGGCGCCGCGAACGTCGCTATCGTAAAGGACACTACCGGTAAAGCCCATGAGCGCGCGCTGGAGCACGCTACGAAGCTCGCGGACATTGCCCTCCCACCGTCGATTCGTCAGAACCTCGAGCGCGGAGGCGTCGAGCGAGACTTCGGGGCGCCCGAGTTCGACGAGCAGATCGCCAATCAGCAGGGGCAAGTCACCCAGCCGATCGCGTAGAGCCGGCACCGTCACGTCGAACTGGCTGATGCGAAAGTAGAGGTCGTCGCGAAACTTGCCGCTGTTGAGCAAGCTCCGAAGGTCCGCATTGGTCGCGAACACGGTGCGGACGTTGACGCGACGTTTCTCGTCGCTGCCGAGGGGCTGGACTTCTTTGGTCTCGAGGACCCGTAGGAGCTTCGCTTGCAGGGCCAAGCTCATCTCCGCGGCTTCGTCGAAGAAGAGGGTGCCCCCGTTCGCCGAGACGAAAGCGCCCGCTCGGTCTTCGTCCGCGCCCGTATACGCGCCGCGGCGCCGCCCGAATAAGGCGTCCTCGAGCCCGTAGCCCGCGAGGTCCGCGCAGCTGATGGCCACGAAAGGTCCCCGCCGGCGCGCGCTGGCATCGTGAATGGCCCGGGCAACGAGTTCTTTGCCGGTCCCCGTCTCTCCGCCTATGCAGACCGACAAGTCGCCGGCGGCGCAGCGCTCGAGCTCCGCGAAAAGGGCGCGCATCTGCGCGGTGCTGCCAACCAGACCGCCAAACCGAGACCCCAGCGCGATCGGCTGGGTCCCCGACTCTCCGGGCACAAAGCGAAGTCGAACGCCGCCGGCGCGAATCGTACACGGCTCGGTGAGGCAGACCGCGTTGTGCTCGCGCACGAGAACGCTGCCGACGAAGGTGCCGTTACGCGACGCCAGGTCCTCCAGCATGACCCCGTCGGGGGTCGCTCGAAGGGCCGCATGCATCAGGCTTACCTGCTTGTCAGTGACTTGCACGGTGCAGGCCCGGCCGCGTCCGATCGTCACCGTCTGAGCGCCAATCAGCACCGTGCGGCCGCTCGCCTCCAGACGGCCGCCGTGGACGACGACTCCGTCCATGGGAACAGTCAGGTCGATGTCGTCGGCCTCGGGCTCGGAAGGGGCCTGCTCGCTGCGGGTTCGCTTGACCATGACGGCGGCTTACCAGGCGCGCGCGAGCAGCAACCCGGCCGGACCGGAGCCGAGGGCGCCCGGCTCGGCGATCGGCGCGACGCGCGGCCCCGGCCGCAAAGGGGCGGAGCTTCCCGCGGGTGGCGGCGGGCGGCGGTCGATGATCCCCACGCCGGCTTCACCGATGCCGCGACTCTTCACCTGGTCGCCTGCGACCGATTGGCCCACCGGTAGCTCCTTCCACTTCTTCACGATCATCGGCTCCAATGTCGTCTCACGTCACTGCGGCGACGATCATCGCGCAGGCGAGGCACCCTACAACGCAGAGGGTAACGATGCACCCGCCGAGCGCCCGCTCGCGGCGAGCCGATAGCTCATCCGCCGCGAGCGCCCAACCCACCTTCGCCCCATAGGCCGCCGATGGAACGAGGAGGGCGAATACCATCCACCCGGCGGGCACCGACAGGACGGCCGCTACGGCATCGTGCCAACCGCGGAGCGATTGTCCCCTCCCCCGCGCGATCCAGAACGGCGTCTCTCTCGAGGCCAGCGCGTATCCCGCGTGCTCGCACAGCGC
>CAZVPE010000464.1:0-3098 GCA_964628155.1 uncultured Polyangiaceae bacterium | reverse complement strand
TTTTTTGATGGAACGTCCCATAAATTATCTCTGTTTCATCGGGCGACCGTCGCGCCGCACCCCACATAGACGGCGTGCAAGATTTCGAACCCGAGCGGCGCTCCGAAGAGCTTGACGCACCCGCCGGTGAGGAGATTTTGGAGCGGCGGCTGCTGATGCAAGTAGAGCAGGCTACGAAAAAAGTCGTGCTCCACGAACCAGGGACCGATGTATTGAATGAACTCCTCGGCGGGCCTCGTGTCGAAGCGCACGTCGAAGACGAAGCGATAGAAGAGTCGCGATACCGCGAAGGCCGCGCTCACGACGAGGTACGGCCAACGGCGCGACCACGCGGCGAAGACGCGCGTCGAGACCGCCTCGCGAGTGCTCATCGGATCTGAATGTCGCGAAGATGAAGCACCGTCTTGCCCTTCGCGCGAAGGCGCACGTACCGCACCTTTCGTGGAGGAAACGTCGGGTGCCAGGTGTCGAACGGAACCGTACGAACGCCGACTTCGACGAACCGTTCGTCCTCCCCCGCGAGCTCCATCACGAGCGGCAGCCCGCGGTCCCGACAGCAATCGGCGCGGTTGACCACGGTGACTTCAGAGACGGTCCTCGTGGAACGAAGATCGACGACCACCCATGGATCGACTTCTTCCTTCGTATGGAAGACCAAATCGAACGACCCATCATGGTCGGCCAGCCTCCCGGATGTCGCGTATTCGCCCCAGGCGCTGCTCGCGCTCCATCGGTAGTTTTCCCACGGCGGGTATAGGGCTCGATCGGCGAGGATCAGCGCCGCGGCTGCAGACGCGACGAGCGCGGCGATCGTCCAGAACGCGCGTTTCCCTGCATGCTCGATCCGCCGCGTGCCGTTGGCCTCGTCCAGAACGCGCGTCACTTCCAGCTCGGCCACGGTCAAGGCCGCACGGTCTGGTAGCGACGACTGACCAAGCGTGGACGCCGCCTCGGCCCGGCGGCGACGGGTGCGGCCCGGCACGGGGGCGCCGGCAAGCGCTCGCGCCGCCGTCTCGACCGAATCGACGGTCGCATCGCGGCAGAGGACGCGAGCTCCGGCGACGAACGCTTCGCGCAGCCAACGTTGGCCGAGTGCGCGCGCGGGGCCCCCAGGCGCGTTCGGGTCGAGGGCGCGCCCGGCGAGCTTCAGCGCGCGTTCGCCATTCCCACGTGGACTCTCGCCATCAGGCGCCAACACGCATTTCCCGCCCCTGCCGCACGCGTCGCCGGCCCTTGGAGACCGGCAAATTGTGTTGCGGCAAGAAAGTTATTCAGATCGAACGTATAGGCCAAGTGGCGACCCTGGGGATCGCCGGTGATTCACGAACGCTCCGACCCACCCAAAACGGCGCTCCCTACGCTAGGAGCACCGTTTCGGGGTTGGACTCGGATTCACGAGGCAGAAAATAGGGGAAGTTTCGGAAGACGCGGAGGCCGTTTCGTCTCACGTGCCGGTTGCGGTGCCCGTTCCGCCGCCGCTCATGCCGCCGGTACCCATGCCGCCGGTACCCATGCCAGTGCCCATTCCGGTACCGCCGCCCATCATGCCGCCGCTGCCGCCCTTGCCGCCCTTGCCGCCCTTACCCATCATGCCGCCGGTGCCCATCATGCCGCCGGTGCCCATCATGCCGCCGGTGCCCATGCCGCACTTGCCGCCCTTGCCCATCATGCCGCCGGTGCCCATCATGCCGCCGGTGCCCATGCCCATCATGCCGCCGGTGGCCATTCCGGTGCCCGTGGTGGTGTCGGCGCCCGTGCCCGTATCGGAGCCGGTGCCCGTGCTGGCAGGGGGTGGGTTGGCGTTCGTGTTCGTGTCGGTGCTCGTATCGCCGCCGGGGGCCGGGTTGTTTGCACCGGAGGCGCCGGCTCCACCGCTCGACGAGCTGCCAGTGCCGTTTCCGGCTGTCGTGTTCGTGTCCGTGCCCATGGTGTTGTCCGTGCTGCCACCCCCATCGTCGCCGGCGTTGTTGGTCGAGCCCGAACAGCCCGCGAGTGCCAGCGTGCCGAGGGATGCGAAAACAAGAACCCGCCCTTGCCTAATGAAGTTCATCGTGATGCCTCCGGAGATCATGGTAATCCCAGGCAGTCAACTACCCTCGTCTCCTAGGGCTAGCAAGGCGAATTTGCCCTCTAGCTAGGACGAATATGAGGGCGACCGAACGTTCCAGCGCTGGCGGACGTACGCGCGAGCGATAATTGGCCCCAATCAGGCGCGCGTTTGGCAAGCCGCGCGGACGGGAAAGCTGGACGTTTCTCGGTCCAGTGCATGATTCCGCTCGTCACGCTTTGGTACCCCGTCCGCGTGTCCGCGACTGCGTATTCGATACTGTATTCGGGAAGCTTGATCGGTATTTGTGAAGTGCAGAGAAAAACCTTCACGGGGCGCTGGGCAAGGCTCCGAGGATGCCATTGTTTCCAGACGATTTCTCTCTTGGCGCCGCTGACCTCGCTGGCGCTGCGGCGTTCTCGGAGCTGAATTCGGATTCGAAATGTCGTGACAGATGAGAGATCGTTCCACGGCGGGCGAGCCCGGGGCGGACCGTGCTCTCTCGGGCTAAGCTCCCGTTCGCCCGTGCAAAACGCAGTCATTCCGCCCGAACTCGAAGGGCCGATCGATCGTGCTGTCCGTGCACTTTTCCAAGTACGGCAGCATGCCGGGGAACCGAGCAAGCCGCCGAGTTGGGGCACGGCGCGTGCCTGGATCTCGACCGGGAAAGTCCGCGTCGCGGGCGAGCTCGTGACCGACGCGACCGCGCGGGTGCGCGCCGGCGCGCAAGTGACGCTCGACGAGCGAGCGCCGAGACTCCGCGCGGCGCAGCTCCCGGACGACTCTGTCATCTACGTCGACGCCCACCTCGTCGTGGTCGCCAAGCCGCCGGGCTTGAGCACGGTGCCGTACGACGACTCGGAAACCGACACGCTGGACGCGCGGGTGCGAAGCTGGCTCGCTCGAAGCTCGAAAGCGAGCCGCGGCCCTCGGCCGAACCTAGGCGTGGTTCATCGAATCGACAAGGAAACGAGCGGGCTCGTCGTCTTCACGCGGACCTGGCTGGCCAAACAGAGCCTCGCCGATCAGTTCCGCCGTCATACGGTCGACC
>CAZVPE010000463.1:0-3101 GCA_964628155.1 uncultured Polyangiaceae bacterium | reverse complement strand
ACCGGCTCCTCGAGAACCCGCCACTGCCGACTTGACAAACATAGAAGCATCACTGCCGCAAGACAGATCACCGTTCCCGCGCGGAATTCTGGACGCTTGAGTCTTGACCTCAACAGCGGTGCGGCTCGGACGATCGCGATGGCGAGAGCCGCAGCGTATCGCGTGTCAGCCGATCCGCTCGGCTAGCTCGGCGATGATCCCGTCCGGGCCGCGGACGTAGCAGAGCCGGTAGATGTCTTCGTAGTTCTCCACCTCACCGACGAGCTCGGCGCCGCGTGCTCGCAGGCCGGCGACGACGGTGTCAATGTCGTCGACGGCGAAGGCGAGATGGCGGAGCCCCAGTGTGTTTGCCTCTGCTCGCCGGCTGTCGGCGTTGGCCGGCGGTGAGTGGAACTTGATCAGTTCGAGCTGTCCGTTGCCGTCCGGGGTCTGCACGAACGCGAAGTCAACGCGGACGCCCTTGAGCGCCACGATGCGGTCGACCCAGCGGCCTTCGACGGATCCTTCGCCCTGCGGCTCGAGTCCGAGCTGTACGAAGAACTCCGTCGCGGCCGCGAGGTCGTCGACCACGATGCCGACGTGATCCATCCGCTCGATCGTCATGTCTCCATGCTCCTTCGATCGCTTGGGCCTGCGACCACGCACCATAACAGAGACGAACCGTATCGTCTCGTTATTGTTATACTCCGAGCATGACGAGCGAGACGCCGTCGACGTTTCGGCGCAGCGAGCGGTCGCGCCTTGCGATCCTCGACGCCGCCCTTGCCCTGGCCCGCGAGCAGGGCTACGCGAGGTTGACGATCGAGGCGATCGCCGCCCGTGCGGGAGTGGGCAAGCAGACCATCTACCGCTGGTGGCCGTCGAAGGCAGCCGTTCTGCTCGATGCGCTCGAAGGTGCTTCCTCGGGCTCGAATCCCATTCGCTACAGCAGCGACGTTGTCGCCGACGTCCGTCAGTTTGTGGCCAAGTTGGCGGCCCTTCTCGCCGACGACGACTTCGGACCACTCGTGGGCGCCCTTATCTGTGCTGCCCAGCAAGACCCGGTTGTTCGCGACGCCGTTCTGGAGGGACTCCTCTAACCGAGCCGGCCGGCTCTTGCCGAGCGTCTACGAGCTGCGCAGCGGTCCGGCCAGCTGCCGACACGTCTCGACGTCGATGCGTTGATCGATCTGATCTTCGGGGCGCTCTATCCCCGCCTGCTCCTGCGCACCAAGCCTCTCGACAAGCGCTACGCCCATTTCGTCGTCGACACCGTCTTCGCGGGCATCGCGAAGGAAGCACGATGACTCTGCCCGCGGAGCGAGACCTCAGGCGCGGGCTCTACCTTGCGCCGTTCGACCAGCTCGCCGACCCGCGCACGCTGGTGGAGCTGGCGGTCGCCGCGGAGGCGAACGGCTGGGACGGGGTATTCCTGTGGGATCACATCCTCTGGCGGCCACCCGTTCGAGCGGTCGCAGATCCCTGGATCGCGCTGAGCGCGATCGCCGCCCACACCGAGCGCATCCGGCTCGGGCCGCTCGTCACCCCGCTCTCTCGGCGCCGGGTGCACAAGCTCGCCCGCGAAACGGCAACGCTCGACCAGCTCAGCGGCGGCCGCCTGATCCTCGGTGTCGGCCTCGGCAGCAGCGGCAACGGCGAGCTCGAGCGCTTCGGTGAGGTGGTCGACCCCCGCGAACGCGCTCACCGCCTCGACGACGGCCTCGCGCGTCTGAACCAATTCTGGGCGGGCGAGTTCGAGCCGCGTCCCGTGCAGCAGCCGCGGGTCCCGATCTGGGTCGCTGCCCGCTGGCCGAACCGCCGCCCCATCCGTCGCGCCGCCCGCTGGGACGGCATCTTCCCGATCGAACTCACCGGCCCGGAAGCCCTGGCAGAGCTCGTGGACGCAATCACCCGACAACGACCCGACGAAAGCGGCCCGTTCGACGTCGCCGTCGACCTCGACCCCGACACCGAAATCGCCCCTTGGCAGGAAGCGGGCGCGACCTGGATCCTCACCGACTTCGGCCCCCAGCCGCAGGTCGAGCGCGTGCTGGACGTGATCGAACACGGCGCGCGAGACACCAACCGAGAACACCGATGACCGAACCATTCCCCTCCGAGCCGATCGACTGGGAAGAAGAAGAGGACCGAATCGCGCCCCGCTACCTGGAAGCCGGCGACCCGACCGGCTGGTTTGAGGAGCTCTACGCCGCCGGCGCGAGCGGACGCACCACGATGCCCTTCGACCGCGACCAACCCCACCCACTCCTCGCCCAATGGGCGCAGACTCGCCGGCTCGACGGCAGCTGCAGACGCGCAATCGTCGTCGGCTGCGGACTCGGCGCCGACGCCGAATACATCGCGCGCCTCGGCTTCGACACCACAGCATTCGACATCTCGGAAACCGCGATCGAAATCGCACGCCAGCGCCATCCCGACTCACCCGTCGCCTATCTCGCCGCCGACCTCCTCAACACGCCCCATGAGTGGATTCGCGCCTTCGACCTCGTCATCGAAATCATCACCGTCCAGGCACTCCCGGACCCGCCCCGCCAACAGGCGATCGCAAACATCAGCCGCCTCGTCGCCGACCAAGGAACGCTCCTCGTCATCGCAGCCATCCACGACGAGAACCGATCCGAACCACCACCGCCATGGCCGCTCCGCAGAGACGAGGTCGAAGCCTTCGCCACCGACGCGCTCTCGCTCGTCACGCTCGAAACCGCCGCCATGCCAGGCACTCTCGACAGCAAGCGCTGGCGGGCTCAGTTCCACCGAAACGAACCCCCGCCGAAGTACTGCTGACTACGGAGCCAACGGCCCGAACACGGCCGCGACTCTTGCCACACACGGGTTCGGCGGCGGCGCCACATCCCTCCGAATAGCGCTCCTCGAGTTTCCCCGGACCTCGCCCTGGCGTCCACTCGCCCTCAAGCGACGGGACGTAGCGCAGGCGACTGCGCTGTCTGAGCCCGACCGGGTTTCACGGGGTCCGCGCTCTACCGCCGCGCCCAACCGCGACGGCAGTCCGCGCCAACTACGAGCGAGGCGCCGGGCACCCATACGGTCTAGATGTCCTGCCTCGGGACGTTGTGGACGCGGCTGATGGGTGGCCGGCCTCC
>CAZVPE010000462.1:0-3103 GCA_964628155.1 uncultured Polyangiaceae bacterium | reverse complement strand
GCCGCCCCACCCGGCGCTGACGGCCGCCGCGCGGGTCGACTCCACCCACTCTTCGAAAGCCACGCGCACGCCGAGCTCCCCTTCGGAGTCCTCGTCGGCCACTTGCCATCCGTTTCCGAGGACCGCGAATGTCGGAGGGTCTACGTGGACCGGCTGCTCGTGGGCCAGCCACTTGTCGACGTGCATGATCTGCTCGCTGGTCGTGGGCGCGTCGTCCCAAGCCTGGTTGACTGCCTCCCATCCGCCGCGGCGCCGTAGGACATGGACGAACAGCGTTCCGTAGATGTACGGGGCGACGAGCGAGGAGCGCATCACGCGAGGGGCCTGCGCAGCGGGTCCGCCGTTCATGCTCTGCCGGACCTGACCAGCGAACACCTCGTCCGGCATCGAGAGCGCGGTCTTCCCGCTGTCCGGCGATGCACGCGCGATGAGAACGTCGAACATGGCGCTCGTCGCGTCGCCCTCCGCCAGCGCGCTCACCGCTTCGGACCGATCGCCATCGCCCGGGCGGTATTTCGAACGCTCTCGGAGATTCCAGCGCTGATCTTGGAGTGCGTGGACGAGCTCGTGCGCGAGGGTGGCCTCCGCTTCGTCGTCACCGAGGTCGCCCGCCATGTACATTGTTCCGTCGGCCGGCTCGTAGTACCCGGCGAGTTGTTCCTCGAGCAGCCGATACTCGGCCGCTTCGTAGTCGAACTGTGTGGGAACGAAGCCTAGCAGCTGCAGCGTCAGCCCTTCGTTGCGGATCGCTTCGGGTGGGAGCTCGCGGGCGACGTGCTGCTTCACCTGGGCAATGAGCGCCGACCGGGGGAGTAGGATCCCGGGGACGGATTTGGATGCGCTGAGACCGCGAGCACGTTCGACTCGCTTGAGCATGCGCCCGATGAGGCGTCCCTCGTGAACTTCGCTGCTCGTCGGCGGGGAGGACGGAGGCATGGAGGCACTCGCGGTCGCGGCGGGAGGGACCGCGGGCGGGGAGGCGGCCGGCGGCGAAGAGCTCGGACCGCATGCGAGAAGCGCGATCGATACGAGCCCAAAGACCGCGCGGCCCACCCGAAGGGCGCTCGTCGCGCGGGAGTCCAGCCTCATTTCGCGGCGGCCATACCGCGCTCCCCTTCTCGCCGCAGGTTCCGAATGGCGTCGGTGTAGCTTTTCTGCGAGAAAACCGCCGTTCCCGCGACGAGCACGCGCGCGCCCTCGGCTGTGGCGAGGGCGGCCGTGTCGCGGCCAATCCCCCCGTCGATCTCGAGATCGATCGCGCGACCCGCGCGGTCAATCATGTCCCGAATCGCGCGTACTTTGGGGAGCACCTGAGGAATGAACGGCTGACCTCCGAAGCCGGGGTTCACGCTCATGACGAGGACGAGATCGACCAGGTCGATGACGTAGCGAATCGTATCTTCGCTGGTGGCGGGGTTGAGAACGACGCCTGCTCGCTTTCCGAGGCGGCCGATGTGCTGCAAAGTGCGGTGCAAATGGGTGCAAGCTTCGACGTGAATGCTGATGCCGTCGGCCCCCGCCCGGGCAAAATCGTCCAGATACTTGTCTGGTTCTGCGATCATCAGGTGCACGTCGAGCGGCAGTTTCGTTGCGGCGCGGATTGCCTTCAACACGAGCGGACCGATCGTGATGTTCGGGACGAAGCGCCCGTCCATGACGTCTACGTGAATCCAATCGGCACCGGCGCTTTCGACGGCCCGGACTTCCTCGGAGAGGCGGCCGAAATCGGCGGAAAGAATCGAGGGCGCGACCATGACTGGTTGCGCCGAACCAGGCGCCGGGGGGGACATGAGAAGCAAGTGGTGGCGGAGGGGAAGGCGTACGTCAAGCCCTTCGGCGATCTGCGCCGTTGCGCGAAACGCAGAAACAGAAGAGTCTAAGCGGAGCCGAAACGATGAACGTGCGCCGCATCACGAAGCGCGACTTCGACCGTATCGTCGAGGTCATCGATCACTGGTGGGGTGGCCCCATCAGCACGTTCGCGCACCCGATATTCTTCTACGAGCTCGGCGACGAAGCGCTCGTCATTGAGCAGGGCTCGGAGATGATCGGCTTTCTTCTCGGCTTCGTCGTTCCGAGGGTCGATCCAACGGGCGTGAACCCGTCCGACATTGCCCGCACGGGTTACGTTCACCTAGTCGGCATCCATCCCGACTACCGGCGCCGGGGCGTAGGTCGGCAGCTTTACGATCGCTTCGTCGAGGAATGTCGAGCGGCCCGATGCGTGCGAATGAAAGCGATCACGACGCCCGGAAACGAGGGATCGATACGGTTTCACGTCGCACTCGGATGGAACATGCAGGACGTGGAGGACTACGCCGGCCCGGGCCGTAGGCGCATCGTGTTCACCAAGCCGCTTTGATTCGCGCCGGGATGACCCGTCCGCCGTATACTGATTGGGCCATGATGCCCGAGTCCTCAAAGCAGACGCCACGAGACGCGCGCGATTTGCCGGTCACGAGCGGTACGCTCCGCGAGATTGGCCTTTTCGGCGCCCTGAGCGACGAGATCCTCGACTATCTGGCGCGCACGCTGAAGACCAGTCGCGTTTCTCCCGGGGATACGGTCTTCCTAGAGGGAGAGGGGCTGGCGCGCGAGATGTACGTATTGCTCGACGGAGAAATGGAAGTCTCCAAGCGCAGCCGTCGGGGTCGAGACAAGCGGATCGCGATCCTGGGCCCGACGGACTGGTTTGGAGAGATGTCGATGCTCGACATGCAGCCGCGTTCGGCCACGGTGCGGGCGCTAGCGCCCTCACGCATGCTGCGGATGACGAGCGAAGACCTGGACGCGCTCTACCGCTTCGACGTCAAGTCGTACGCGCTCATCGTGCTCAACATCGCGCGCGATCTCTCGCGAAGGCTCAGAGTGACCGACGGGATTTTGGCCGACTTCGCGGTGAACGTGCTGGACGAATACGTCGTCGCTCAAAAGCTCTGAGCCGAGGGAAACAGGCGATTGCGTTCGCGTGGCGGCCAGAGCTCCAACCCGATGACGAGGGCGCTCTAGTCCCCTCCGTCGGGGGCGACGTCCCTCTCAGCGTCGGGTTGGGCCGATGCGTGCTGAGACTCGCGAGGGGCGTCGGTCAGAAGGGCTTCTCCGG
>CAZVPE010000461.1:0-3115 GCA_964628155.1 uncultured Polyangiaceae bacterium | reverse complement strand
GCTCGGGAGATCGATCGGCACTTGGCAGAACTCGGACACGTCGTATGTCCACTCCCGAAGCCACGGGGGACGCGCGGCGGTCGGAAACTCCGGCCCGTGCATGGCGTCGAAGGGCTCGGCTTCCGGCCACGGTGCTTGCTTCACGGCTTCGCGTTCGCGTTCCCCCTGCTCCACAAGAAACGTTGAAGACGGCGAGCCGTCGGACTCCGTGCTCCAGTGCGGGGGCTCGGGCGCAATCGGGGGAAGGTCATCGGCCATCATTTGCCGCCTCGCGCGGCATGGAATGCGTCTTTGATTGTGCGCGCGCCTTCGAGCATTCGAGCTTCGCCAGCGCGCGCGACGAATGGCCCTAAAAGAGCCGAGGTCACTTGAGAGAGTGAGAGCCCGAGCTCAGGGCGCGCGAGCGTGAATGCCTCTTTCGAAAGCAGGTGGTGCCGGTCGCCGACGTTCGCGGCGTAGACCGCCTCAGCGGCTTTGCGAAGCGCGCCTTGCGTGTACTTGTCGCGGTGCTCGGCCACCGCCGGCGGGGGCTTTGGAGGGGCAGGCGGCTTGACGCTTGCCGCGAACTTGCGCACATCGAACGCAACGCCGTCCGCCGCGATAAACGCGAACGTTCGGCCCGGGTAGACCATTGGAGCGAAGTTCAGTCGCGAGATGTCCTTCGCTCCCTCGTCAACGATGAAGGCGCGTCGGGCGAGCTCCCTGCGGATCGCCGCGTGCGCGAACTCGTAAAGCTTCGGGTCCGTGCACGGCTCGACCAAAGGCAGCACGACGCGGCAGCGCGGGGCCTCGGTGGTCGATTTGTAGCTCGAGTGCACGATCCGGCGGAACGCGCTGAACGCCTTGGCCGCTCGTTCCACGTCGCCGCCGCCGTCGATGTCGAACGTGATGGCGGACGCGTGCACGACGTCGGCCTTCCGGCGCCGATTGTCCTTGTAGAGACATGGCGACCACGCGCCCGCCTGCCTCTTGGCATCGTCGGGATTCGGGTAGGCGACCGGATCGCCCTCGGTCGGACGCGACAAGTAGGCGACGAGGTTCGCCCACGTCATTCGGCACGGAGTCCCGACTTGCGGCGAGCGCGCGAATTGCTCGGGGGACAAGTAGAGAATATCGAGATCGGCCGCGTCGCAGGTGCACCCATCGAGCGAGTGCGGCGGCAAGGCGCTCCCCTCGATTGCGGCACGCTCCGCCGCGTCGAACGACGCGCACGCCGGGCAGCGGGAATGCGCGCTCACCTAGGCACTCCAGGCAGAGCCGTTTGCCGAGACGCACCGCGCTTCGCGGACAGCTCGATTCCCAGCCTCAACACGATGCGCGCCGCTTCATGCAGCGTGATGCCTCGCTCTCTCGCAAAGGAGACAAGCGCCCGGTAGGTCTCCGGGTCGAGAGTGAGCCAAACCGATTCACGGACCATCAGCCGTTACCGACCGCCAGAAACGGCCTTCTGGAGCGCCGCCGCGACGCCCGCGAGCTCACGGCCACGGATCGTGATTCCCTGTTTCCCAGGCTTCCATTCGCTGCCGGCCTTCCAAAAAACGCGGATCGAATGCCAAGCGACCTCTTTTCCCTCTCGCGTCTTCGCCATCGTGAAACACACGCGTAGCTCTTCGTCGCCGCGCGGAATGGCGACGAGAACGTCTTCCCGCGTGATCTCCAATTGACCGCGTTGCCCGTTGCTGTCGGTAGTCATCTGACCTTCCTCCGTTGAGATTTGCGATTGCCCGCAGCCAAACGCGCGCGGACGCGCTCGAGCTCGTCTCGCTCGTCTTCGGGCGCCTCGACGAGCCGAGGCCCGCGCGCGCGAAGCCACGCGTCGAGAGACTCACGCGGCGCGCACCAGCGTCGAGCGACGCGCACGGCGCCCGCGATCTCTCCTGCACGGGCGGCGCGATAGAGCGAGCGCCGCGACGCTGGCACGGCCGCCGCGATGTCGACGAGAGGCGCCGACGTCGCACCGCGGAGCGCCTCGAGGATGAGCGGCACCAGCAGCGGCGCGAGCGCGGTCGCCATCGCGCGGAGCGCTTCGCTCGGGTCGGGCGGCCGAGTCATCGATAGGCCCCCGCCATCGACGCGAGCGCGATCGCCAGTCGGTCGGCGTCCGGCCCCCGGACGCTGCCGAGCCCATGTATCAGTACGCGGCGCGCCCGTCGCGGCTCGACGTCCGCCAGGAGCGCCAACGCAAGGACGAGCCGGCGTGGAGGCTCATGCTTGACCGTCGGTCGGTCGGTCGGTCGTGTGTCTGCCATACGCGGCAGACTGCCGCACCACGTGGAGGCGGACCGTAGTGCGGTTGACTACGGTTGTTTTTCGTTAGACCACTTCGCCCAACTTTGCCGCCACGTTTCCGCGCTCCCCTCAACCCCAGGGCGGACCCAAGCCTTCACCAGGCTGGCCCAAGCCCAACGTCCGCTTTCAGCCTTCACCTCGATGGCACGCGCGAGGTGGGCCGCATCGACGCGGGCCCCGGGAAAGAAATGCTGCACTCGCCCGATGATGTCTTCCGCGTGCTTGAACAGGATCTTTCGTTTGAGCGCGGCCGTCGCCCCGGCCGGCATGTCGCGCACGACGATCGCGCGCTGTTCCACAAGGCTCGTGAACCGCATACGCGCTTCGTGCTCGTTGTTGTCTTTCAGGCCCTGCCAATCCGCTGACCAGCGCTGCAGCTTCGCGGTGACTCTTCTGAGTGCGTCGCGCGCGCAACGCTGTTCAGCCGCAAGCAACCGCTCGCCGGCGAGGGGCTCGGGTTCCCGATAGAAATAAGGATCAAGTTCGTCGACCGTCGGTTCGGGCGGGTGGCAAGACCACGTCTCCGGGAGGATGGCGTGAGCCTGCTTCGCAACCTCTTCCGCTTCACCCAAGCATGCGCGAAGAGTTCCGGTGAGTACGAGCAACTCTTCGATCGCCTTGCGCGGATGCCCCGGGGGCGGTCGCAACGGAACTACGACACCGGTTGCCTTGCCTCTCGATCGCTTCGCTGTATCCTTCGCCACGAGGCACCTCCCGAGTGCTTCACGCGCCTCGGTCCCTGCCAGGGGATGCGAGGCGCTCTGCTGTCAGCCTACCGCGGTCGGCCGCGACGTGTCCTCTCGTCGTCGAGGCGGACCACTCCCGC
>CAZVPE010000460.1:0-3120 GCA_964628155.1 uncultured Polyangiaceae bacterium | reverse complement strand
CGGAGGAGCTGGACCTCGAACGAGCCGCGCTTCGCGAGGGTCGTGACCTGGTCGGCCGGCGCGCCCGCGAGCAGCGCACATGTACCGAGGCCGGCGGTCGTGAGCGTGTCGACCACGGCGGCGGGGAGCGCAGGCGATGCGAGGGTGACGTTCTCACCGCGGTAGCCTGGGAAGAATAGCGGGGTCTCGAGGTCACTGGAGCTCTGGAGCGAGCGCCACCGTGTAGAGAAGGCGTGGATCTCGCGAACGACCTGGGCGCCGACGCCGCGTATGGCGGAGATCCGGTTGTCCGGAAGCTTGGCGAGATGCCGCGCGCGGACGACCCCTGCGCGATCCAGAGCGTTTTTTGCGCGAATGGAGAGCGGAAGGGTGGCGATGGGAGCGTCCGGGGAGATGCGCCGGAGGTCGTCGTCGGTCGGAGCGGCTGGAGGCGGCGGGGGCTCTTCGGGGTGCGCGAGCTCCCGGGCCCGCTCTCTGGTCGCCTCGGGATGCGCGCTCGGCTCAGCGAAGCAAGCGATCCACGCGCGCCGCATCGCCGCGGCGGACTCAAAGCGTGCGCTCGCATCGCGTGCCAGGGCCTTCTCGAAGAATCGGACGAGTCGATCGCGAATGCTCGCGTCGAAGCGTTCGGCGGCCAAGGTGAGCTTGGCGTCCGGGTCGACCGAGCTGCCATACGGTCCGCCGTAGCTGGCGCGGACGCCGGTGAGCATCTCGTGCAGGGTGACGGCGGTGCTCCACCGATCGGCCGCGGCGTCCCAAGCTCCGCGCGTGCGCAGGAACGGGTCGCGGTAGGCCGCGGTCCCGGCGTCGAGAGGGGTGCCGTCGCCCGCGAGCGAGAAGTCGAACAGGGAGAGGTGGTTGGCCTTCTTCCCGGTGGAGCCGATCCCGAGGTTGGCCGGCTTGATATCGCGGTGGCCCACCCCCTCGTCCTCCAGGTACTCGACGGCGCTCAGCAGGTCCTCGCCCCAGCGGAGGGCGTAGTCGAGCGGCGGCGGGCCTTGCTGCTGCAGCTCCCGCTGGAGCGTCGTCGTGCCGGCGATCGTGAGAAGGAGGCAGGCGTGACCCGAGAGCTCGAGGTCGCCGATCTTCTCGACGATGCGCGCGTGCCGGAGCCTCTCGAGGGTGCGGCCCTCCGCTCGGACGCGGTCGTCGTGCTCCGTCGAGAGGCTGACTTTGAGCGCGTACTCGGTATCTTCTGGGAGACGTCGTACACGAATCACGCGCGCGCTCGCGCCCTGACCAAGCACGCCGACCACCTCCAGCGCGGCGCTCAGACGGTCCCCTTTGGTGGCCTGGAGCGGGTCCGCGAAGTTGGGCTTCGACGCGGATTCGGGAGCGGTGGCGTACTCTTCGAGGAGCTCGACCCACTCGGCCGCGTCGTCAAAGCGCTGCGTCCAGGCGACGTTCGTGGCGTGTTTGATGACTTCGGCGATGTCCGCGGAGATGCGATCATCGACGGCCCGCGGGTCGAGTGCGCTTTGCGCGCGAAGGCGCTCGTCGAGCGCAACGACGTCCGAGGCCGGTGCCTGCCCGGTGAGCACGAAGTACGCCACGGCACCGAGGCTGAAGATGTCGGCTTCCGCGCTCCGCACCGTGGGGTCTTCGCGCAGCTCCGGAGCCTGGTACACGAGCATGGGCTGCGCGGTCCATGCCGAGACGTGCGCCGTCGGCTCCACGCGGTCCGTAGACGCGAGCTGGAAGTTGAACAGGCGAACTTCGAGAGCGCCGCCCGGCGCCCGGCGGACGAGGGCCGCCTCTGGGTTCAGGCCGCCATGGCGAACCCCACGCCGGTGGCAGAAGGCCAGCGCGTGCCCGATCTGGCGGACGATGTCGACGCGCTCGCCAAGCGAGAGATCGTGGTTCTGACGGATGAACGCATCGAGGCGCAGCCCGTCGAACGGATCGAAGAGAACGGTCGGTCCGAGCGGCGCGTCCTCGACATAATCGCTGAACCGGAGGATGCCGTCGTAATCCCGCAGCTCGTGCAGGAGCTGGGCCTCGCGATCGGCCGCACGGCGGAGCGTCTGGCGACGTTCGACGCTTGTCTGCTGCGGCACGAGGTAGGTCCGCGCCCGCTTCTCGATCGTCCGATTCGCCCGGTGCGTGGCGATTCGATCCTGGTAGCCGCTCCCCTCTTCGAGGATAGCCCCGAGCTCGTACGAGCCCACGAACATCCGCCCTTTTCGCGCCCGCACGCCCGACTCCACGATCGCAAGGGTGAGATCGCGCACCACGGGGTCTCGAATGGGTTCGCCGCGCCAGTGGGGGTCGCGATTCGGGAATTCGTGGTGGGTGAGGGCGCGCTTGATCGTCGCGCGGGTCACGACCGCCGTAAGACCGTCGGCACGCAGCGAGAGCTTGGCGTCGTTGTGGCCGAGGAAGATCAATGGCTGCACCCAAGGCGCGCGCTCGCGCATCCTCCGCTGGAGCAGGCCTCCGAGGACCTTCGCTTTCGTGTTCGCGAGCCGGTACGGGCACTCAAGGTAGTGCGGCGGCTCGCCGGGGACGTCCCGGTACCAATCGATCGAATCCCCCTTGTAGACGCCCGGGCCGCTCTTGATTTCGATGAGGTATAGAGCCGAGTAGCCGAGCACGAGGAGGTCGATCTCGTAGAGGCGGCCCGTGGACGCTTCGAGCAGCTCGACAAGCTCCCAGGCGAGGAACGGGCTTTGGTTCGGGAGCTGCTCCTCGACGAACGCGATCGCCTCGCGCTCGTGGGCATACGGCGTGTCGCCGCGGAGGGGGATTCGATGCGATGCAAGCGGCAAAGCGGTCCCTCCCCGGTTAGCTGGCCTCGACGAGGGCGCGATCGGTCTGGTCTGCGTCGTCGGAAGCGAGCCGATGATCGAAGTGAGCGCTCGCCGGAAGCGACTCCGCCGCGGCGAAGAGTACGGTCGGCTTGGCGCCAAGCAGCGCCGCAGCGAGAACCGCGAGCTGCCGGTGCGCGGGCGGCGTCGCTATACACGTGACCTGATCGGCCCACGCGAGATCCCGTTCCTTCGCGAACGCGGCGGCCACCGAGGCAATGGCGCTCGGACCCGCCAAGAGGAGGCGGGTATTCGCGGTCAGCTTCGGCACGTCGACTACGCGGATCGGGATCCCGAGCGCCGTCGCACACGC
>CAZVPE010000459.1:0-3121 GCA_964628155.1 uncultured Polyangiaceae bacterium | reverse complement strand
GCGGGCAAGTGCTACGTGGTCACGGCCGGCCCGACTTGCCTACCGTGATGTGCGAGGCCGGTTGGCCATCGAGCTCAAACACGAACGAGTTCACGGTATGCGTTTCTTTCTTGATTGAAGTCCGCGCTACTACGTAAATTATCCGCTTGATTCGCGGGTCGCTCAGCACGAGGCGCGTGCCCATTCCTAGAGAGATGGGCACGCCCTCGAGCGACATTCGAGGCCGTGCCGCTCCGATTCGCGCGTCGCTCCGCAGCGGTCGCGTGCTCGTGCACCCAACGTGCGCCCTTGAGCAGTGTCCGAGCGGGACGTTCGAGAGGTTCGACAAACTAGACAGATAGACCGAGGCGGAGCGCGCGAACATTCCCGTCGTCCTTCACCAGGCCACGTGGCCGCCGCTCTCGGGGCGCGCCCCAGGGGACGGATCGGGCCATCAAGCCGGCCACGTCCGCGCCGATAGCGATCAGTTCGGCTTGCCAGCACTCGTCTTGTATGGTAGACAATGTTCAAATGCGCTCGACACTTACAGCTCGGTTTCGGCGGAACGCGAATCGACTTCGTTCGTTCGCTCCGCGCTGTTCTAGGAGCCACAAGGAGTGCAGATGAGCAACGTTGCGCTGATCAGAGAAGTACGAACGCACGTGCCTGGCGAGGCCGTTCGCCCGACCGAAGGCCTCGTCCCGGTCGTCACCGTGATGGCGCGCGCCGGTGATGTCGAGGGTGTATTGCGCGAGCTGTCATTCCTCATCGACGGTGTGCTCGGGGCTTCTGTCGAGCCGGCCGGTTCGGATGGCGCAGGGCAGCTTGTCTCCGTCGGTGAGCTTTGTGTCGACGCGCGGGCGCATCGGGTCACCGTAGGAGGCCAGGAGGTCTTTTTGACGAGCCTCGAGTTCAAGCTCCTGGCGGCCCTGATTGGTCGTCGCGATCGCGTTCTCACGCGCGACGGGCTACTCCGTGAAGTCTGGCGGTGCAGCGCCCAGTGCAAGACTCGCACGGTCGACACCCACGTGAAGCGGCTACGCGACAAGCTGCGGAGCGCCGGGCGATTCATTCAGACGATTCGCGGCATGGGATATCGGTTCAGCGAGAACACTTCTGGCGCGGGCGCCCAGCGGCGGCGCAAGGGCCTTGCGGCACCGCACGTCCACTCCGTCCCGACGCCCTTCGCGGTCGCCCGCCCATGACCAGAGCGAATGCGTGCTCCGAGCTCCGTCCTCGACGCATCGCGTTCGTGGGAGGCGTCGAGCGGCTCGAACGCCATCTGGTGTCCTTCGGGGCCCAGCTCGGCCTGGATGTGCAGATGCACAATGGGCATACCTGGGGGGGCGGAACGGCGCGACTGACCTCGCTCGTTCAGCGGACTGACGTCGTCGTCATCGTTACGGGAACCAACAGTCACAACGCTGTTCAGATCGCACGTCGGGAAGCAGCCAAGTCGGGCGCCGAGGTCAGGCTGGTGAGGTTTCTCGGGGCCGGTGCCGCCCGCGCGCTGCTCGAGGAGATCGCGCAGCTGGCGGCATAGCGTCTGGAGTTCCTCGCGAAGAGCTTCAGTACGTGCGAGAAATCTGCTAACTCGCGCCGGTCACGAACGACGAGACCGAATTGATGCAGCCAGTTTTTGGGCTCGTTGGCCATGCCTCGTGTTTCTTCGGCGTGAGCCCTTCAAGCCCGACCGGATTTGTACGATCACCCGGCAACGGAGCGCGGTGCGCTCGGGGCAATAGGCAGGTGTTTCTTGCTGGCGAGCGCCATGGCTCGGCCCCCACATGCCAAGATGTCGCGTACCTTGGCTCTTGCCGCGGAGTAGTTTGCTCATGAATAGAACCGTCGCCTCGATCGCCGCTTTCACGGCTGGCTCCGTTCTCTTTTATGCGTGCGGTAACTCGGGAAGTGCGACGGATGGAGATGCCGGCACTGGGTCGAGCAGCAGCGGGTCGAGCAGCACCGGATCGAGCAGTGGCTTCGATCCGAGCGGGTTGAACGCCAGCTCGGGCACGAGTGGATCGAACCCAAACGGCGCGAACTCGGGTGCGAACGGCTCGAACTCGAGTTCGAGCGGGTCGAGCTCCGGTGCGAACGGCTCGAGCTCGAGCGGGTCGGGCGAAAGTGGCTCGAGTTCGGGCACGACTGCATCGTCGGGCGTGCATTCGGGTAGCTCCGCGTCCGGATCGAGCTCGGGATCGGCCTCGGGAGGCATGTCTGCTTCGGGAAGTTCCAGCGGGTCGATGCGCGGCGGCTCTTCGTCCGGCCAGGGCTCCTCATCGGGGTCTGGCTCGTCCGGGTCTTCGAGCGGCGCGACGGTGCCGTGCAACCCACCGACGAGCGGAACGGCGGGCTACGCGACGCGGTACTGGGACTGCTGCAAACCCTCATGCGGGTCGTCCCACACATGCGCGTCCGACGGCGTCACGCGAAACGACGGAGCCAAAGACTCGTGCCAGGGCGGCCCCGCATACGAGTGCTACGACATGGCGCCCCAGGTCGTCAGCGATACGCTCGCCTACGCGTTCGCGGCGTACGATGGGGCGAGCTGCGGCACGTGCTTCCAGCTCACGTTCACGGGTAAGTCCCACGACGGCACCATGGACATGGGCTCGCAGGCGCTCTGCGGGAAGCAAGTCATCGTGCAAGTAGTAAACACCGGCGGCCTCCAGTCGGGACAGTTCGACCTGCTCATTCCTGGCGGCGGCGTCGGGGCGAACGATGCGTGCGCGACCCAATGGGGTGTCTCCACGTCCCAGCTGGGTGTCCAATACGGTGGGTTGATGCTGCAGTGCGAGCAGCAGGACAATTATAATTACGCACAATACCCCGCGTGCACACTCAGCGCTTGCCAATCGCTCTTCACGAAGTCGGCGAGCATGGCGGCTGGCTGCGAGTTCATCGTCAATTGGATGAAGGGCGCGAACAATCCTAACATGATGTTCTCGCAGGTGACATGCCCTAGCCAGCTCACGAGCATGTCCGGCCTGTAGATGCGCGCTGAGACAGGTGAGACGCGGGGCACCCATCCACCAAGGTCTGGACCTTCCGGTCGGCAACCGTCTTGAAGAGCGTCGCTGCCGCGCTTTGCGACCGGCGACCCGCCCAAATAGCGCCAACCTTCCCGCCGCCGCGCGGG
>CAZVPE010000458.1:0-3133 GCA_964628155.1 uncultured Polyangiaceae bacterium | reverse complement strand
CCGGCGAGTCGCCGTTGCCTTCACCCGTCGCGCTCACAAGTCGGGCCCCGGCGCGTGCGGCCGCCCGTTCGACTTCACTGGCCAGGACCACGCTGGATCAGCGGTCGCAGGTCGCCGATCCCTCAAACCCGAAATCGGATTGCGATGAGCTGCGCCCCGGCGCCCGTCGCCACGAAGACCGCGCGCTGGTTCGACGCGAGCCTGGCCAGCCAATCGAATGCGCCCCCGTCGATGAGCGGGACTCGGCCGCCATCCGATGTGGTGACCCAAAGCATATAGCGGAGCCCACCCGAATAATACGGGTGAGCGAGCGGGCCTCGCCACGCGATCGCGCCTAGCCCTTCCGCGATTCGATCTCCGAGTTTCGCGCGCTCCGGCGTGGCCAGGATGTCCACCTGGCGGGCCCCGAACCCGTAGCCATGTCGCTCGAGACGATCGAGGGCGCCGAGCATCGTGCGAACGTGCCGCGTGAGCGTGTCGATCGTGAACGCGTGATCCTTGGCTTCGCAACCCCCGCTCGCGAGCACGAAGATCCGAAAATGCGGCGCATACCCCGGGACGTTCGGGACTGGCTGCGCTCGAATGACACGCTGGGAGGTGGCGAAATGCACGGGCGAGTCCGGGCCTGCGCGAAGCCGCTGCGCGCACTCGAGAGCGAGGACGTTGGTTGGGTCCGACACGATTTCGGTCGATCGCAGCGCCGACAGCACGCGGTTCTGGTCGGTTAGCGCGACGGCCGAGCAAGCGCCGAGCGGCGCGACGGGGGAAAGCTCGATCGCTTCGAACCCAACCGCCGCGGCAAGCAGGTGCGCGTCGATCGCGACGGCGGTTCGTTGGTCGACAGGCGCGGGCTTGCAGAATCCGTCGCGACGGTACTGGGTGAGGACGTCCGACGGGGTGCGGACCTTTGCCCGTCGCTGCATCACCTCCAGCAGCACGGACTGCAGCTGAGTACCTGGCAGCACCGCTGCGAGCCGGTCGAACGCGGGCTGTCCGAGACTGTCGACAATCCAAGCGCGGCCGGCCATGCGTCCCGGGCGGGAGTGTCCCAGGCTCTGCCTTGCCTGTCACCGTCCACTTGATGCTGTGGCGCGGGTCCGTGCGTAACCCCGAGACCGAAAGCCGAATGCACGCGGCGATGAAGCGCGGCTTCCAGACCCGTGACGCGGAGATGGACTTCGCTCGACTAATGGGTCAGCTGGCGAACCACTGAGTCGCGGAAGAGGGTCGATCGCGCGGTGGCCGAGACGCCCGCGGTGATGCGTTTCGGTCGGCCGCGGCCACGATGCGCGCGGCCTGGGCAAGCTTCGCGGCGAACGGTGACCCGTCGATTTTTTCTTGCGCTGGCCGCGGTTCGACGACGCGCACGTGATCTCGATCGTGCCGCCGCAGCCTCAGGTCGAGGCGGATTTCGCCACGAGACACCACTGTTCGTTCTGGGCCGCCCCGTGACCGAGCGGCTCTCGCTCGAGACAGGGATGCTGTTGTGAGGACATCGAGGGAGCCGCCCTCGTCTGCGACGGCTTCCTCATCGTCTTCTACCCATGGTGGCGCAAGTTTGGCGCGGCGGCTCAAGTCGACGGCCATTTCGTGAGGGAACTTCTGGGGATCGTGCCTGTCTCTGTCTCCCGATGGAGGCCTGATGCCCGTAATCGCTTTCTCGATACCCATCCTCGCCGGCAAGACGGAAGCGTTTCGTGCGGCACACCGTCGCTTCGTCGTGGATCGTCGGACCGAGTTCGAGGCGTCGCGGCGACGTCTCGGCGTTACGGCGGAGCGAGGCTTCATTCAGCGTACCCCGAATGGCGACCTCGCGATCGTCGTGTTCGAGGTGATCGATCCCGCCCGCATGTTGGCGGGTACGGCTCTCTCGACGGAGCCACTCGACGCCGACTTCCGCCGCTACTTGCTCGATGTCTTCGGGCTCGATCTCACGCAGGCTCCGACGGTGCAACCGTCGGAGCAGGTCTTCGACTGGCACGCGTAGGTAGTCAGGAGGCATGCACTCGCGTTGACGGGCCTCGTGGATCCGCCGCGTATGGTGGAGTCGTTCTCCCCCCCTCCGGAGGCTTCGTTGCGAGAGACGACAAGGCGACCGTAGCCGTGCCTCCCGTAGTTCTCCTTGGCTGAGCTGGGTGAAAACGGCGACGCACTGGAGGATTAGGCGCTGAGCGTTCGCGAGGGGAGCACTCGTCGATCTGCTCCGTCTGGAGGCTTCGAAGGGGGCCGGTGAGGGCGACGGCCGCCGTGGTCGGCTCCAGATGGCGATTCGATACCTGGTGCGTCGACTTCAAGGGCCACTTCGAGCTCGGCGACAAGACGCGCTAGTCCGTCGGGTGGCCAGGACCGCGAGGGCGGGCTCGATGCCGCTTCGAACGAACGAGGTGCCGGACGAGGAAGAGGCCCGTCATGAACAGCGCGATGCACATCCACTGCGCGGGGGTGAGCCGGAGGTAGCGCGGGTCGGCGTCCGGGGCGTCTGTGACGCGGAGAAAGTCCATGGCGAACCGGGCTGGCGCATACACGAGGCTGACGATCACCACGTACGTTCCGGTCAGGTGTCGCCGCCGCCACAGTCCGACGAACACCAGCGCGAGTCCGATCGTGAACAGGAGCTCGAGCGTCCCGAGGTCATAGCGTGCGAAGTGGCCGTGGATGATCGTGAGCGGTCCGAAGGTCTGGTGCGCCCCCGGGCCGTCCACGACGGATGGATTGGAGGACGGGAACGCGACCGCCAGCGCCGCGCCGTCCGGCGCCGGCCCACCCGGGTGGTCGTGGGCGATCGAGCACCCCGCGCGGCCTCAATCAGGACCGCGGCCCTGTCACACACCGTTCCCCTTGTGACAGCGCAAGCGAGCTGAACGGACCTCTTGCTCCGCGGGCCGCGCTACCGTTTCCTACCCGCTTCAAGCGATAGAGAGAAGCTCGATCGCGGCGCCGTCCGAGTCCCACGTCGTCAAAGAAGCAGAGGCAACACACGCCATCGGTCGCTACATCGTGGACTTCTACTGCCGAGAGCTCGCCTTGTCGTCGAGCTGGACGGCTCGTCACATCGCGGACGGGTGGACCTGGATGCAAAACGCGATCAATTCCTGCTGGACCACGGCGAGCGCGTGCTGCGATTGGAAAACGA
>CAZVPE010000457.1:1409-3142 GCA_964628155.1 uncultured Polyangiaceae bacterium | reverse complement strand
GCGGGCCGGGCGGCGGACCTCTTCTACGAGGACGGCGGCGGCGGGGGAAGGGCGCAGGACGGCGAGCGGCGCTCGCTCGAACGCGACCTCCACCACTTTGACAAGACGGTCTCCGAGGTGACCGACATCCTGCGATCGGTCCTCCCCGACGTGGGTTTGCTCGATGACGATCAGACGCTCACGTACCTGCACAGCACCGTCTCGACCCACAGGCACCCGGTGCGGCGTCCCGAGACGCCCACCTGCCTCGACGCGCTTTTGCCCGACATGCCCTTCACGCCGGGCGACGTGCCGATGCTCGGCGACCACTTTCTTTGCACCTGCACCCTGTCGGGTTTCCCGGCGTCGACCTTGCCGGGCCTGCTCGACGCGCTCAACCATCTCAACGCCGAGTACCGCTGGGTGACGCGGTTCTTGTGCCTTGGCAAGGCGGAGGCCAAGGCGCTCCTCGAGAAGTACCGAAAGCAGTGGTGGTCCAAGAGGAAGGGCCTCTGGACCCTCATCAAGGAGGAGGCCTCCAAGCAGGAGGCGGCGCTCATCGACAACGCCGCGGCCACAAAGGCCGCCGACGCGGACGCCGCGCTGCAGGAGCTCGGCGACGACCTCGTCTCGTACGGCTACCTGACGACGACCGTCACGGTCTGGGACAAGGACCTCGAAGAGGCGCGCAAAAAGAGCCAGCGGGTCAAGGAGGTCATTCAGTCGCGCGGCTTCACCGTGCGCGACGAGACGCTCAACTCGACGCAAGCGTGGCTCGGGAGCCTGCCGGGCCACGTCTACGCCAACGTCCGGCGGCCGATCGTCAACTCGATGAACCTCACGCACCTCATGCCGCTCTCGAGCGTGTGGGCCGGCGACGCGGTCAACCGGCACCTCGAGAGCGTGTGCGGCGTGGGCACGCCGCACCTTTATTGCAGTACGACGGGCTCGACTCCTTTTCGCCTGCACCTCGCCGTCGGCGACGTCGGCCACACGCTCATCATCGGACCGACCGGAAGCGGCAAGTCGACCTTGCTCGGCATGCTGGCGCTCGGCTGGCTCAAGTACCCGCGCGCCCAGGTCGTCATCTTCGACAAGGACCGGAGCGCCCGCGCGGCGACGCTGGCCGTGGGCGGAACCTGCTTCGAGCCCGGGAAGCAGGCGGCGCGTACCGCCTTTCAGCCGCTCGCCGACATCGACAAGCCGCAAGAGCGCATCTGGGCGGCGCAGCTCGTGGCGACGCTCTTGGCGGCCCAGGGCGTCCACGTGGATCACCGGACGCAGACCGGCATCGACGAGACGCTCGCGAGCCTCGCCGCCGCTCCGCGCCGCCAGCGGACGCTGACGCTCTTGGCAACCGAGCTCGGATCGCGACAGCCGGCCCTTCGCGACGCGCTCCGGCCCTACACGCTCGAGGGCAACTTCGGCCAGATCTTCGACGCCGACAAGGACGACGTCCCGACGGGCGCCGCGTGGACGATGATCGAGATGGGCCACCTCATGGCCATGGGGCCCGCGGTCGTCCTTCCGGCGCTCGAGTACCTCTTTCACAGGGTCGAAGCCAAGTTCGACGGGCGCCCGACGCTTCTCATCCTGGACGAGGCCTGGCTCTTTCTCGGCCACGCGGTCTTCGCGTCGCGCCTGCAAGGGTGGCTCAAGACGCTGCGGAAGAAAAACGTCTACGTCGTCTTCGCGACGCAGGAAGTGGCCGACGCGACGAGTAAGCCCGAGCTTCTCTCGACCATTCTCTCGGC
>CAZVPE010000457.1:0-1309 GCA_964628155.1 uncultured Polyangiaceae bacterium | reverse complement strand
CAGCAGGTGAGCCAGGGATCGTTTCCGGCCCTCATCGCCTTCATCAATACCGCCCGCTCGACCTATAGCTCGCTCACCTGGGGGGTGCGCTCGATGAGCTACCAGCTCGCGCGCATCGATTCGGAATACAATTCCCTCTTTCCCGCGGGCGCTCCGCCGAGCGGCGCCACGGTGCTCCAGCACCGGGCGCAGTACCAGGCGTGGAACCAGGAGGTCGTGGGCGCTTCGCAGGTGGCGGCGCGCCAGCAGACCTCGCTCGCGACGCTCGACGACCAGGCCACCCAGACGCAGGCCGTGCTCAAGCAGTCCCAGGCCGCCCAGGGCGAAGTCGAGGCGCTGCAGCTCATCGCCCAGATGATCGGCATTACGAACTCGGAGATCTTGGTCCTTGGCCAGACGCTCGCGACCACGGGCCGCGTGCTCACGGACATGGCCGCGGCGCACGCCTCGAGAGAGCAGCTCTCGCTCGGCAAGAGCGACGACGCGCGCCAGGGATACACGGACAAGGGCCTGCCGAACGCGGTTCCGAACACCTTGCCGTGAAAGGCAGTGCCGCCATGCAATTCAACACGCTGACGCTGACCCTTCAGAACTTCATCGCGGTCCTCTCGGGCGCCTACGGCCGCATCCAGGACTCGGCCACCGCGCTGCTCGGCCTCCTCGTCGGCATCGAGGTCGTGCTTCTCGGGCTCTGGACCGCGCTCGGCGGCGGCGACAACGTCGTCGGTGTCTTCAAGCGCATCTTGCACATCGGGGCGTGGGTCTGGATCGTCCAGTCGTACCCAACGCTCTGCAAGGACCTCGTCGGCTCGCTCGTCAAAGCGGGGCTTCTGGCGGGCGGGGGAAGCGGGGACGTGAGCCTGCTCATGGATCCGTCGCGCCTGGCCGGCTACGGCCTCGACGCGACCGCGCCGCTCACGCAGAAGCTCGCCGATCTGGGCATGACGGACATCTCGGACCTCATCGTCTTCGGGTTCGGGTACCTGGCCATCCTCGCGTGCTTTCTCATCATGGCCATCAACGTCTTTTTGGCCGTGCTCGAGTACTACGTGTTCGCCGCACTGGCGGGGATCTTTCTCCCCTTCGGCCTTCTCGCGCCGACGAAGTTTCTCGCCGAAAAGGCCATCGGCGCCGTCGTCTCCGCTTCGGTCAAGCTCATGGTGTTGGGCCTGGTGACCGCGATCATCGACCCGGTCTTATCGAGCATCCATTTCGCGGGACCCGAGATCACGTTCAACGAGCTCTGGTCGGTCTTTCTCACCGTCTGCGCGCTCATGTTTCTCTGCTGGAAGGCGCCGAGCTTGGCCGG
>CAZVPE010000456.1:0-3146 GCA_964628155.1 uncultured Polyangiaceae bacterium | reverse complement strand
AGCTGAGTGATCGCGGGAATGTCGTCCCCGGTGGCGCGGCGGATCATGACAAGAGTTTCATGGAATCCGCCGCCGGAAGCAATCGGGACTTCGGATTCCGCTTCCCCTGGCGGTTCTCGTTTCTCCATGGTTTCCGGAGCAAGGCGCGCTCGGCCCCTGCCCTCGCGCATCGGCTCGTGACCGTTGCGCGCCGGGACAGACTGAGGAAATCCGCAGGTGGGCTTAGGCGCATGGGTTCAAGTGGGGAGTCAGCCCCGCGGTCCACCGAGCTTGACGATCTCCTTGTGTCGGAAGCAGTCCACGAGATGGTCATTGATCATGCCGACGGCTTGCATGTGCGCGTAGATGATCGTCGACCCTACGAAGCTGAAGCCGCGGCTCTTCAGGTCCTTGGCCATGGCGTCGGATTGGGCGCTGCGAGCGGGGACCTCCCCCATGGTTCGCCGGCGATTCTGGACCGGGCGCCCGTCGACGAAGCGCCACTGAAATGCGTCGAAGCTGCCGAACTCCGCTTGGACCTCCAGGAACGCATTGGCGTTCTTGATCGCTGATTCAATCTTCGCTCGGTTGCGCACGATTCCAGCATCCGCAAGCAGCGCCCCTACCTTCTGCTTGTCATAGCGAGCGACCTTCCGCGGATCGAACTGGTCGAACGCGTGGCGGTACGCAGCCCTCTTGCGCAGGATCGTTATCCAGCTGAGCCCGGCCTGGGCACCTTCAAGGACGAGAAACTCGAAGAGGGAGCGATCGTCGTGTACGGGAACGCCCCATTCTTCATCGTGGTAGGCGACGTACAGCGGGTCGGTGCCTGACCACGTGCATCGTTTCTTCTTCACGAGAGCAGTCACTGACCCCCCGAACGAGGCCCATAGTCGTCTCCAAGAGAAATCATCCGCGGCGCTCGGTCCCGTCGATTCGAACCTCTAGCGGAACTTCTTCCATGCGGCCAGTCTGCATGCGCCGCTCGATCGCGAACGTAGCGAAATGCCCCCGCCGAGCGACGCTGGAAGCTGGGCCGTCGCTTCGTCAACGCGAGCGAGCCGACGCTGACGGACATGATGGGGCGTCGCCCTGAGTCACCCAGTTCAGTGCGGTCCACGGGCTCCGCGTGTCTCTGCGCCCACTGAAATTGGCGGTCGCTTCTGATCGGCTTTACTTACGCTCGTGAGCGGGGGCCCCGACGCCGTCGACGGTCCACGACGGCGCGTCGCTCGCGGGGAACGATTCGTCCCCTGCCTCGTCGACGGCCGCGTCCTGCGCGCTCGCGCGCTCGAGTGGTAGTCCCCCGCTCTCCCAATCCTCGATGCCGCCAGCGTAGCGCCGCACGTTCGTGTACCCCTCCTGCACGAGACGGTGGTAGGCGGCCACGCTCGCGAGGCATGGAGGGTTGGTGCAATAAACCACGATCTCGTCGTCCTTCCGAAGTGAGGACAACATGCTCGACGCGTCTCTAAAATGCGCCGATCCTGGGATATGCTTCGTCCGAAACTCCCAGTCGCCGAGCGCCATGACGAGCTTGAACCGCGGATTCTTCGCGGCGACTTTGCGCCAGAGCTCGTCGCGCTCGATCGTTCGTACGGGCACGTCGGAAGAAATCGGACCTTGGATAGGGAGGGGCATGGGGCTTTCCAGTTGCTTACTCGCTTTCGGAGCGACCTGCCTGCTCGAGCGCGCGGGAGCCCTGGCCGCCTACGCCGTCGAGGACGCCAGAGCGACCTCAACCCGATCGCGTGGTCCAGCCACTGCCGAGAGGGATCAACGACATCGAAGCGGCCTCACGAGCAAAGAGACGACGCAGGCTGCGAGCGGCGATATGCTTGGGCGCCGGTCGCAAAGGGGAAGACCATTATGGGCGAGCAAGCGGATCTGAAAGGCCCGGATCTCGAACAGGACGGCCTGAGCGAGGCAGCTCTCTCTGGTGGCGGGCCGGCGGAAGGTCACGCAGCCGGTGAGGGAGTGATTGTGGTGCGCCGCGGCTCGGAAGCGGTTGCGATCGGCGCTTACTGCTCCCACTACGGCGGACCGCTTGCAAAAGGGGTTGTGACTGGCGATTTCATTCGCTGCCCCTGGCACCATGCCTGCTTCGACCTCCGCAGCGGAGAGGCCGTCGCCGCCCCTGCCCTCAATCCCGTGGCGTGCTGGAAGGTGGAGCGGAGGGCGGGTCGCGTTTTCGTCGCGGGCAAGGTTGGCGCCCCTCCGAGGAAGCGATTGCCCTTCGCCGCGCCTGCCGCTCCGAGAAGGGTAGTGGTCGTGGGCGCCGGCGCGGCCGGCGCGTGTGCGGTCGAGTCCTTGCGGCGCGAGGGCTACGATGGAGATCTCGCGCTCATCGGTCGTGACGAATCCGTCCCTGTAGATCGCCCCAACCTATCGAAAGACTACCTCGCCGGCACCGCGCCCGAGGAGTGGATCCCGCTTCGCTCAAAGGAGTTTTACGCCGAGCATCAGGTCGACCTCGAGCTCGGAGTTGCCGCCAAGACCATCGACACCCGAGCGAAGATCGTCCAGCTCTCCAACGGTCGCACGCTCGCTTACGATGCGCTGCTCCTGGCCACCGGCGCCGACCCGGTCAGGCTCTCGATCCCCGGGGCCGATCGGGACCATGTGATGTACTTGCGCTCGCTTCGCGACAGCCGAGCGATCATCGCGCGCGCATCCGACGCCAAGCGCGCGGTCGTAGTCGGAGCGAGTTTCATTGGACTCGAGGTCGCGGCCTCCCTTCGCGCGCGTGGTCTCGAAGTCGACGTCGTTGCCCCGGACGCCGAGCCGCTAGGGGCGGTGCTCGGCGAAGTGGGAGCGTTCGTCCGGACACTGCACGAGTCGAAGGGCGTACGCTTCCATCTGGGAAGGAGGCCTGCGGCTTTTGGGGCTGACCATGTCGCGCTCGACGACGGATCGAGGCTCGAATGCGACTTCGTCGTGGCGGGTGTCGGGGTACAGCCCGTGGTCGATTTTGTCGAAGCGGCGGGAATCGCCGTCGACGGCGGGGTGCTAACCGACGAATACCTCGAAACGAATGCGCGCGGTGTCTTCGCGGCGGGGGATATCGCGCGATATGCCACCGGGGCCGGCAAGAGGCGACGTATCGAGCATTGGGTGCACGCCGAGCGGCAAGGACAAGTCGCGGCTCAGAACATCTTGGGCCAGCG
>CAZVPE010000455.1:0-3154 GCA_964628155.1 uncultured Polyangiaceae bacterium | reverse complement strand
CGGGAGCTTTGCTCCAGGCGCTACCCGATCCGCAACGTGAGCGTCCCCAGGGGGAGTCGAACCCGACCGCACCGTCCGTCCCAAACGTCGCCCATCGTCGCGAAAACACCGGAACCCAGCCCCCCAAAGTGGCGGCAAGCACCCCGAGGTTTTGGCGACGGCGGACGAACCGCCAGGATCTCCGGACGAGCCTCCAAGTCCGCCAAGTGGCGATGATGCTGTAGAGGGCGCCCTCGCGACGGCGCTGTCGCGCGCCGCGGCGGCCGGCCGGTTTGACGTCGTTGCGCAGCTCGCTCGCGAGCTCGAGGCGAGGCGTGAGCGCCGGGCGGGCAACTTGGTCCGTCTGGATGCGGGCCGGCGCGGGGGGCCACGATGATACGGCGTCCGACCGCGCGCCCGCGCCCGCGAAAGCGTGTCGGAGGACCGCCCGCGCCCTCGGCATCATCCCGATCACTTCGATGCGTCCACGGGCCGTCTGGGCGCCGCGATGGACCTCGACGACCGCGAGCCACGCGCGCATCGCGCGCTGACCACGGAGGCGCCATGACGTAGCCCGTGGCCCCGCACAAAGCGGAACGGCCTCGCTGACTGCCAGGTCAGCAAGGCCGGTTGTCTTGGTCACTCGTCGTTTCGCGGCGCCGAGCAAGACCAAGCATATGGGTTCGTTTGTCCTCGCGCAAGACACTCGATGCGTCCGCGTGAGGACTCCGAAGGCTCGATCGACGTCGCCAGCGTCGACCGAGCGGAGCGCGCTTCGCGCTCCAGCTACGAACGCCCCGAGACGGTGCGCGGTCGTGTCGCGAAGGTCGCGATCGACGTCAGCCTTCCGTCTCGGGCCTCGCCGCGCCTGCGGGCGCGGAAGGGGCGTGCACGATGTTGAACGCAGCACGGTCTCTCCCGGCAGGTTCGGGGGAGCCAGACGACGATCTGTTCCCACTTCCAGACCGACTTCGACTTCGAGACAACTTCGGCTTCGTCCTGCAGCAGCTCCGCACGCGGGGTCCGGCGTTCCGGGACCTCGCGAAAGGTCCGTGGTCAGTGTTCATCGCGATCGCGACGCACTTCCAGATGAACGCGGAAGCGTGGCCCGGTCAGGAGGCAATCGCACGCTTTAGCGGCTGCTCGACGCGCGCGGTCCGCTACCACGTGACAGCGCTCGAGCGCGGCGGCTTCCTGACGCTTCGCCGCGAGCACCGAGCCGACGGCGGCGAGCGGATCTTCTACAGCCCCGGCCCGGTCATGCTCAGCGAGCTCGCCGCCTTCGCCAGCGACTACCCGAAGGACCGGCCGAAGGCGCTACGCCCTCGACCGCCGGCGCCCACACTCACGCCACCCCCGGAAAGGACTGCCGGGCCCCCGGCGGAAACGGTTGCCATGGAACCCAGAGATCAAGATCAGAAACCTTCTTCTTCTTGCGAGAGCACCGTCGAAGCGCCGCAGGCCGCGCCCTCGCCGTCGTCGGAACCGATCGGCGAAGAAGAACAACCGAAGGTCACCAAGGAGGACAGAGAGATCGCCCGATGGGCTCTCGCCGAGCGCATGAAGCGCAAGCACCCGAAGCGCCCTGCTCCGCGGTGGTTCGACCAGTCCGACGTCGCCATGGTCGCCCTGTGCAGCGCGGCCATCGAGGGGCCACGCGAGGCGAAGGAACAGGCTCACCGGGAGGCCATCGCCGGAGCCTTCGAGGCGTCGAAGGCGGGCCCGCCGACCGCGCGCTTCATCTGGGGCAAGCTTGATCACTTCCTCGAGCACCTCGAGCGCGGCCACAAGAAGCTGCGCAACGAGGCCCTCGAAGCGCAGCGGCGGCTGCGCGAGGACGACGCGCGTGCGCGCCAGACCTGGAACTCCGGCATCAACGCCGCGGCGGAGCGCGCCAGGCGCAATCCGCCGACCCGCGCGGAGCTCGCGAAGACGCGAGCGGAGTTCGAGGAGCTCGCCGCGGGGGCCGCGCCTGAGTTCCGCGAGATGCTCGAGCGGATGGCGGCGCAGTACCGAGATCTCGAAGCAAAGGCACGCGAATGAAGGCGCCCCACGTCGTGCCGCGCGTACCGAAGAACTTGCGTACCCGCGTACCCACGGATAGGAGTCAACCGATGCTGACGGTCGCCGTTCTCCAGCAGAAGGGCGGAAGCGGGAAGACGATGCTCGCGATCAATCTCGCCGCCGCCGCCCACCTCGACGGCGATCGCGCGCTCGTCGTCGACATGGATCGCCAGGCGAGCGCGTTCGACTGGAGCGCCGCGCGCCAGGACGGATCGCCGCTGGACGGGCTCGCCGTCGTGAAGGCAGACAGAGCGATCGCACTGCCGCGGTTCAAGGAGATCGCGCGAGGCTACGACTACGTGTTCCTCGATGGCCCTCCGCGGCTCGGCGACGTCACGCAGAGCGCCGCCGTCGCCGCCGACGTGGCGGTGATGCCGATCCAGCCCGGCCCGTTCGACTTCTGGGCCGTTGCCGAGACGCTCGAATCGCTCGACCAGGCCGACCAGGTGCGCGAGCAGCTTGGCCGGCCGCCCATTCGCCGCGTCTTTGTCTTGAACCGGGCGAGCACCAACACGCGCCTCGCACGCGAGGCCGAGGCGGAGCTCCGGAAGGCCGGGGGCGAGCTCGCCGGCGTCGTGCATCAGCGGATCGCGTTCCCCGACGCCGCCTCGCGCGGCGAATCAGTACTCACATCTTCGTCGACCGAAGCAGCGGCCGACGACATCCGGCGCCTATGGCGCAACGTGAAAGGCGGGAAGCATGGGTCTGAGCCTCAGGAAACCAAGCCGACAGCGAAGCGAGAAGCAGGCGAAAGACGCCGCGGAAAAGCTCGGAGCGGGGGAAAAACGCATCGTCGCGGACGTGCCTGAGCGTATCCATCGACAGGTGCGTGTTAAGTGCCTTCAGCGGGGGATCCTCGTACGGGACTACGTCCTCGAGCTGCTCGCAAAGGACGGGATTCGCTAGCGCCACCGGTTACCCGTGTCCCGACGTACGCAGGTTACGCAGGTACAGCGGGACCTAGTTCGGCGGTTCGAGGCGCTGCAGGACGTGACGCGTGTGCGCTCGCCCACGACGCGTCAGGGTGACGACTCGGACATGCGCGGTGCACACCCGGTTTGCTCCTTCAGCGTTCATCCTGCGCAGGTCGTCCGCGGTCAGATCGTCGGCG
>CAZVPE010000454.1:0-3159 GCA_964628155.1 uncultured Polyangiaceae bacterium | reverse complement strand
ACTTCTTCGGCAAGCTCATCCTCGACGCGGGCTGCGGCTTCGGGCGCCACTCCTAGAACGCCGCGGTAGAGATCCATTCCGGACGTCCCCGGCATGAGCAAGTCGCAAAGAATTACGGCCCAGCGCTCGCCCGACCGGACCCGATCAAGCACGGAGCGCGCATCGGTCATCCCCTCGACGTCGGCCAAGCCAGACAAGGAACGCTCGAGCGCCTCGCAGACATGCCAGTCGTCATCGACGACGAGCACCCGCGTGCGCTCGGCTACCTCGGTTTCGGTGTCCGGCTCGTAGCGCATCGCCCGCCATCCCTTGGCGGGCGGCAGCAGAACACGAAACACGGTGCCTCGTTCCGGCGCGCTCGCGACTTCGATGTCACCACCGAGCGATTTGACCGTGCCAAGGGACATCGACAGTCCTAGGCCCACGCCTTCGCCTGGGGCCTTGGATGTGAAGAAGGGATCGAACACTCTGCCCACGCCGTCCGGAGCGATTCCCACGCCGGTGTCGGCGACCTCGATGACCGCGTTTCCCGCGTCGTCGGTGCGAGTGGCGACGCGCACCTGGTGCGCGGTCGCATCGCCCTCCGGGATCGCCTGCACCGCGTTCGCAATCAGGCTGAGGAACACCTGGCCGAGCCGCGCCTCGTTGGCTTCGACTGGAGGCACCTCACCAAGGTCGCGAAGAAGACTCGCACGATGCACGATCTCGTGCAGCGCCATCTGAATCGACGCCTCGACTATGCTGCGCACGTCGACGAGCGTTCGAGATTCGACGGTGCCTTGCGAAAACGTCGTCAGGTTGCGGACGATATCGCGGATGCGAGTCATGCCCTGCTGCGCTTCGTGGAGCGAGTCGACCAGCAGAGCGAGCTGCTGGCCCACTGCTGCGGCATCTCCGAAGGGCCGCTCCTCGGCGGCGGCGATCCGCAGCTGCCGCAGCACGTACTCGACATTGATCGTCGCGTATGTGAGTGGATTACAGATCTCGTTCGCGGCCCCGGCCGCCAACGTTCCGATGGCCGCAAGCCGATCCGCGAGGAGGAGCTTCACGTTGGCTTCGTCGCGCTCGGTCACGTCGGTGGCAATCGACGCGGTGGCGAGGGTCCCCTCGAACAAGATCGGAATGGAGAGCTTCTCGATCATCCGGAGTGCGCCGTCGCTACGTAGCAAGCGCAGCCGGCGCGCCTTAGGGGCCTCCCGCGCCGCCCCGTGAGCCAGACCGTCGGAAGCCTCGGCGTCCCGGTCATCGGGATGGACGAAGGCCTCGAAACTGCGACCCACGATTTCTCCCGTGTTCGCCAGGCCGAGCGCGCCGAGGCCGGCAGGATTGACGTAGACGAGTATGCCCTTGCGGTGCAAGAAGACGAGGTCCGGCATCGCTTCGAGCTGCGCTCGAAAGGCCTTTTCAGCGCGCAGTCGCTCCCCCCCGTCCGCGGCGACACACGAGAAACGGCGTCTTGTTCGGCGTCGGGGCGCCAGGGCGCCCCGCGACGTCATGCGCGTTTGCACTGATAGACGACTCAGTGCTTCCCGGAAAGAGCGTCTCGCGCGCGATCCACCATCGACGCAAACGGTCCTGCAATGAAATTCGCTGCGGCCGACTCGAACCCGGCGTGTGGATGGGTTGGCGCGACCGCCTCCGCCAGGGCCATGGCCTTACGCATACGTTCCAACCTGTGCTCGCCGAGCCGCTCGAATTCTTCCGTCTCCTCGGATTTGGCGTGGGTGATGACGGCCTTCTTGAGATCGCCGAGCTTCGATTCGAACTCCAAAGAGTCCATATCGAGCGATTCGATCTCCGCCAGGGCAGTCTTCGCGGCCTTCTCCTCCCGCAACCTAGCGGCGACGATCGCATCCCCACTGGGAATCTCCCGCCTTGCCGCGGGATGCACGATCTCTTCCTCGGCCGTCTCATGAACCGCCATCATCCTCCGAAGATTGGCGAACGCTTTTGCGCGGGCTTCTCCGCGCGCGCTCGACACGGCATCGAACAGGCCCTTCACCTGCTCATGCTGCTTCTTCAAAAAGCTGACGACATCTTCATTGGTGTTGATTTCCATTGCCTTACCCATCGCTCGTTCCCGTCCTTTCCTTGGCCTGACCGCTTTGCCCTCGCGATCTGTGCTCGCACAGCGGCGCCCCTGCGGCCGAGGGACGCCCTCCGCGTGGATCACGACGACTCCCTTCTACCGGCTACGACTTGCGCGCTACGTCGTAGATGCCCCGGCGCTGTTGAGCTTCCGCACGAAGCATTCGGAGCAGCACTTCGCGTGCCACCGCGATGGGCCCGCGCACCTCCGAGGGCGTCGCGGTTTGACCCACGATTCGTAGTGTTTTCTCTCGCGAGGAGGCATTGAAAGCGCCGCGATGGCGGAGTGCGACAAATAGTCGCATTTGAGTCGTTCTTGCCTGAAGAAAGGGGGTATCTGAATTCGTTTACATACGCAATCGTTCGACCGGCCGCTCGTGGTCCGCTGGATTCGAGCCATCGCGCGTCATCCCGTCATCCTATCGAGTGACGTTCTCGGTCGACCACGTCGAGATTCATCGTCGAAATGGCGACATCGAGACGACGACCGAGCTCGTCGTCTCTCCTGAACACCCTGTCGGGGTCCGGCGCATCACGATCACCAATCATGGCGAAGACGCGTGTGAAGTCGACCTGACGACGTACGCCGAAGTCGTTCTCTGCCCGCGGTCCGCCGATGTGGCACACCGGGCGTTCGAGAACATGTTCCTGGAATTCGAAGAAGACGTGCAGCTCGGGGCGCTGCTCATCACACGGCGTGATCGCGCGACGGGGGCCCTCTCCCCCTGGCTCGTGCAGATGCTCGCCGCTGAAAGTGACGGATGGAGCCCCGTTCGCTGCGACTCGATGAGGCCTCGGTTTGTCGGGCGGGGTCGGGATCTGACCTCCCCTGAAGGGCTCTGCAGCGATGCTCCGTCGGAGGTCGTCAAGCACCCACTCGAGCCGGCTGCCGTCTTGAGTCGGAGCGTCGTCATCGAGCCCCAGGCAACCGCACGCGTCGCCCTTGTCACCGGCGTGGCCCTTTCTCGCGCCGAGGTCGTAGACCTCGCTCAGCGGTACATGAGCTCGACGCATGTGGACCGGGCCTTCGAGCTGGCCTGGGCCGACGCTCGCGTCGAGCTGAACCATTTG
>CAZVPE010000453.1:0-3162 GCA_964628155.1 uncultured Polyangiaceae bacterium | reverse complement strand
CGCGGCGCAATAGGCGCCATTGTATGGGCTGCTCCCGCCGCCGCCGTTGGCCGCTCCGAGCGCGGCTTGGTAGTTTCTGTAGTCGGTCTGCGCCTGCGTGGCGGGCGACACGCCCGGCGGGCACGCAGGCCGGGTGCCGACGCCGATGCGCAGAGGAGCGCGGAAGTACCCGCTCCAGCTGAACTTCCAATCGCTCCCCGAGGCGGCCGACGGTTGGGGACCCAAGCTCTGGGCGCCGGTGGTGTCGGCCATGGGGGGCGGCAGTCCGGTCGGCGGCGGTGGTGCCGGTGCTGCCGCTGGCTCGGCGGCGGTCGGCGGCGGCAGCTGCGCCGCGGCGGGTAGACTGGTGAATAGCGAGGCCGCAATGAGGCCTAGTCTCAATCGATTCATTTGGATTCCACTCCACTCGCGCCAAGACAAGGCGCCGGTTCGAAGACCTCACCCCCCGGCCCCCTCTCCGTAAACGGAGAGGGGGAGCTTTTGCGGTCCAGTCCGTGGCATTGCGCCGGCGCCACGATCTCCCCCTCTCCGCTTGCGGAGAGGGGGCCGGGGGGTGAGGTTATTCCGGCGCTTTATATTCTTTAGAGCAAAGGGTGGGCCGCGCCGGGTGCACCGCGGTTGAAGGCCGATTACCTGTAAAGCTCGACGTACGCGACGGCGACGTCGAAGGGGGCCACGGCGGGTGCGAAGCCCTGATCAATCTGGAAGTGCAGGTCGAAGAGTTTGCTCAGATTCGGAACGGCAGACACCGATGCCCCCGCCCAGCCCTGCGGATGCATGGACGCGAACGAAACCTGGATATGCGCCCAATCGGTCGGGAACGTAACGGATACTTGAAAGGCATCGCTGCAGACGCCGACCGCGGCGCTCTGAATGCAAACGTTGCAGGAGCCTCCGTCTGCCGGCAGGCCCCAGGGGCTCGTGCTGTCGTCGTCCACACTGACGGTCACCTGCTGGGCTACGCCGCGAAGCGACTTGCCCCAGAACTGGACCCCCGCCCATCGGGATGCATCGAAGGGCAGACCGATGAACGAGTCGTGCCCGGCAGCGTCGACGTCGAAGATCAGGCCCCCGTCGCAGTCGTTCATCGGGACGTCGCCGCCGTCGGGCGGAGCGTCGATGAAGTCCATTCCGAAACCGATTCCCCAGGACGTCTCCCCCCCTCCGTAGCAACGCCGGTAGGGCTGGACGACTCCCAGGTAGGTCGGACCTGCGCCGTCGTCCTTCGCCAGAAACGGTGTTCCATCGAGGGGCACGAGCACGCCCGCATCGGCCACGAAGATCGGCGGCTCCGACCAGGGGTAGGTCCGGTCCGAGTACGTGTACCAGTAACTCCCGGTACCCGGTCCGTCCGTTACGCCGTCCAGTCCGTGCATATCGTCCAAGAGCTGCGTCGCTCGCACGGCATATCCAGCCTCCGCGGCATCGCCGCCTGCGTCGACGACCGCCGCCGCCCCGGACTCGGATCCGGAAGCGGCGGCCCCCGAGCTCGCGCTGCCCCCGCTCGCGGCTTGCGCTCCTTCGGCGGCCGCGTCGGAAGGCGCGGCCTGGGTCGCTCGGCTGCCGCCGCACCCGCAGACTTGCGTCGACGCGGCGACGGGCGCAAGCGAGAGCCATGTGACCATCACGCGGGTTCTCATGATTGTTCGGGCTTTCTCGATGAGGAACGGGTCACTTGTAGAGCTCGACGTACGCGACGGCGACGCCGAACGGAGGCACCGGGGCATCAATCTGGAAGTTGAGTTGATAGATGTTGCTCACGTCCGGCACTGCGGACGTCGACGAGCCCGAATACCCCTGCGGGTGCATCGAGCCGAAAGGGACGCGGATCTGAGCCCAATCGGTGGGAAAGACGACGCGGGCCCGAAAGCCGTCGCCGCACGCGCCGATGCCGGACGAATTGCACGGATTGCAGCCGCCGGCGTCGAACGCCAAGCCAAAGGGCTGCGTGGTCTCGTCGTGCACTTGCACGTAAACCGGCTGCGCGAAATCGGCGCGGAGGGACTTCGCCCAGAATTGGATGCCGGTCCATCCGGTCGCCTCGAAGGGTAGCGGGATGAACGAGTCTCCTGCATCGGCTTGGACGTCGAAGATCGCCCCGGCCCCGCAGTCGTTGACCGGGACGTCGCCACCGTCCGGCGCGACATTGATGAAAGCCATCCCGAGGCCGATTCCCCATTGCGACTCCCCCCCTCCCGAAACGCGCCGGTACGGCTGCACGCTCCCGAGCACCATCGGCCCTGTGCCATCGTCCGTCGCCGGAAAAGGAACGCCGTCGGGGGGCGTGAGCAGCCCGGCGTCGGAAAGGAAAATGGCGGGCTCCGACCAGGGGACCGTGCGGTCGGAGTACGAGTACCACCCGCCGCTCGTGCCCGGACCGTCGGTCAAGCCCAACGGGCCCCGCATGTCGTCGAGGAGCTGGGTTGCTTGCACGAAGAACCCCGCATCGGAGGCATCGTCGCCGGCTTCGTTCGACGTCTCGAGGGGCCCATCCATCGTCGCGACCTGCACGTCGTCGGGGCCAGCGTCGGCCGGGCCTGCGGAGGCGGTGTGGTCGCTGCTGCACGCGCAGATCTGCGTCGACGCCGCGACGGACGCGAGCGAGAGCAGAGTGATGGCCGTCTTGGTTTTCATTGGTGCTCCTGCCAGGGACCTCGCGCTCGAGCCCCATCGCAAGCAGCGCGCCAAGCGGTCGAACGGAGCATCCACGCGGGGCCGAGCGTAGCCTGCGTCGCGGATCCAGGCGTAAACGGGACGAACCATCGTCGTTCGACGACGACTCTTCGTCAGGCTCTTCCCCCCAGTGGCGACAGGACGGCCCCCGGGCCACGGCGGTGGCCGATGATCGCCCGGCAGTCGGTGCCTCGGGAACGTGCGCACGCCGCGTGCAAGTCCGGCGGTGCCTTCACCGGGCCTACCCGTCGCTTCCTCGGCCTCGCGTGAAGATCCCGGAGGAACCATGAACCACAAGACGACAATCGCAGCGTTGATCGGTTGGACGACCACGTTCGGGTGCAGCGGATCCGCGCCGCCGCCACAGACCCCCGCCCGCTCGACACTGGAGAGCGGCTCCTCGCTGCCAGCGCCGGCTGCCGCCGCACCGAGCAAGCCAGAGGTGGACGTGGCGCTACCGTCCGAAGGCGGTAACCCGTTTGCGCATGC
>CAZVPE010000452.1:0-3179 GCA_964628155.1 uncultured Polyangiaceae bacterium | reverse complement strand
GCAGATGGTCCGACATGACTAGGGTGGCCTGTCGCGCGAGGAACGGATACGTGGCAGCCACCGCCATGGCGAAGATGTACCCATAGCGACCGAGGAAGTTCGCGGCCAGTCCCTCGAAGAGCACGAACAGCGACCATAGGAGTGCAAGCTGGGCCAAACAAAGCGCAAGCAAACTACGGCCAAAAACGGAATATACGGCGCCCACGAAGATCGAATAGCCGGGCATGTAGAGCGCGGCCGGATGCGTCGTGTCTGTATCGCACGCCTTCGGATGCCTCGTGCATACCCAATCGTAGACCTCGGAGTCATTGGTCGCGCCGTAACCAGTCAGCGGTAGGGAATAACCGCGTCCGGTCGCGATGTTCCAGCCGGCTTGTTCGTACCGCTCGTTGTCTCCCTCGACAGCCAGCGGGCGCTTCGCGAGCAACGCGAAGAAGACCGTTTGCACACACAGGACCAGGGCGAGGGCCAGCCACCGCGTGCGTTTGGCCACCTGGGACCGATGGAGTTCCACCGTAGCCGTGCTCATCGAAATGCTCGCACGCCTTACTGTCAGTTAGTTGCGGCCAATGCAAGGGCCATTCGTCCGATGCTGCGCCTTCCGCAACCGCCGGTTCGTTCGGACGTCCGTGCGTGCGCACGCGAGGCACACGGGCGTGGTCAATCGGAGGTGCCGTGTTATGGACAGACCCATGCTGCGCGCGCTGGCACTGGTCAGCAAGGAGAAAGGCGTATCTCCCGGTCAGCGCTTTCGTATCGAGCAGTGGGAACACGACCTCAGGTGCGGGCACGGGATCGCGATCGAGTATGCTCCCTTCGAATCGCCGGCGCTTTCGCGCATCTTGTATCAAGATGGCAAAGCGATTGAGAAGGGGATGCTCCTTCTCAAAGACATGTTGGAGCGCCGCGCGGCTCTGACGGCGTCGCGTCGTTATGACGTCGTCGTCATTTACCGAGAAGCCGCGCTGATCGGGCCGCCTATCTATGAATGGTTGATATCCCGAGCGGGCGTTCCCATCGTCTACGACTTCGACGACGCCATCTGGACCACGCCAAAGCGCAGCGCCGTGGCTGTCAACCACCGGTTTCGGTCGCTCAAGTTCACCGGGAAGACCGCGACCATCTGCAGGTTGGCCGACGTAGTGACCGTCGGAAATGAATACTTGGCCTCTTGGGCGAGGCAGCATTGCAGCTCCGTTCACGTCGTTCCGACGAGCATCGACCTCGGAGCCTACCCCATCCAGCCCGCGCCGCCCGAGGACGCGCCGTTCACGATCGTATGGTCCGGAACGTTCTCCACCCTCGAACACCTGGAGCACGCGCGCCGGCCGCTAGAGAAACTCGCGAGACGGCGCCCCGTCCGATTGAACGTGATCTGCGATCGGCCCTTGGCCCGACCGATCGCCGGCGTAGACATGCGCTTCATTCGGTGGAGAGCCGACGACGAGGCGCGCGCCATCGGCACGGGCCACGTGGGCATCATGCCGCTTCCAGATGACGAGTTCACGCGAGGAAAATGCGGGTGCAAAGCACTGCAGTACATGGCGGCCGGGCGCGCGGTCGTGGTGGCTCCCGTGGGCGTCAACGTGGACATCATTCGACACCGCGAAAACGGCCTTTTGGCGTCGTCCGAAGACGAATGGGTCGAAGCTCTCGACGAGCTCGCGCGATCGCCCAGCCTTCGCGAGCGTTTCGCGGCCGCAGGCCGCGCGACGGTCGAAGCGCGGTTCTCGTCCGAGCGTTCGGCCTCCCTCTTTGCCGACGCAATTCGGGTCGCGGTGGGCCGGCAGGTTCGGGCAAAGACGGCGGAGCCACAACGCCGCTCGATGACCCAGTGAATGCCGGAGCGCTCGGAAACGACCAAGGGCTTGGTTGCCGTTCGTCCGCGCGAACGCGGAGAAGGTCGGACAACAACGCCACTCGACGCTTCGAAGATTCTCGACGGTTTGATGTAGAACGGGAAGGTTCGACACGGAGCAGAGCGCGCTGGTACGCTCGGGACGCTTGGGGACTTGTGGCTGCAGCTTGCGCTTGGAGGGGCTCGTATGAGGCTGTTCGGAGTGGTCGCGGTTTGCGCGGTTTTCGTCGCGATGGAATGCGCCTGCGGCTCGGGCGGCGAGCCTTCGAGTCCGGCGGACGGATCGGTAGACGGGCCGATGGCAGACGGGCTGACGACAGACGGGCCGATGGCAGACGGGCCGATGGCAGACGGGCTGACGACAGACGGGCTGACGACAGACGGGCCCGTCGGAGACGGTTTGCCGGGGGACGCGGCGATCGCGGACGGGCCGGACGCGGAAGGCTCCGTGGCGGACGGTTCAGTTTTCGATGGGACGACCCCCGATGGATTCCCCGCCGACGGGCCTCCGATCGACGCGACGAACGATGCGCCAATCGTGATGTCCGGGTGCGATAACAACGCGCTCCTCGCCGGGTGCGTCGCCGGTCAATGCATGGTCAGCACCTCAGGAATGCCGCTTCCCGTTGGAGCGACGATTACCGTGACCCAAAAGCCCGTCCCCGCCGATCTGAGCGGAGACACGCTCGGCTCGGTCCTTTGCTCGATCGCACTTCCGGCGGGCATTTCGACGCTGCCAAACCTCAGCTTGTCGATCGCGCTATCCGCTGCGCCCGCGAGCAGTGCGGTGTTGTTCCAGTACATCTCACCCAGCGTTTCGCACGGCATCGTCACGTCGCAGGCCTCGGGAAGCGCGGTGGTGGGGCTCGTCGCGGCCCCCGGGGATTTTGGCGCCACCGAGCGCCCGAGCCCGTGGACCCTCCAAGGGAATATCGGACTCGACATCAGCTCGTCCGCGGACCAGGCATCGCTTCTGCGAAACCTATCGTCCAAATTGATGACCGGAGCCTTCTTCGATGGCTCACACTTGTTCGTATGCAACAGCTCTCGCGTGCTCGTCTACAACGGGATTCCTGCGAACCCAGGGGTTCTGCCCGCTGTCGTGTTGGGACAGCCCGACCTTAACGCCAGCAGCTCGCAGACCACTTCGTCGCTTTTCGGAAACGGCGGCTGCCTGGGCTTGTGGTCCGACGGAACGCGTCTGGTGGTCACCAGTGGAAACCGTATTCTCATTTGGAACGCGATCCCGTCCGCGAACGCGGCGCCCGCGGATCTCGTCCTAGGTCAGCCCGATTTCTCGTCGAACGCGTCGGACAACGGG
>CAZVPE010000451.1:1086-3238 GCA_964628155.1 uncultured Polyangiaceae bacterium | reverse complement strand
GCTATCTCGCGTCGGGCGGGAACAGCGCCGTTGGTCGGGCCAGGAGCCAACCCGACGGCGATGCCACCACAGCCGACCCCGGTCAAGAGTCAAGCCGAGTCCGAGCGTGAGTGGATGCAACGAGTACTACTGCCAGCCTTGGCGGAGCAGCAGCGGCGTCGGAGAGAGCGTGCGGCACGAGAGGCGGATGTCGCCGTTGTCGCGCTCGACACGCTACTCATCGAGAACTTCGAGGTGAATGGTTTGACACTCACCACCCTCCAGAAATGGACTCGACTGGGGCGCTTGCCTTCACAGAAGGTGGGTCGCACCACCAAGGTTTTGCGGAGTGACGTCGCGCCACTCCTGGCTGAATGGAAGCGTTCCGTCCGGCGATGAGTCGCCATGGGTGGAAGCGATCGCGAACTTCCGCGGGACGGCGATCATTGGCAACGCGGGGACGATCGTCGGGATCTCTCGATCGCGGAGGGGTGAGATGGAGTGAGCGATCGCGCGCCGCGCGGTTGGTTCGCCGCGCAAGAGCGTGATCGCTTCCACGTGAAGATGGGGGTCCTAGCGATGCAATTTCGAGCCCACCGGCACCCCGGGGCACGGGAAGACGGGACCTTAGGTGTAGAGCCGGATCGCGGGGAGCCGCAGGCTCCCGCCATTGCCGTAGTCGAGAGTTGATGGCGACGGACCTGTAGATTGAGGCATGCCATTCGAGGTTCTTGATGTCACCGACCTGCTCAAACGCGCAGCTTGGTCGGAGGATCGGCGAGTCACCGAATCGTGGTTTGCAGGAGGGCTCCCGAGCGAGGACGTGCTTCAGCGCGCGTCCGCCTCGTTCGCCGGGCTCTACGTCCTCTACTTCGAGAACGACGGCGATGCCGTTCACGACAAGAACCGCGGGTGGAGTAGGGGCGGGCGGGGCAAGATGGTGATTGCAAGGAACGGAGCGTCCTTAAAGCCCGGGAAGTTCGAGGGGGGGTTCATACGACGTCGACATCAGGATGCGGATCACTTGCATCGCCGCCGGGATGATCCGTTCGGAACGACCTTCGTGGATTGCCTGAAACTCGCGCTCTTCATGGATCTCACGGCGCACCCTCAACTGGTCCGACCCGGCGAGGCTGCTGTCAAGGCGCAACTCAAGCGCTTCATCGAGGCTCCTCCGCGGAACGGGCTGGCCTCCGGATACAATTGGCTCGGCGACTGGCGGCTCCTCGGCAGCCGCATCGCCCTTCCCGTTTTGAGGGAGTCACTGCCCGGGATGTTGAAGGACGCTCTCCTGACGCGAGGCTAGTCATTTCTTCAGCAGTCGCTGCCTAACACTCCTAGCTGGCGGCAATCACGGCGGATCCCGTGGGCCACTCTCAATGCTGCACGAGATGTCGACCCCGCTCCTCCAGCAGCGAACCCACACCTGCGGCGCTCAGGCTACGCCAGATCCGCGAATCTGCGGTCGCATCTCCGGTCACCTAGCGGAGACGGTCCGGGCGGCGCTACCGTCCCCGATGCCGTGTCCAAGCGTCGGCCCCCAAAGAGTGGCTCTCCCGCGAAGAAGAAGCCGCCGCACCCGAAGGCGGGCGAGTTGGCCGGGGGCCTGCCCAAGGCCAGCGCGCTTGTGCGTAGTCGCGGAACTCCAGGCATCCTGGGGGCTGCGAAGCCGGCGGCTCCAGCGCGCCTTGGGCGGGGGGGAGTGTTTCTTCTGAACTCCTACATGGCCGGGGGGGTCGGGGGATCGAACGTGAAGATCATCGGCGGCGCCGTGAAGAAGACCCTCCACGCTTCGGGCGGGACCATCGAGGTCGACGCCGACACAATCGTCGACCCCGAGGCGTCGATTGGCGCCGACGTGGATGCGGCCATCGACTTCAAGCGCGCCCACTTGGCCAATCAGTTCGTCGACGACCACCAGCTCTCGACAAGGGAGGTCGACGGGGTCCGCTCGACGCAGATCTCTACGCCGACTGGAACGACGGTATCGGTCCGCGGACAGGCCCAGAGCCTCGCCGATGACACCCTTCGCGTGGGGGAGGCGCTGGCCGCGCAGCTCGGCGGCATGCACGAGGTCATCCCCGAGGCGCAAGACGGTGCAGGAGTGATGGTTCGCGGGCGCCTCGATGCGCAGGTCGACGTCTACCTCGAGGCTCCCGAGAAGGCGGACGAC
>CAZVPE010000451.1:0-1076 GCA_964628155.1 uncultured Polyangiaceae bacterium | reverse complement strand
TTTTGCAGCTCGTCCGTCTTCCCGATCTGGCGAAGGAGATGGGGATGCACGACGCGGCGATCTCCATTGCCATCGACCACGCGAAAATCCAGAAGGCGATCACTTCGAAGAGGGACTGCGCCGACAAGGCCTCGTTTGACCTGGTGGTGAGCTGCGGTGCCCAAGTCGGAGACCCCACGTGGACGGGCCTGGGCAAGCTGCTCTTCGACGGGGAAGGGTACCCGCGCGTCTGGCTGGTCGACCGTGCCAATCGCGTCTTGCCGCTCAGGCTGAAGAACTGAGGGGTCTCGGTGAGCGAATCCCGAGAAGCGATTCCTGAGGCCATCCAACGCGAGCTCCGCGCAGAGGCCGACCCCCACCCCACCACGTTCTCCGCGCTACCCCGCGCTCGCCACGATCGCGAACCCGCGCTTTGCCACGACCGCCTCCACTTTCCGGACTTGAAGCGCGAGGAGTACACGCCGCCGGTCGGTCCTATCCAGCCTCGGGTCGACTTCGGCATCCCGTCGCTCCGGCTCCTCATCGAGGCGAAGTTCGCTCGAACGCGGAGCACCTTGAAAGAGACGGTGAACGAGATCGCGCAGGACAACTCCAACTACTTCGCGACGCCAGGCCCCTACGATCGGCTGCTGGTGTTCGTGTCGGACAACGCCGGCCACTCTGAAGACCACGCGCAAGTCCGCGAGGGCATGCGCAAGTACGACCGGGTCGTCGATGCAGTCATCGTTTCGCGTCCAGGGCACGTGACGGACGAGGCCGGGAAGGCCTGCTGATCCATCCGGAGAGGTCGCCCCATGACTACGTTCAGCCGACGCCACGGCTACTCCGGGCAGGCCGCGACGATCACCGTCCGCGAGGACGCACCCGAAGCACTGCGGCACGCGGTTGTGCAGATCGCAGCCGAGGAAGGATTCGACACGCCGTCCGCCCAGCGGGCGCTGATCTGCAGGGTCCTGCGCGTGATGCCCGACCGGAGCAACTGGTCGGAGCACCCCAACGTCGCGGGCGAGGTGGAGGACCTGATCACGAGCTGCAAGTGGTACCGCGTCTACGACATCGCGGAGGCGTTCTACGCC
>CAZVPE010000450.1:0-3242 GCA_964628155.1 uncultured Polyangiaceae bacterium | reverse complement strand
GGCGGCACGTCCGGCGGAACCTCTTGCGCCGACTTCGCGGCGACGACGGAGCCGGACGTCACTTCGGTGCTGGCCGTGGAAGTTCTGCCGGAGACCAACCATAGAAGACTGACGATTGCGAGGCCGAAGGCCACCGCACCGCCGACCGCGATGACCGCCCGCTTGGAAACGTGGGCAGGTGGTCCGCCGGACGATGCCACGGGTCGGCCCGTCGTCGGGAAACGCGAATTGGGCGGGCCCGCTCCCTTGCCGCCGCGCAGCGTTCGGTCGGCGACTTCGCGGCCGAGCGTGATTTTCGGGGCGCTCGTGATTGTATTGCCGTGGACTTCCTCGTACGCGCCGCGGAGGGCGGCCTGCATGTGCGCGGCGTCGGGCCAGCGCATTTCTTTGGAGAACTCGAGGGCCCGGTCGACGACGTTCGCGATGGGCGCCCGGACGTCCGGCGCGATGGTCAAGAGCGGCGGGGCCGGTTTGGTGATCGCGCTGGCCAGCTGTTCGTTGACCGTTTTTCCGTCGTGCACGCTGCGGCCCGACAGGAGGCAAAACATCGTCGCGCCGACCGCCCAAAGGTCGCTCCGCTCGTCGACTTCGTCCGAGAGCCCGCGCGCGTGTTCCGGCGCCATGTAGGCCGGCGTTCCCACCATCGCCCCGGCTTGGGTCATGCCCTTGTTCGACGAGAGCTCGCGGAGTCGGGCGATGCCGAAGTCGAGGACTTTGACCTGGCCCGCGCGCGTGAGAAAAACGTTCTCCGGCTTGAGGTCGCGGTGCACGATTCCTTTGGCGTGCGCGGCGATGAGGACTTCGAGGAGTTTGTCGGTCGCGATGAGCACTTCGTTTTGGGGCATTCGGCCGCCGAGGCGGAGCCGCCGTTCTTCGAGCGTTTCGCCGTCGAGGAGCTCGGTGACCAGAAAGAGCGAGCCGTCTTCGGCGGTGTCGTCGTCGATCACTTTGACCGCGCCGTCGTGCCCGACGGCGTTTGCGACGTAGCCTTCCCAGAGGAACCGCTCGCGGACGAACGAGTTCATCGACATTTCGGGGTGAAGGAGCTTGACCGCGGCGCGGCTGCCGTTTCGGTGGGTGACGGCGTAGACGGCGGCCATTCCGCCGACTCCGAGCAGCACGTCGAGGTGCCACTTGTCGCGGAGCGTGGTGCCCAGGCGAGCCTGCGCCCGCAGCAGCAAGGGATCGGCAGCGCTGCCCGTGGCGCTTTCCCCCCCTTGCGGCAACACCTCACCCTCTGCCATCACTACCGCCTGTCGTGGAACATCGCTCGGTGTACAATGGAGCGAGAGAAAAGCATACACGTCTCTCGGCACAAGACCACAGTCAAAGAATTGACCTTGGAAAGAATCGCGTCTTCAATGCCCGGGGCCTGAGCGGCACGTTTGGCCTTTCCATTCGTAGCGGACGGAGCCCGTCGTTCGCCTTGGGGCAAGACGAGAAATCGCTTCGAGCCCCCTCCTCAATTATTCGGCTTTTATTCGGACGCACGCACGCTTCACACGTGAGTGGCCACCCCCGACGACTCCCGCCAGGTGTAGCAGTTTCTAGTGTCGTGAGGCACCCCAGGACGTCTTACCGGCCGCCGATTTTTTCAAGCGCGGCGGCAAGCGCGAGCGGGGCGCACGGCTCTGCCGCCTCCCGCCCCCAAGTGTCTGCACGTTCACCGGGTTAGTCCGCGGCTTCGGATCACGTTTCTGTACCAGAGGGCCGAGTCTTTGGGGATGCGCTCCTGGGTTTCGTAGTCGACCCAGCAGAGGCCGAAGCGCTGCGTGTAGCCGTGGTCCCATTCGAAGTTGTCCATCAGCGACCAGGCGAAGTATCCCGCGAGGGGCGCGCCCGCGTCGATCGCGCGGGCGGCTGCGGCGAGGTGGCTCTCGAGGTACGCGACCCGCCTCGCGTCCGCGACGCGCTTTCCGGCGTCCGGCGCGTCGCCGTAGGCCGCTCCGTTCTCGGTGACGTAGAGCTTGTCCGGCCGATACTCGAGGTGCACCCGCATGAGGACTTCGAAGAGGCCCGCGGCGTACACCTCCCAGCCGATGTCGGTCCATTCCGATTGGGGGGCGAGAAAGACGTTTCGGGGGGCGTTCTTCTCTTCGGGGATCGCGTCGCTCCGGGCGACGTGCCGATTGTAGTAGTTGACCCCGAGAAAGTCGGTGGGCGCGGCGATCTGGCGGAGATCGCCGGGCCGCACGAGCGACGTCCAATCCTCGGGCAGGCGGCCGCGTGCTCCGTATTCGGCAATCATGTCCGCGGGGTAGGTGGCCCGAAACACGGGATCGAGAAACCACCGGTTCATGTACCCGTCGTGAACGCGGGCCGCGGCGTGGTCTTCCGGGCTGGTCGACGCCGGCACGCAGGGCGACAGGTTGACGGTGATTCCGACCTCGGCCTCTGCGCTGTTTCGGCGGACGACGGGAACGGCCATGCCGTGGGAGAGAAGGATGTGATGGGAGGCCGCCAGCGCCGCGCGCCAGTCTTTCCGGCCTGGGGCGTGAATGCCCCGCTCGTAGGCGAGCATGCTCGAGCACCAGGGCTCGTTGTGGGTGATCCAACGTTTGACCCGGTCGCCCAGGCGGCGGGTGACGACGTCGGCGTACTCGACGAACGCCTCCGCCGTGTCGCGCTTGGGCCAGCCGCCCCGCTCGTCGAGCGCTTGGGGGAGGTCCCAGTGAAAGAGGGTGGCGTACGGGGCGATCCCCCGTTCGAGGAGTCCGTCGACCAGGCGGGAGTAGAAGTCGAGACCGCGCTCGTTGACCGCTCCGCGGCCGGTCGGGATGACGCGCGGCCACGCGATCGAAAAGCGGTACGCGGCGTGTCCGAGCTCGGCGAGAAGGGCGATGTCGTCGCGCCAGCGGTGGTAGTGGTCGCACGCGACGTCGCCGTTCGAGCCGTCGCGGATGTTCGAGCGGGTCTTGGCAAATCGATCCCAGATCGACTCGCCCCGGCCGTCTTCGTGGGCGGCCCCCTCGATCTGGTACGACGAGGTCGCGGACCCCCAGACGAAGCCCTCGGGAAAGGTGACGCGCTCGGCCATGCCGGCAGCGTGGGTAGCGAAACCGGGTGCGGCCGTCCAGGGAGGAATCAAACGGGCCGACTGGGGACCGTTTCGTTTCCGCGGCCGTGAAGCCGTGCGAGACCCGTGGCCGGAGGCGCTCGCTCGAAGTCTCATCATTCGTCACATCCTGCTCGGCCTTCGAGAAAAGGCTCACGCCAGGGCGCCCTCTCCTTGCCTCGCGGCC
>CAZVPE010000449.1:0-3242 GCA_964628155.1 uncultured Polyangiaceae bacterium | reverse complement strand
GAGGGGTGTCTTCGGGTCTCGCGATAACGGAGCTGCTCCCCCTCTCCGCAAGCGGAGAGGGGGCCGGGGGGTGAGGTCTAATAGGGCGGCGCGGCCGATCCATTCGGCACGTGGCTCTTGCCCATGAGCCAGAACCGAGAGGACAGCGAGCTCAGGGTCGCGCTCCGCGAGCGCAAGCTCCGGACGGTTGCGAAAGAGAAGCAGCAACGCCTCGTGCGATAGGGAGGGCATCGTGGGACTACAGTCCGAGCCCCTCTGCGCACGCGACGAGGTCCGCGCTTCCAGTCTCGACACGAACTCCCCTGGGCACTTCACGCACGAGCCACACGACCGTCCACGATACGGAGGCCGCCGGGGCGATGGTCGCGTACGGCCCCTGCGCTTCGAGCTCCACGTACCGGGGGTTGGCGTAGACTTCGATTTCGGCTTCGCCCGGCGCTTGCATCTCGCGCGGCACCTGGACGAACCGCTTGACGAAGAGGAGCCCGCCCGCCGCGTGGGCGAGCCATCCGCGATCGCCGGTCGCAAACGCTTTTAGGCCCTCGGCCGGGAGGCGGGAGGCCGTCGCGCCGTCGTACGCGAACCAGAAAGCCCCAGCACGCTTCTCGAGGGGAAGAGCGCCTGCCCCGAGCGAGCCGGCGGGAAAGAACGTCAGCCCCCCCGGCGGCACCCGCGTCACTTCCCAAGGCGCACACGTCTTCGGCGCACCGGTCACGTTGTGAATCGTGTACTCGAGCGCGAAGCCTCGCCTCGCGCGGTCGACGGAGACGCGCTTGGTCACGCGAAGTCCCAGCGCGGGGTGGGGCGCCCCCGTCATGACGATCGCCTCGCCGCCCGCGTCGACTGCATACGGAGCGCGGTCGATCTCTGCCGGTGGGGGCCACCCCCAATCGGACTGGGGACTTGTCCAGAAGGTGGACCCGTAGTTGTCCGGGTCGACGTCCCGGCCCGAGAGGACCTCGACCTCGCCGCGCCGGAGGGAGGTCACCCGCCCGCCGGCGCGTGCGTCGACTTCGAGACGCACGCCGTCGATCTCGATGCCGAGCGCCCCGCCCACGCGCCTTACGCCTCGCACTCGATGACGACGCGCGACCCCGGCGGCGCGTAGGGCACGAGGTCGCCCTCGATGCGCTTGCCGTCGACGGTGAGCTTGGCGCCGCTCGCGCCGCCTCCCGTGTTCGTCACGCGAATCTCGTACTCCGCGCCGCGGCATTTCCGCGTCACGCCGAAGGAGGGAATCTCCGTTCCCATCACCGGGCGAATGCGCAGTCCGTCGAACTCCGGCCGCACGCCGAGCAAGTGCTGCGAGAGCGCCACGAAGTTCCACGCCGCGGTCCCGGTCAACCAAGAGTTCTTCGCCTCCCCGTGGCGCGGCGCGTCTTTGCCGGCGATCATCTGCGCGTAGACGTACGGCTCGAGACGATGCACTTCGCTGATCTCCTCGAGATAGGCCGGCGCGATCTTCTTCCAGTATTCGAAGGCGCGATCGCCGCGCCCGATGACCGTCTCGGCGATGACGACCCAGGGATTGTTGTGGCAGAAGATGCCGGCGTTTTCCTTGTATCCGGGCGGGTACGACGAGATTTCGCCGAGCTCGACGTGATACCGCGAATACGGGGGATGATTGAGGACGATGCCGTAGCGCGTATCGAGCAACTCTTTCGTCGAATCGAGGGCCTTTTTCGCCTGCCCCGTGTCCTTGCCGATGCCGGCCATCACGCAGAAGCCCTGGGGCTCGATGAAGATCTTGCCTTCTTCGCAGTCTTTGCTCCCCACCTTGTGTCCGAAAAAGTCGTACGCGCGCAAAAACCAGGCTCCGTCCCAGCCGTGCTCGAGCACCGTGGCCGCCATCTTGACCCCTGCGGCCCGCGCGGCCTTCGCCTCTTCGGCCTGCCCTTCGTGCTGCATCAGGTACGCGTAGTCGGGGGCGACGCCGACGAACATGCCGGCGATGAAGACCGATTCGGCGGTTCGCCCCGTCCGGTTGCCCGTCGTCTGGAACGACTCGTCGGGCGTCTCCGAAAAACAGTTGAGGTTGAGACAGTCGTTCCAGTCGGCGCGCCCGATGAGCGGTAGGCCGTGCGGCCCAAGGTTCTCGAGGACGTGGTGAAACGACCGCTTCAAGTGCTCGAGAAGCGTCGCGGTGTTCTTCGGGTCGTTGTCGAAGGGGACGCGCTCGTTCAAAATGCCGAAATCGCCCGTTTCTTTGATGTACGCCGCGACCCCGAAGATGAGCCAGAGCGGGTCGTCGTTGAATCCGCTCCCGATGTCGTTGTTGCCGCGCTTGGTCATCGGCTGGTACTGGTGATAGGCGCTCCCATCGGAAAACTGCGTCGAGGCGATGTCGATGATCCGCTCTCGCGCGCGGGCCGGCACGAGGTGCACGAACCCGAGCAGGTCCTGGTTCGAGTCGCGGAATCCCATGCCCCGCCCGATGCCGGTCTCGAAGTACGAGGCCGACCGCGACATGTTGAACGTCACCATACACTGGTAGGGGTTCCAAATATTCGCCATTCGATTCAGCTTTTCGTCCGGCGAAGACACCTGGAAATTCGAGAGATACCGGGTCCAGTGCTCGCCCAGTTGAGCGAGCGCGCCCTCGACCTGGGCGGGCGTGGAGAACTTCTCGATGAGCGCGCGCGCGCGCGTTTTGTTGATGACACCGGGCTTCTCCCACTTCTCGGACACCGGGTTTTCGACGTAACCGAGCACGAAGACGAACGTCTTCTCTTCGCCGGGCGCGAGCGCGACCTCGACGGAGTGCGAAGCGACCGGCTGCCAGCCGCTGGCGACCGAATTGGCCGACTCGCCCCGCGCGACGACCTGAGGCTCGTGCATCCCGTTGTAGAGGCCCATGAACGTTTCGCGGTCGGTGTCGAACCCGAGCGTGGGCACGTTCACGTGATAAAAGGAAAAGTGGTCGCGCCGCTCGCGATACTCGGTCTTGTGGTAAATCGTACTGCCGGCGACTTCGACCTCCCCCGTGCTGAAATTGCGCTGGTAGTTGGTCATGTCGTCGTAGGCGTTCCACAGGCAGAATTCGATATACGAAAAAAGCCTCGCCTTCTTCGCCGTTTTTCCGGTGTTCTTGACGACGACGCGGTGCACCTCGGCGGTGTGGCCCAGGGGCACGAAGAAGGTCGTTTCGACGCGCAGGCCCGCTCGTTCGCCGGTGATCTGCGTGTACCCGAGGCCGTGGCGGCACTCGAAGAAATCGAGCTCGCGCTTGACGGGCATGTACG
>CAZVPE010000448.1:0-3263 GCA_964628155.1 uncultured Polyangiaceae bacterium | reverse complement strand
TTCCAGCGTGGACTACTTTTGCGGCCTCGCGCTGCTGAGGCTCTCCGGCCTGCACTATGACGGGGGCCTTCCGCCCATCATCGGACCTGACGTGCGCCGTACGCGCGCGATGAAGGCGGTGCTCGTCGTCTCGATCGTGACGAATATGGGGTTGCTTGCCACGTTCAAGTACACCGGGTTCGTCTCCGAGAACGTGAACGCGCTGGGCCGCGCCCTCGGCCACGACGGCGCGTTGCTCCCTGTCCTGCACCTGGTCCTGCCCGTCGGGATCTCGTTCTACACGTTCAAGGCGATGAGCTATGCCATCGACGTGTATCGGGGAGACGCGCGCCCGATGCGCCGGTTTACCGACTACATGTGTTTCGAGGCGTTCTTTCCCGACCTCGTGGCGGGGCCCATCATTCGCTATGCGGCCCTCGAAGAGCAGATGCGATCTCGGCAGCATACGATCGAGAAGTTCGCCCGCGGAGCCGTCTTTTTCGCTTTCGGAATGGCCAAGAAAATTCTCGTGGCCAACGCGATGGCGCATATCGCCGACGCCGCTTTCGCCGCAGGTCCGCTGCGCGTGTACGACGCTTGGTTCGGCGTATTGGCGTACGCCTTTCAAATTTACTTCGACTTTTCCGGATATTCCGACATGGCTGTGGGGCTGGCCCTGATGATGGGCTTCGTCCTCGTGCAAAATTTCGATTCGCCCTACAAGGCCGACAGCATCACGGAGTTTTGGCGACGCTGGCATATCAGCCTGTCGACCTGGCTACGCGACTATCTTTACATTCCGTTGGGCGGCAATCGGAAGGGTGCTTCGAGAACGTACGTCAATCTGATGGCGGTCATGCTGCTCGGGGGACTCTGGCACGGCGCCAGCTGGAACTTCGTTGTCTGGGGCGGCATCCACGGCGGCATGCTCGCAGCGGAGCGGGCCGGCGGCAAGGACACCTGGTACCGCCGCCTGCCGCGGGGCGCTCGGGTGGCGTTGACGTTTGGCACGGTCTGCCTTTCATGGGTGTTCTTTCGCGCGAAGACACTCGCCGAGGCGAGCTCGTATTTGCGGTCGCTCTCGGGGCTCGCGGCGCCGACGGCTGCAGCCGACTCGATAGCCGGCATCGTCTACACGCCGTACCATGCTGCGATGTTCATCGTCGCGGCGATCGTCGTCTGGGCGATGCCGAACACTTGGGTGTTCACCGAACGCCTCTCGGTGGGGCGCGCCGCGGGCGGCATGGCGCTCTTGTTTCTGGCTGTCTTGATGATGTGGACGCAGACCACCAACCCTTTCCTTTACTTCCAGTTCTAAAGACGGTCTCGCTGACTCTTGTCTGCGCGCGACATGAACCGATTCCTGCCCACTGCTCCGCTCGACGGAGCCCAACCCGATTCCCCGTCACCGAGAGGCGGACCTACGGATCCGTCCCACGACGCGAAGCTCAGGCGCGGCATCCTCGAAACCCGTAGCTCGCGGGGTGTTACGGTGGGGATCACCGTGTGCTTTCTGGCGCTCATTTATGCGGTACCCCTCGGCCAGGCGTGGCTCGAAAGGACCAGGGGCGAAGACTCGCCGATGCTCGATCTCGCGCGACATGCGCCGACCTCGGAGCGCCTGCGTCACTTCGAGGACGACGTAGAGCAAGCTTCGTACGCGAAGGACTTCGTGCAGCCGCACCTGCAAGCGCTCTTGACTCGTTTTGGACGCGTGGGCAACAAGAGGGCCGTCGTGGGACTCGGAGGCTGGCTCTATTACGCGCCCGGAGTTGCGCATCTCGGGGGCCCGGGGTTTCTCGGCGAAGATGCGATCCGGGCTCGCGAGAGAGCGGCGCTCGACCGTGGCGAGCCCGCCATCCACGCCGACCCGCGGCCGGCCATCGTCGACTTTCGCGCGGCGCTTAGCAAACGTGGAATCCGCCTCATCCTCTTTCCTGTTCCTGACAAGGCCATGTTGCAGCCGCTCGAGCTGCATGGGCGGCCGTCGAGTGGCCCGCCGGGCCTGCCCGTCCCGCGAAATCCGGATTGGGCTCGTTTCGTGAGCGAGATGCGCGAGGCGGGGGTCTTCGTGTTCGACCCCGCGCCGCCGGTGTTGCGCCCTGGCGAGGGGCCCCACTTTTTGGTGCAGGACACCCACTGGACCCCCGAATGGATGGAGGACGTTGCGGGCCAGCTGGCCACGTTCGTCCGAGTCGTCGCTGCCCTCTCGCCGCCCGAGGCGCCGGCGCCGTTCTCGGCGATCGACGCTACGGCGGAAGCCCTCGGGGACGTGGCCGCGATGCTCAAGCTTCCCGACAATCAGACTATTTTCGCACCCCAGCGCGTGACGATTCACGAAGTTCACGACAAGACCGGCGCACCCTGGAAGGCCGATGAGAGCGGCGAGGTGCTTCTTCTCGGCGACAGCTTCACGAACGTTTTCTCGATGGAACCGATGGGCTGGGGAACGTCGGCGGGCTTTGGCGCGCAGCTCGCGCGCGCTCTCGGTCTGGGCGTGGACGTCATCGCCCAGAACGACTCCGGCGCGTTCGCGACGCGCGAGGCCCTCGCGCGCGCCCTCGAGGCTGGAGAAGATCGCCTCGCCGGCAAGAAAGCCGTCATTTGGGAATTTGCCTCGCGCGAGCTCTCCGTTGGCGACTGGAAGCCCGTCGACTGGAACGTCTCGGCCGTGCGGGAGGCGCCCTGAGGTGCAAAAGGGCAATATCCTCGTAACCGGCGCGGCGGGCGTCATGGGATCGCGCCTCGTGCGCCGCTTGGTCGAGAGCGGATTCAAGGTGCGGGGCTTGGTCCTGCCGGGGGATCCGTTGCGCTCCGGACTCGAAGGGATGGGATGCGACACGCGGGAGGGCGACGTCTCCATCCGGGAGTCGTTGGCTAACGTCTGCGACGGTATCGACACCGTCTACCACCTGGCGGCCGTCATCATTTCGCACGATCCTACGGTGTTTCGGCGGGTCAACCTCGAGGGTACGGCCAACATGGCCACCGCGGCGGCGGCGGCGAACGTGCGCCATTTCGTATATGTCTCCTCCGCGTCGGTCACTTACCCGCGCCGCACTCCCTACGCCGAGTCGAAATTCGAAGCCGAGCAGATCGTGCGAGGCACCCGAGGCTTCGAGCACACGATCGTGCGGCCCACGCTGGCGTACGACGAGTCCGGCGGCCTCGAGGTGCGCATGTTTCTCGAGTACCTGCAGCGCTTCCCCGTCGTTCCGTTCATCGGTACGGGCCGGGCCATCAAGCGCCCGGTGTGGACCGGGGACATCGTCGACGGGCTGCTT
>CAZVPE010000447.1:0-3267 GCA_964628155.1 uncultured Polyangiaceae bacterium | reverse complement strand
CATCGAGATTGTACGTCCGATAGTACGTGCCCCCCGTCACCTCTAGACTGGTGCAGCAGCTTTCACGCCCTGACCCGCAGTCGCTCAGGCCAGGACCGCCGGTGCCCTGGCAGCTCTTCCCCGTGGTCGCGGTGCCATTGCACGCACCGTCGTCGCATCGACTCGTGCTCGCTTCGGGGATGCCGCCGCTCGAGCCGCCCTCGCTGCCCGATCCCGAGATAACGGGCGAGGAATCAGGCGGCCCGAGAATGGGCTCTTCGTTGATTTCGCCGCCGCAAGCAACGAGCCAGACAGCCGCCACACCCCACAGCGAAACGCGCTTCATAAAGCTAAGGTGACAGGACCGCGCGCGCACGGCCCACCAATCGCCGCGGTCTCTCGCCTTCAGTACGCCTCGACCTCCAGCCCGAGGGCACTGCCGACCAGCACGCCTCCCCATTTGGCCACTTGGCGGCCGGCGAATCCGATGGCGACCGTTGGCGCGGTCGTCCCCACCAAGAGCTGCACGCCCGCGCGCACGTACGGAACCCCGAGGGACCGGTTGGCGCTCGCGAAGACGAACGGCAGCGACGTCCAGCCGTCGCCGCCGGCGCTCACGAAGGGCGCAACGGCCTCGCCATGGGTTTGAATATGCGCGGCGGCGGCGCCCAGGCCGAGGGTCGCGTCCCAGGGCGAGTCGGCGGCGAGAAGGCTCCACTCGACCGCCCCCCCGAGGAGCCACTCGCTGACACTTGCCTGCCCTTCCGCAGAGCTCAGGGTCGGCAGCGCGGCAGGCATCGCGACGAGTCCTCGAAAGACGAGCGGGCCGGAGGGTAGCCACCGCACCATCAGCGCCAGATTCAAGGCGGGTGGAACACCGCCGGGGCTGAATAGGGCAAGGCCACCGGCGCCAAGACCGAACCGCGAGCGCTTGGCGGGGGCTGGGGCGGACCGCACCGCATCGACGTCCGGCGGGCCAGCGGCTGGCAGGGCCGGAGGAGCAGGGCTGGGAAGGTCGGCCGGAAGCAGACGCGCTCGCACGATCTCCGCGGCGCGAACGGCGGCGACGGCGGCGTCATCGCCGGGATGCGCGCCCAACACCTCGGGCTCGCCGACCCGAGCACCGCTCGGATTAACCCGCCAGACGCGAATGCCGGAGCCTGGCCCAATCCCAACCAACGCGCCGACCACAGCCCGGTCCGCGGCGGCGGGCGCGTCCGAGGCCGACCCTTCGACTTCGACGACGACCAGCCCAGAGGATCGCAGCTCCGCGACGACCCTCCGCATGACCGGGTCGTCGTGCGACCCCTCGACGAGCACACGCGACGAATCGGAGGCTCGCGCCGCCGGGCCAAGAAGCGCCAAGCCGAACGCCACTGCGTGCCAAGCCAGCCGGCGCCGACCGCCACGAGCCTTCACCGGCCTCCGATGCTCCTCGCAAAGTCCGCGTGCGGTCCGTTCGGGAAGTCGTGAAGATAGCGTCTCGCCGCCTCCCGAGCTCGGGTGTGATCGCCACTTCGCTCGAGCGTCTCGATGACACGGCCGGAAGCCTCACGCGCAAGCGGGCCCGTCGGCCGTTCGCGCAGGTACGCGCCGAACCAGCGCAGCGCCTCGTCGTACGCCGAGGCGTCGAACGCGATTCGGCCGAGATCAAACGCCGCGACGCTCGCCCGCTCGTCGTCGGGGAACCGCTCGCGCAAGCGCCTCAAGATGATCGCGGCCGTGTCCCCCCGACCGGCGAAGCGCGCTGCATTCCCGAGGCCCATTAGGGAGGCCGCGTCGGCCCGGTTGCACACGGCGGACAGACCCTCGGCTTGCGCCGCGTCGACCGCCTCGCCATCGCGGCCGCTCGCCACGAGTCGCTGCCACTTCGAGGGGAAGCGCGCGTCCGTCGCCCCGGGGGAGGCCTGGGCAGGCGCGGGCGACGAAGCATCGCGCTCAGTGGATGCCGAAGACGGTGCAGGAGGTGGGGTCCCCTGGTCGCCCTCGGCGCTTGCCCCGGCCGCCGGCGTCGATTCCATCTCCGGGGGCGCGGGGGTCGAAGCGAGTCGCCCCTCCCTACAGACGGCGCGGAAGGTCTCTCCTGCGGCCACGACGCGCTCACGGGGGAGCGCGCATCCCCGGACGGCCACCTCGCCCTGCTTCAGGGAGAGGGTGAAGAGATCGCGCGAGGGATCCCAGCCGACCTCGAACGCCGTGCCGACCACTCGGACGTCGAACGGCCCCGCTTTAATGTCCCAGTGCGTCTCCTGCCGGTGCACCACACGCACCTGCGCCGCGCCTCGTTCGACCACGACACGCGCGCCCTGCGCCGTGACCTCGGCGACGCGCGCACGCGCATCCGCGTCCATCACAATGACTGATCCGTCGGAGAAGCGCAGGGGAAGAGCCGCCTGCTGGGGCGCCGCGATCCACTCGCCGACGGCTCCCCCCGTCGGGGCCGCGCTCCGGCTCGCGGTCTCCCCTTCGCTCGGCCCTACCTCGAAGGCGAGCGGCTTCCCCGCCGACGGCCAAAGCGAGATTCCGAGAACGACGACCGCCGCCGCAGCCAGTAGGAGGGCCCACCGCCGCCAACTCGATGCGCGTGGCACGACGGACTGTTCGTGGTCAAACGCGAGGAGCCGTTCCCGCGCAGCAGCCGCCGCCCCGGGATTGGCGCGAAGCCACGCGTCTTGCGCGCGGGCAACGTGCCGACCCAAGGCCTGGAAGCTCTTCACACGCGTCACCATCGCGTTCCTCTCCCGTTCCACGTTCGCAAAGCTGGCTCGCGCGCGGCGAGCGCCGAGAAGCGACGCTCCGCCCGAGCCAAACGACGCTTGACCGTGTTCAGCGACACGCCGCAAGCCGCCGCGACGTCTCTCAGCTCGAGCCCCTCGACATACCGCAGCGCGAAGGGAATCCGGTCGTCTGCGCCAAGCCGGTTTAGCACGACGTACGTCGCGCGAAGCGCCTCGCGCCCTTCGTCGTCGGCTGCCGCACCCTCGACGTCGGGCAGCTCTTCGGGAGCCGAGAAGCGTAGCCAACGGCTGCGGATGCGACGGCGGATGCATTCTCGGGCCGTGAAAACGGCGATGCCCGTAAGCCAGGCCTTGAGGGCCTCGGGGGCCTCGAGGGTGTCGATCGCGCTGAGTGAGCGCACGAACACGTCGTGGAGCAAGTCGGCGAGCTCGGCGTCCTGACCCAGAACGCGGACGAGGATGCGCTCCACGTGGCCCACATAGCGGTCGAAGAGCTCGACCTTTGCCGCCGGGTGACCCTCGCGGAGCGCGCGCACAAGAGCTCTGTCGT
>CAZVPE010000446.1:0-3269 GCA_964628155.1 uncultured Polyangiaceae bacterium | reverse complement strand
CGGCGCCTGATCCGGTCGCCGCCGCGGTGGGATCGGCGCCCACGGCGGACATGAACGCGAGGTGCGACACTCGCCCCGATGCCTTCAACCCTCTCGCAAAGGACGCGTTCAATTGCACGTCGACCGCGCGATGCTGGTCGATCGTGAGTTTTGCGGTGCCGGCCCCGACGCCTAACACGCTCAACCCGACGACGGCGCCTTCGAGCGAACGAATGGCCTCCGTAGTCGCCGTTTCCAGACCGGCCGGATCCATTGCGGGAACCAGCGTCTCGCGCAGTTCGACACCCGCAGCACGAGCCATCGCGACCTGAGCGGGCAGCGAGCGACGTACCAGGGTCACGATGGGTTTGAACGAGCCAACGCGAATCAGTTCCTTGATCAGCTCGTTGCCGACCGATCCCGATGCACCGAGAACCACAGCCGCTTGCGTGCTTGACATGAAGTCCCTTCGCCCAGCGGTGAAGTGCCGGCGTCGCGATAGAGCGCCCGACACAATTCACCGAACACGAGCTCTTGTCTAACCCGGTCCGACGAGTCGTTCGAGGAATCGTCGTCGTCGAGCTGGCCGCGAATGCCCGGCGCGCCGACGGTCGTCGTACGGCCCGCGTCGCCGCCGCCGGAAGCGAGTCTCATCCGCACATCACCCATCAAGCTCGGGCGACGCGGTGAGTGCCTCGGGCTGTCGCAGAATGCGAAAAAAGAAAGACGCGCTCCGCCCAGCACTGAGGCGCTTCAGTGAGAAAGGAGACCCTCGTCGTCGCTGCTGAGACCACGGGAACCGCCTCCGCTCGCCTGAGAGGACGCACTCTGCGGATTGGCCCGCTTCGTGCGTGCTCACGCGATCACGGGTGCCGTCTGGTCCCGATGGGAGCAACGCCCGATTTGACTCGTCATGTTGCTAAGGCGGCGACGCGAGTGAACGGACACATTGCTAGCCGCGCTTCACTCTGAAGCGTGAAAAGGAAGCGCCTACCGATGAGCATTCACGAAGGCGTACGAGCATTCAAGATTGAGCCAACGAAGGCACGGAGCTTCCAGATGCTGGGGTCGCTGTGGCGTGTGCTCGCGAGCGACGAAACGGGCGGCGTAGTCGGCGCTCTCGATGAGCGATGCGGGCATGGCATACGAGCGCCTATGCACGTTCATGACGATGCCGACGAGATCTTCTACGTCCTCGACGGCAACCTCACTTTTTTCGTCGGGGAGCACCGGGTCGAAGCAGCTCCCGGCGCCTTCGTCTATCTTCCGCGATTCGTGCATCACGGGTTTCAAGTCAATTCAACGGAGGCTCGGGTCTTCAACTTCGTCACGCCGGCTGGCTTCGAACAGCTCATCTTGGACGTGGGCACGCTCGCGAACTACGACGATGCTCCGATTCCCGACGATCCACACGTCAAACACGGACTGCCGCCCGAGGTCTTCAAAAAGAAGTACGGCATGCGCGTGCTCCCGCCGGGTTCCAAATGAGCGATCCAATGGGCGGTGGCGGCAGTTTGCCGAAGGATAGGGTGCCCGTCGTTCCCGCGTACGTCGAGCGCCGCGAGAACTGTCCGCGATACGTCTTCGGTGGCGGCGTATGGGATCGTGCTTGCGGACAAGGCGCAAACGTCCGGCAACATCACGAACATGGAGTCGATTTATCAACACGGCGGCGGTCTTCCACGCCTTCTTCACGCGCGAGAAGCGGAGATGGCTTACGTCATTTCTGGGCGCTTGCGAATTCGCATCGGCGACGAGCCTGAGACCACGGCCGAACCAGGCGCCATGGTGTTCGTGCCGCGCGGCGTCGCTCGCAAATTCGTCGCGGACGTCGATGATACGCGCGTGTATCACGGGTTCGTGCCGGCCGGCTTCGAAGAATTGCTCCTGAGGCACGCCGCTAAGACCGAGTCAATGGCCGTTTCAATCGGCGATGCGCCGTTCAACCCAGCCACGGCGATGACGTTCGGAGTCCATATCGTGCCCGAATGACGAATTCTATCCCGACCGCGAGGCTTTGCAGGTTGGGAGCTCTCGTTCGCTCGGTGCTTCGCGGCAGTCGAGGATTTCGATCGCGGCATGGCGCGTCCTGGCAGCGCGCGACAAGCTGCCCCGATGCGAGCCGCCCGATACGAGAGCTACGGTACGCCCGAGGTCATCCACGTGGAGGACATTGAGATCCCCACGCCGGCGGACGACGAGCTCTTGGTACGGGTGCATGCAACGACGGTGAGCCGGACAGACTGCGCGATTCTCGCGGCGCACCCGTTCTTCATGCGGCTGTTTACAGGTCTTTGGGCGCCGGCGAGAAGGACCTTGGGCACCGACTTTGCTGGACGCGTCGAGGCTGTCGGCGCGCGTGTGACCAAATATGCCGTGGGCGACGTCGTCTGGGGCTTCGAGGAGCTCGGGGCAAGCTCGCACGCAGAGTATCTCGTCATCGCCGAGGGCGCCGCGGTGGACCAGATGCCGCAAGGGCTCGACTTCAAGGACGCTGCCGCCTGCCTGGAGGGAGCCTTCTATGCGTGGAGCTTCCTGAACAAAGTCGAGGTCGGCTCCGGAGTGCACGTGCTGATCAATGGTGCCACCGGTGCGATCGGTTCGGCTCTTCTTCAGTTGTGCGTAGACGCTGGCACCACCGTCACCACCGTTGGAGACACGAAGCACCTAGAGTGGTTGCGGTCCCTGCGCGCCGGCCGGGTCATCGATTACATGACGCAGGATTTCACCGCCGACACGGCGACCTACGATTACGTCTTCGACGCCGTGGGGAAGAGCACCTTCGGGCGTTGTCGCCGCCTCCTCAAGCCCCGAGGCGTCTATATTTCGTCGGAGCTTGGCTCGGGCTGGCAGAACCTCTTCCTGCCGATGATCACGCGCCTCCTCGGGCAGAAGCGCGTCATTTTCCCGATTCCCGAGGACAAGCCGGGCTTCCTTGCGCACATGCACGAGCTCGCGCGTTTCGGCCGCTTCCGCCCGGTCATCGACCGCACCTTTCGCCTCGAATCGATCCGCGAGGCCTATGCCTACGCGGCATCCGGTCAGAAGACGGGCTGCGTGATCCTCGACCTCGGCGGATGACGCCCGACGATCACGGCGACTTGTATCGCCGATCGCGCATTCGGGCCATCGGGATCCCCACGATCGCGCGTCTCGATCACGAAAGTCGGTGACACGAACTTTGGACTGCGTAAAGCCGCGTAGTCACCTCGCAGCCGTCCGTCGTCACCACCACCGTGTGCTCGAACTGCGCCGAGAGGCGACCGTCGGCGGTGACGACGGTCCACCCG
>CAZVPE010000445.1:0-3298 GCA_964628155.1 uncultured Polyangiaceae bacterium | reverse complement strand
AGCCATAGGGTCGAGACGCCGCTCGCGAGCAGCGCGATCGCCGCGGTACGCGACCGCGCCAGAACGGGTTCGGCGCGGAGCGCCGCGATTCGCTCCGTCGGGGCGATCGGACGCTTCGGCTCGAGAAATAGGGAAACCGCGGTGACCGTAAGCCCCGTGACCAGCGCCGCCGGCACAATGACGCCGAAGTCCGCCAGGGCGATCGGGCCGAGGCCCGGGGCGTGGGCTCCGGTCAGCTCGTGCGCAGCGAAGCGCGCCTCGACGAGGGCGAGGACGCACCCGCCGAAGAACGAACCGACGAGCGCGAAGACGATGCGGGCGAGCGTGAACAATGCACCCGCCCTCAGTCGTACGTCCCGTTCGCCATCGCCGGAGAGTCTAAGGCCTGCGTCCGAATTCGCTACGCATCCCGCGCCGCACTAGCCGCGCTTGGCCCGCGCGAGGGGGTGAGCCGCGTCGTAGACACGCATGAGGTGCTCCATCGAAACGTGGGTGTAGCGCTGCGTCGTCGTGAGCGAGGCGTGGCCGAGGATCTCTTGAATGACCCGCAGGTCGGCCCCCCCGTCCAGCAAGTGCGTCGCGCACGTATGGCGGAGCGCGTGCGGATGAAGGTCGGCGCGACCCGCCCCGAGCGCGCCGTACTGGTGCACGAGGGAACGAACGGCGCGAGGACCGATGCGAGACCCGCGCACCGCGAGAAAGAGCGCGCTCGGGTCCTGTCTTCCGGTCTTCGGATGAACCACGCCGGGCCGCGCTTTCAGCCAATCGTAGAGCGCGGCGATGCACTTTGTCCCGAGCGGCACGACGCGCTCCTTGTTTCCCTTTCCACGCACGCGGGCGCTCGCGCCGGGCAGGTCGAGCGCATCGACGTCGAGCCCGCACAGCTCGCTCACCCGCAGTCCGGATCCGTAGAGAAGCTCCAACATGGCCCGATCGCGGACTCCGCGCGCGGACTCCGAGGCCGGTGCTTCGACGACTTCGCACGCGCCGTCCACCGAAAGGAGCGTAGGCAGTCCGCGTCGAACTTTGGGGGACCCGAGCTCGTCGGCGGGGGACGTTGCGATGTGGCCGCGGCGACGCAGCCACCGCATCCACGACCGCGTGGAGGCCACCTTCCGCGCGACCGACGCCGGGGCGTTTTTGCGCGCGACCAGCCCCAGCCACCCGCGCAGCAGGGGGACGTCCACGTGGCGAACGTCTTCGAGGGCGGGCGACTGCCGTTCGCGCGCGAACTCGACGAAGCTGGCGAGGTCGCCGCCGTACGCGGCGAGCGTGTGCGCCGAGGCCCCTCGCTCGACGCGCAGATAGACCGCAAACGCGGCGATGGAGTCCTCGAGGTTCACGCGCCCCGAGCGGTACCACGGCCTGGGGGTATGCCGGCAAGTTCGCGGCGGAGGGACCGACCGCGCCTCGGGGCGCGAAACCTACTGCGCCAGCAAGCTTGCGCGATCCTCGGCCGAGATCGTGATTCCAATCGTCGCCAGCGGGTCGAGGATATCGCGCACCGCGACTTCCCTCGCCACGCCCGAGAACCGCTCCGGATTCAGCCAGCCGAGCGCGCGCAAGTCGTCCTCCGGGATCGACGACTTGCTTTCGCCCTTGGCCGTGCGCGACTTCCAAAACGGCGCGACCCCGCGCAGCGCTGCGAGCATCACCTGGCCGAGTCGGCGAAGCTCGGCCTCGTCGATGCGAGCAAGTGCCCACTCGAAGTAGAGGCCTCCGAGCCTGCGGTGGTGCGCCTCGTCGCGCAAGATGGTCTCGTAGACCGAGTGGGGAAGCGGGTGGGACGTGGCGTCGAGGCTCACGCTCGCCGTCCCTCCCGCGAAGGCTTCGGAGACGCAGCTCACGCGGAGCATGAGCTCGTTCGCGCGTTGAAACGCGGTGAGCCCGGTCGGAACCACCGTGAAGTGTTCGAGGTCGACCGAGCGGGGCGCGGCGCCGCCGAGCTCCATCGCCATGCGGCTGGCGAGCTCCACGTGCGAGCACTCGTCGGCGAGAAAATCGCTCGTCATGCCGAGAAGGTCGAGCGGCGCTTTCACGTCCACGAGCGAACGCAAGACATCGCAGAACGAAGCCACCGCGCGATACTCGTTGATCGCGACTTCGGTCCAAGCGCCGCGTGCATACTCAATCGCCGAAGGCGCGTATTGGGAAGGATCGAGCGTGCCCCAGGCCAGCTCCGCCCCGGCCGGACGCACCTTGCGAAAGTGGTGTTCCGCCGGCCCTCCCATCCATTCGACTTGGAAGGGTTCTTTCACGCGCCTAGCCGCCGTCCGGCCGAATGACCACGCCGCAGGGGTGGCAGGGTCTGCCCGCGTCGTCCGGGAAGGGCGTCACGCCAATGACGACGCCGATCGGAAAGTGTTTGCCCGAATCGGCCAAGCCCGCATCGTCGGCGGGGGGCATCACGACAGTTCCACAGGGACCGCCGTTGCACGGACCTTTGCCCGCATCGTCGGGACCGCCGCCACCCCCGAGTTTGCCCGCATCGTCGGCGGGCGGCATCACCACGGTTCCGCACGGACCGCCGTTGCACGGACCTTTGCCCGCGTCGTCGGCCGGCGGCATCACCACGGTTCCACACGGACCGCCGTTGCACGGACCTTTGCCCGCGTCGTCGGCGGGCGGCATCACCACAGTTCCGCACGGACCGCCGTTGCAGGGGGCGACGCTGGCGTCGCCGGCAGGGGGCATCGCTACGGTTCCACAAGGCCCGCCGCCGCATGGACCCGTGCCTGGTGTCCCGGAGTCCGCACTGCCGGGAGGTTGGCCCCCTTGGCCCACGTTCGGCTGCTCGTGGCCAGAGTCGGGGATGCTGGCGACGGAGCCCATCACGGGATCGGTGCCGCTGCACGCCGCGGTGCCGAGGATGGCGCTCGCTCCGGCGCTGGCGACGATTCGAAGAAGGAGGGTCGGAGGGTTGGGCGACGATTTTCGATAGAGCATTTCGTGGTGACTCGCGAAGCAAGAGGTGGGCCCCGGCGAAAACGCCCAAAGGTCGACGCAGAAGAAGGTTACCGCCCATGGGCTCATGTGCCAGCCTGATCGCGCTGTCATGCCCAGCTCAGGGTACGGACGGCTCCTTCCACGCCAACGGAAAAGTGAACTTCTGTGGGCTGCAGAGGGCCTCCGCGATCGGCGTCTGCGCGTCGATCATCGACACGGACATCGGGTCGACCGACCCGACGACCGTCCTTTCGCACTTCACCGACACGACGTTCAGCCCGGGCGGCGTCGGCCTCGCGATCCTCAATTGGGGCCTTACTGCTCCGGCCGCGCCGCCCGCCGCCGCGAAGTG
>CAZVPE010000444.1:0-3307 GCA_964628155.1 uncultured Polyangiaceae bacterium | reverse complement strand
CTGCCTCGAAGGATGGTTCCGTCCGACGCTCGGAACTCGAACCGACGCGCCTCGGGGAGGACGGCCAAGAACTCGCCGGGGAACGGTACCTCTGGCTCCTCGGTTCGACTCGCGTCGGTCGGCGAGATCGTCATCGCCCTTTCCGGCGGCAATGAGCGCGCGCGTGACAACGTTGATTGCCTCGTGCAGCGGAGAGGAACGGAGAGTGTGCGGGCCCTGCAACTCCGCGAGCTCGAAGCCAAACCAGCCGTGGACGACGTTTGTGACGTGCGGACGTGCTTCGTGGCGGTCCGGCACTGGGCCCGAGGGAGCCAAATTGCCGTGCTCCTTGAACGCCCAACCTTGGTTACTAGGTTCGACTCGACCTCGGCGAGGGCCTTGCGGACCTCGTCGCGTCGCTCGGTCAGGCTCATGCGGCCGAGAACGTCGCCAGGCGGAGCAGACGAGAGCAGCTCCTCGACGGCGGCGAGGTCAGCTGAGAGGTGGTCTTGCTCGAGGCGGCGGACCACGGGGAGGAAAAATGGTTCATCGCGCTCGATTTGGTATGAGAGGCACGCGACGCAGATCGACCGACGACTTGAGACGAGGGCCTTGGACGCGCGGGCTCGACGGGCGATCCTGACTAATTACCACCACTTGACTGGTTCGTCAGGTGGCCCAATATAGACAGGTGACATCGACGCTCGGAAGATCGCCGGTGCAGCAAGCTCGCCGGTTACTGCAATCTTGGCTCGAACACCCAAGTGTCCGGGCCATGACCGGCTCGCGCGACGATGGCGTGGACTTCGTCGTCGAGGAAGCTGGCCTGCGGATGGCGGTAGAGGTCAAAGGATCGGGCAGCTCCTCTGCTGTCGGCACAGCAATCGCCACCGCTAGGTCCGTCGCGGCGCGGCTGGGCCCGAAAGTTCTCCCCGTCATCGCGGTGCCATTCATGGGGGACGTCGGCAAGAAGCTCTGCGCCGAAGCTGGCATCTCTTGGTTCGACCTCTCCGGAAACGCCCACATCGTGGGGCCTCGCCTGCGGATCCTCATCGAGGGGAAGCCCAATCTTTTCGTCCAGCGCGGTCGTCCGAGCAGTGCGTTTGCCCCCAAGAGCTCACGCATCGCCCGACAGTTGCTCATACATCCGCGGAAGGCATGGCGGCAGCAGGACCTTGCACACGTAACGAGGCTCGACGACGGTTTCACGAGCCGCATTGTCCAGCGCCTGGAGCACGATCGCCTGATCGAGCGAGCCGCTGATGGTTTGCTCCGCGTTCGGGACGCGAACCTCCTGCTCGACGCGTGGAGCGAAGCCTACGACTTCGAGAAGCACACGATCATCCGGGGGCACGTCACGGCACGTGACGGGGAGGAGCTGCTCGGGAGGGCGAAGGCGCTGGAAGCGAAGGTCCCCTATGCCGCCACCGGCTTGGCCGCCGCCTACGCGTACACGCAATTCGCGGCGTTTCGCCTGGCGACGTTCTACGTAGCCCGTCGTCCACCCGACAAGGTGCTGAGTGACCTCGGCTTCCGAGAGGAGCCGCGCGGCGCAAATGTGTGGCTGGTCGTACCCAATGACGAGGGAGTGTTCGATGGTGCCGATACCATCGGCAAGGTCGTTCACTGCGTTCATCCCGTCCAGGCGTACGTCGATCTGAAAGCCCATCCCGAGCGCGCCCAGGAGGCCGCAGCCGAGCTCCGATCACGGTTTCTACGGTGGGAGACCTGATGCCGACGAAGCCAAGAACTGCCGCAGGCTACGAGCCTGGCCAGGTCGCCCATGTCCGCGCGACTTGCTTGTACGTCGCCACAAAGCTCGGGGATCTGGTCGACGAGCTCGTGATCGTCGGCGGGCTGGTGCCGAGCCTGATCGTCGATCAAGCGACGGCTCCGATGAGGCACGTGGGCACAGCCGACTTGGACATCGGCCTGGCGCTAGCGGTGTTCGACGCGAAACGGTACCAGGTGCTCACTGAGCGATTGAGGCAGGCCGGGTTCGCTCCCGACTCGAACGAACGCGGCAATCTCACGCGCCAGCGCTGGGTCGTCGACGGGCCCCCGCGGGTCTCCGTCGACTTCCTTGTCGCGCCAACGGATGCCGGCGATCTCGGATGGCGAATCAAGAGCATCGAGCCGGACTTCGCGGCGATCATCGCGCCCGGACTTCGCCTCGCTTTCGAAGACCGCCAGCGTGTGACGCTCGATGGGCGGACGATTCGCGGTGAACGCGCCCGACGTGATGTGTGGACCTGCGGACCTGGCGCGTTCATCGCCATGAAGGCGCTCGCCTTCCGCTCCCGCGGCGAGAACAAGGACGCCTACGACCTCACGTATGTTCTCCAGAACTACGAGGGCCGCGCCCGGGCTGTAGCCTTGCGGCTGGCTCCACTGCGAGCTGCGCGAGAGGCCGCGGAGGGGCTGACGGCGCTGGATCAGGACTTTGCTGCCGTCGACAGCGTTGGACCAGTCCGAGTCGCCGAGTTTTTGTTCGGTGCACGCGACGACGTCGCCGAGGCCGACGCTTGGGCGGCCGTGCGCGACTTGTTCGACGCGCTCCCGACCGCTACCGGACCACATAGTGGCGAAGAGTCGAACGAGGATCCCCGCGGCACTCGCCGCCGAGGTCCTTCACGCGAACCGTCACACCTGCTGCGCGTGCCAGGTGCCGCGTCTACCCGTGGAGAGCCACCACGTCAGCGAGACCCCTGCCACGTGTGTGTACCTTGACGTTCGAGGCTCCGACCGACAACCCCTACGTCGTGTGGGTCGACAACGACGAGGACGTGGATGCCGTGGTCGAGAACGAGGTGATCCTTGCCGACCTCGACCCTCAAGGTGAGCGCGTCTTCATTTCTCCAGAGGATTACTACGGCTCCTCGGTCGACTCGCGTCCGTGCGCTCCTCCGCGAGCTCGACGTCTCGAAGATAGCGCCTCATCAATTGTGCAGTGCTCTTGACTTCCAAAAGTCAGAATGTCAGCCGTAATTCTGGAGTCGAAGCATGGGGCGGCGGCATCACAGCGAAACCGGTAAGGTCGGCAAAAAAGGGGTGTTCACCATCCCCGCGGCCCTGCGCAAGCGCTTCGGGCTGCACGACGGCTCGCTCCTCATCGCCGAGGAGCGGGACGAGGGCATCCTGCTGCGTCCCGCCGTCGCGACCGCGCTCGAGATGTACGACGACGGCCGCATCGCCGAGTTCCTGCTGTCCAACGCCGTCGACGCCGCCGACTACGAGAAGGCGCGCGAAGAAGTGCGGGCGCTCGGCCTCGACCCGGACGCCGTCGCGCACCGTAGACCTGCGTGACGCGGGTCTTCATCGACGCGAA
>CAZVPE010000443.1:0-3322 GCA_964628155.1 uncultured Polyangiaceae bacterium | reverse complement strand
GTGCTCCGCCGGACCGACAAACGCACTGGACAGATTTACCACTTGAAGTACAACCCAGCCCCCCCTGGCGCGGACCTTGAGCACCGGGCGGACGACCGCGAGGAGGTCGTAGGAAAGCGCCTCGACACGTACGAGGCAATGACCGCCGAGCTCCTCCCCTATTACGAGAAGCTTGGGATTCTCAGAAAAGTGGATGGAGGAGGCACTGTAGACGAGGTAACCGCGCGCGTCCTCCAAGCGCTCGGAAACGGAGAGACGAATCCCGGCGGAGTGAAGCAAGAAGGACCTTCCTTCCATGGCTGAACGTCGGGAGCGAAAGGAGCCCAAGGGCGACAAGCTGGAGTTCGACGGTGTCGTCCAAGAGGCACTGCCCAACGCGATGTTTCGCGTCAAGTGTGACAACGGCCTCGTCGTCCTCGCGACGATCAGTGGAAGGATGAGGCAGTTCTACATTCGGATCCTGCCCGGTGACCGCGTCACCGCTGAAGTGAGCCCCTACGACCCGAGCCGCGGGCGCATCACCTACCGTCACAAGTGAGCCCGGGAAGAAGGAATTGAGCCGTGAAAGTTCGGCCGAGCGTCAAGAAGATTTGCGACAAGTGCAAGGTGGTCCGCCGCAAAGGCGTCGTGCGGATCATCTGCGAAAACCCGCGGCATAAGCAGCGGCAAGGTTAAGAGAAGAGAGAACCATGGCCCGCATCGCAGGCGTCGACCTCCCCCGCCACAAGCACATCGTGTACGCCCTACCGTATCTCTACGGCATCGGTAAGGCCGCAGCGCGCATCATTTGCGCCAAGACCGGGATCGCGCCCAACAAGATGACCGAAGAGCTGACCGAGGCCGAGATCCGGAAGATCCGTGAGGCGCTCGAGGCGGACTACAAGGTCGAAGGCGATCTGCGTCGCGAAGTGCAGATGAACATCAAGCGCTTGATGGACCTCGGATGCTATCGGGGGCTCCGCCACAGGCGAGGGCTGCCGGTCAACGGCCAGCGCACGCATACCAACGCTCGCACGCGCAAGGGTCCCCGCAAGGGAATGATTACCCGTGCGCGCAAGAGTCCCACGAGTTAGTCGTCGAGGAGTCCACAAGTCATGTCGCAGGCGAAGACCAGCATCCCCCCCTCCCCGGGTACTTCCGGCGCAGGCCCGAAGCCCAAGGCCCAGAAAAAGAGGGTGAAGAAGAACGTGGCGACGGGGATCGCCCACATCCAATCAACGTTCAACAACACGGTGGTGACGATCACCGACGTCAACGGCAACACCGTGGCGTGGTCCAGCGCGGGTTCGCGCGGCTTCAAGGGGTCCCGCAAGAGCACTCCGTTTGCCGCCCAGCTCGCCGCGGAAGAAGCGGCGCGCAAAGCGATGGAGCACGGGATGCGCTCGATCGCCGTGTTCGTGAAAGGCCCGGGGGCTGGACGCGAGAGTGCCCTCCGTGCGCTCCAGGCCGTGGGCTTCAAGGTCACGTTGATTCGAGACGTCACGCCCGTGCCGCACAACGGATGTCGTCCGCCGAAGAGGCGTCGCGTCTGATTGCATTGAGAAGTTCCCGGCGCGGGACGTTTTGGTCGCGCGCCGGTCCGGGACGAAGCGCTCGAGCGCGTAAACCGGTTTTCGCCGCCCGGCTGGGCGGCCGAGGAAAGAGGAACGAATGGCTCGTTATCATGGACCCGTCTGTAAGCTCTGCCGCCGGGAAGGGATGAAGCTCTTTCTCAAGGGCGAGCGCTGCTACACGGAGAAGTGCTCCTACACCCGCCGGCCCTATCCGCCAGGCCAGCACGGCCAGGCTCGCGTCAAGCTCAGCGAATACGCGATCCGCCTTCGCGAGAAGCAGAAGGTTCGCCGGATCTACGGCGTGCTCGAGCGGCAGTTCCAGAAGTATTACTTCGACGCCGCGCGGCGGAAGGGACGCACCGGCGAGCAGATGCTCGGCCTCCTCGAATCGCGGCTCGACAACGTCGTCCAGCGTCTCGGCTTCACGTTCACTCGCGCGCAAGCGCGGCAGATCGTCAGGCACGGGCACGTCCTGGTGAACGGAAAGCGCAACGACATCCCCAGCGTCATCTTGCGGGCGGGTGACAAGGTCGAGATTCGACCGAAGAGCCGCGAGATCAAGGAAGTCGTGGCGTCGCTCGCGCAGGTCGACAAGCGACCCCAGCTCTCTTGGCTCGAGCTCGACAAGAACAACTTCACGGGCACGTTCAAAGGTGCGCCGGTCCGCGAGGAGCTGAACGAGCCGGCCATTCGCGAGCAGTACGTGGTCGAGTATTACTCACGATGATTTTGATTCATTAGGGACCCACACGGGCAGGCGACGGGCGTCCGCTGGAGAGCGGGTTCGAAGGCGCGCCGGGATCGCCGCGTGAACATCGAGCAGAGAAGGATGGAGCAATGACCGCATCGAACATCATCACTCGCAATTGGCGTGATCTCATTCGTCCCCGGGGCATCCACATCGAGAGCGACACGCTCACGGACTTCTACGGGAAGTTCACGGCGGAGCCGCTGGAGCGCGGCTATGGGATTACCATCGGTAATTCGCTGCGCCGCATCCTTCACTCTTCTCTGCAGGGCGCCGCCATCACCGCCGTTCGCATCGAGGGCGCGCTGCACGAGTTCACGTCGGTGACCGACGTCGTGGAAGACGTGACGGACATCGTGCTGAACCTGAAAGAGGTCGTTCTCAAGGCCGCGCACGCGAAGACGTACACCGTCCGCATCGAGAAGGAAGGACCTGGCGCCGTTCACGCGCGCGACATCCAGCTCGTCGACGGACTCCAGGTGCTCAATCCGGACCACGTCATTGCGACGCTCGACAAGAAGGGCCCGCTGGTCGTGGAGCTCACGGTGAGCGTCGGCCGCGGTTACGTCCCGGCCGAGCGCAACAAGACCCCGACGATGCCGATTGGAACCATCCCCATCGACGCGCTCTTCTCGCCGGTCCGTAAGGTCAACTACACCGTGACCAACGCGCGCGTCGGGCAGCAGACCGACTACGACAAGCTGACGCTCGAGGTCTGGACGAACGGGAGCCTGAAACCGCAGGATGCGGTCGCTTACGCGGCGAAGATTCTGAAGGAGCAGGTCTCGATCTTCATCAACTTCGAGGAGACCGAGGAGACGCAATACTCCGCGTCCAGCTCCGAAGAAGAGCCGCTCAACGAGAACCTCTTTCGCAGCGTGGACGAGCTCGAGCTGAGCGTGCGCAGCGCGAACTGTCTTCAGAACGCGAACATTCAGCTCATCGGCGAGCTCGTTCAGCGGACCGAGCAAGACATGCTGAAGACGAAGAACTTCGGGCGCAAGAGCCTGAAGGAGATCAA
>CAZVPE010000442.1:0-3325 GCA_964628155.1 uncultured Polyangiaceae bacterium | reverse complement strand
CCGGCGGCGATTCGGTGGGTGAGCACGCCGCTGCGATCAAACCGATGAAGCTACACCACCGAGCCACCAATCGAAGCTTCATGCGCTCCCCTCCGAGTCCCCGCCCGAGCAATCTACGTGCCGCCTCAGTTCCTCTAAATCAATGCATCGCGCGCGAGCCAAAGTGTGCCACGGCGCGTTCGGCCAGACCGCAAAGTCGTGGTCCGTCCTAAGTGAGGAGACGAGCCTTCGGCGCGAAATAAAGAGGCCCCCAACGAAATGTTCGAAGGAGCCCCTTCGGTGAAGCGTTCGCCGCATGATCGCGAGGCGCTTGCCCTTCTTTGCGGCCGTCGTCGCGAAGCCAGCTCGCAGCGAGTGACCCCCCACACGCTCTGCGGCTCGATGCACGATCGGAGCGACAGCTCAGCGCTGCTGGGCCGACGTGCCCGGGCTTCTGGAGCAGTTTGCCGATCGTGCTCGCGGCGGCGGCGCCGTCCCAGGCTCCGCCAGACGCGCCCTCTTCTTGGGCTCCCATGATCCCCTCGTCGATGCAGCACGTCTCTTCCCAGCGGGTCGAGCAGGAGAAAAGGAAGGGCGATCGCACAACCGGCGCACCGAGATCACGCTCCAACCGAACATCGACGAGTTCGTGGCAGTGCCCACTTCGCCGTGAATTGGGGCGGCCGAGTCACTTCGTCAGGCAATACCGCGCGAGGGAATTGTCGGTCAAGACGGCGATGATGTCTCCATTGGGAGCAAACGTCGCAAGAACGGATAGAGAATCGAAAACCCGCTGTTCGTTGTCGGCGAGATGAAGCAGCGTGGTGCCGGAGACCACCCAGCTTCCGTCCGGCGAGAACCGGGCGCGCGTTCCTTGAAGGCTGGGCAAGTTGCGCAGCAGGCTGCCGTCTGCCACGGAGTAGAGCGCGTGTGTGCACGGCGGCGGGATGTCCGCGAGGCATTGGCTGAGCAGGAGCTCCGTTTCATCCGGGCTGAACTGCACGTCCGCGAGGGGCGCCAGCGGCGAGGCGCCGCCCGTCGCGGGCCCCGGCGATCTCCAAAGCGGCGACCAATCCGAAGCCCTGAACAGCCCGGGTTCCGTCGTCGCAACGAGGGTCTCATCCGCGTTGAAAGCAGCGCGAGCATTGCACTGGCCGGCCGGCAGTTGCACGAGTTGCGTGTTGTCGCTCGTGCGCAGCACTTGCACGTCGGCGTCGTATCCACCAAGGAGCAGCCGGTCGCCCTGCGGCGAAAAACGCGCGCCTGTGACAATGCAATCGGGGACCACGGGATTCCCAACGTCCGAGAAGAGGATATCGTCCGAGCTCGTCGAAAGAGCGACGTATCCATCGCCCGAAAGCACCTGCGCGCCGCCGTCCGTCGAAAATCGGGCGTCGTAAAGGAGGCTCGAGAAAGGAACGCCGTTTGCGGATAGAATGCTGGATTGGCCGAAGTCAGGGTCGAGGCGCCAGAGGAATGCCACCCGAATGTCTGCGGTCAGCAGAAAGGTGCCGTCTTTGGATACCGACAGATCAGTCGGAAAGATGCCCGGGCCCGCCGGTGCCAGCACGCCCAAGACCTGGCCGGCGTTGCCACTGGGCAAGTCATAGAGCTCCACCCGGCCATCGCGATCATCGGTCCACCTCGCGAGTCGCCGACCGGTGCCGTCGAGAGCCGAGGACGTGTCCGAAGCAAGGAGCACGGCTTGATCGGAGAGCAGGAAATCGAGGCTGGCGCTTTCCACGTCGACCACCTGGTCCGCCAGGAGCACACGATCCCCCGAAGGGGAGAAGAACGGCAGCCCGAGATTAGGCACGAACGACAAATAGGCGAGGCTTCCGTCGAATCTCCAAATAGCCTTCCCAACGGTCCCACCCATCGCACCCGAAACGGCGGCCACCGCATCGCCGCGCGGCGAGATTCGCACCGCGTCCGTATTCGTCGCCATCCAGCCCGCAGGGGCCTGCAACGGAATCTGCGCGACTTGCACCGGGGACGGGCAGGGAGCAACACAAGGTCCCGTAGGCAGCACGTAGCTCACGAGCGTCATCGGGCTCGTGCCCGGCGACAATTCGGCCGGCGTCACGTTGATCGCGTAGAGCATGGCGCCCCGGATGGCGACCAGCGGATTGGGGCCCTGCATTTCGGCAATCTGTGCGTCGTCGGCCAGCCGCCAGATGCACGTCGCCGGTCCCCCGGTTTCGAGGAGGTAGTCGGCTTCCGCCGAAAACTGCGGAGCGCCGGATGCACATTCCAGCGGCAGAACGAGATGATGCAGTGGCGAACCGTCCGTCGTGCTCCACACGGTGATCTCCGGTCCGCTGCTCTTGGCGAGTAGCGCCCCGTCCAACGAGAGGACGAAGGCATCTTGCGTGGCGGTCAACGGGTTCGCATCCACGAGTGACCGCGCTTGCAGCGGCGAACCCGGCGTGAGAACCGAGATGCTTCCGTCTTCGTACGAAACCACCACCTCGCCGGTGGGGAGAAACGCGGCCTGCGCGGCGGACGGTGTCGCCGGGATCGCGCCGCAATTGTGCCAAGACCAATGGCTGGAGTCGGCGTCGGCGGAAAGGCCTGCTTCCGGGGCGGACGCCTCCGCTTGGGGGCGCCCCTGGCCGCCGTCGCCGGTTGCCGTGTTCGGGCCGTTCAAAGGGGCCCCTGAGTCGGCGTGGGGCGTCGACGGTGCAGTGGCTCCGCCGCAACCGAACGTGTGAATGCCGAAGAGCAGTCCGCCGAGACTTCCCTTCCACCGGAAAGCGCTCCAGTCGGCCATATTCAACCATCCTACGCGGTCGGCGGGCGATGTCCCGCACATCCTGCCGTCCAATGAGTTCCACGACTTGTCACGAGCCCAACGGACGTGACAGTTTTGGACCCCGGCAGCCGCTTCGTCCCTCGGATCGGCTACGGCTTCCTACACTCTCGAAGTTCGTACTATTTCTGGCCGAGCGTCGACCACGACTTCATCCGGCATCCGGACGGCGAGAAGCTGGGCGGCGGGGCCGCGGTCGTCTGGAGCCGCGGGAGCGAATTCATTCAGGCGCCCGGGCACGCGAGCGACCTCGGAGTCGAGCTCGATGCCACGCTCTACCATCAGTCGAAAGGCGTTTCGCTCAATGACGATCCCAACAAGATTGGCGGCTTTTTCACGATGCTCCAGTACGGCGTCTTCCTTCCGCTGGGCGGGCTCTCCCACCTGCCGGGGCGAAGTGACGGTCCCCGGTTTCGATGCCGGTCTGTCCGCGGGCCACCGCGCGCCTGGTGCTCGGTATTGTGTTCTGAGAGGGGCGACGTGTTGCAAGCGCGCGCTATCCTTGCGGCGGATGCGAACGTCGATTGTGCTTTG
>CAZVPE010000441.1:0-3327 GCA_964628155.1 uncultured Polyangiaceae bacterium | reverse complement strand
AAGATCATCGAGGGGACGATCGCCAACGTTCCCCCCAAGGGCGGGCGCAAGCATCCGCAGCAAGACTTCCTGCAGGTCGACACGACGAATATCTTGTTCATCTGCGGCGGCGCGTTCGTCGGGCTCGAGCAAATCGTCCAGCGGCGCATCGGTCAGCAGACGCTCGGGTTCGGCGCGGACATTAAGAGCAAGAAGGACTACAAGCTCGGCGAACTCCTCGAGCAGGTGCAGCCCGAAGACCTCCTCCGGTTCGGACTCATCCCTGAGTTCATCGGGCGCCTGCCGGTGCTGGCTACGCTCCATGAGCTCAACGAGGACGCCCTGGTCGACATTTTGACGAAGCCTAAGAACGCGCTCGTCAAGCAGTACCAGAAGCTCTTCGAGATGGACGGCGTGAAGCTGAAGTTCACCAAGGGTGCCCTTCAAGCCGTCGCCAAGGAAGCGCTGCTCCGTCAATCCGGCGCTCGCGGTTTACGCGCCATTCTCGAGCACGCGATGCTCGACATCATGTACGAGATTCCGTCGCGAAACGGCATTAAAGAGGTCGTCGTGAACGAGGACGTCATCACCAAGCGAGAGTCGCCGCTCATTGTTTATCAGAAGGAAGCCGAGCTGGCGTGAGGTGGGGACAGACCACGGCTTCGGATGCGCGCTCTAGCCGTCAGAAGCCGGAAGCCAGAAGGCCTGCCAGGTAAGGCGTCGTCATGTTCTTCAATAAGGAAAGCGACGGGAAAGGTCCGCTTGGCGGGAGGAGGCGAACGGTACCTCTTCTTCCGTTGCGAGACATCATCGTATTTCCCCACATGGTATCCCAGCTTTTCGTGGGGCGGGAGCGATCGATCAATGCGCTCGATGCGGCAATGGCGCGAGACAAGGACATTTTTCTAGCCGCGCAGAAGAACGCAAAGACGAACGAGCCGACGCCGGACGACATCTTCGGAGTCGGAACCCTTGGAACCGTAATGCAGCTTTTGCGGCTTCCGGACGGCACCGTGAAGGTTCTCGTCGAAGGAAAGCGCCGCGCGTGCATCAAGCGCTTCGCGCAGACTGACGAGTTCTTCGTCGTCGAGGTCGAGGAGATCCTGGACGCCAGCCAAGGAGGCGTCGAGATCGAGGCCCTGATGCGCAGCGTGCAGGCTGCCTTCGAGATGTACGTGAAGCTGAACAAGAAAGTTCAGCCCGAAGTGCTGATGAGTGTGCAGACGATCGACGACCCGGCCCGCCTATCGGACACGATCGTCGCCAATTTGCCGACCATCAAGCTGGTGGATCGGCAGCAGCTGCTCGAGATGGAGGACGCTTCCAAACGCCTTGAACGCCTGCACGAGCTCATGCAGGCCGAGATCGAGATCCTTCAAGTCGAAAAGAAGATCCGGTCCCGCGTCAAGAAGCAAATGGAGAAGACGCAAAAGGAATATTACCTCAACGAGCAGATGCAGGCCATCCAGAAAGAGCTTGGTGGCGGCGAACGCGATGAGTTCAAGAACGAGATCCAGGAAATCGAAGAGACCCTGAAGACCAAACGGATGAGCAAAGAGGGCTCAGCGAAGGTCAAGAAGGAACTCAAGAAGCTGAAGATGATGCATCCGACGAGCGCCGAGGCGACCGTCGTTCGAAATTACATCGACTGGATCATCGGCCTTCCCTGGTACGAAAAGAGCGAGGAAACGTACGATCTCAAGAAGGCCGAGGAGATTCTCGAAGAAGACCACTATGGCCTCAAGAAGATCAAAGAGCGCATTCTCGAATACCTCGCAGTCCAAGCACTGACCAAGAAGCTCAAGGGGCCGGTTCTTTGTTTCGTCGGCCCTCCCGGAGTGGGCAAGACCAGTCTCGCCAAGAGCATTGCGCGCGCCACGGGCCGGAAGTTCGTCCGGCTGTCGCTCGGTGGGGTGCGTGACGAAGCCGAGATTCGCGGCCACAGGCGCACGTACATCGGAGCAATGCCTGGCAAGCTGATTCAATCCGTGCGGAAGGTGGCGACGAACAACCCGGTCTTCTTGCTCGACGAAGTCGACAAGATGTCGACCGACTTTCGGGGTGATCCCGCAGCTGCGTTGCTCGAAGTCCTCGACCCGGAGCAAAACCATAGCTTCAACGACCACTACCTCGATCTCGACTACGACCTCTCGGACGTGATGTTCATCACGACGGCCAATACGCTCGGAGGTATCCCGATCCCGCTGCAGGATAGGATGGAGATCATCCAGCTCAGTGGATATACCGAGTTCGAGAAGCTCAACATCGCAGTCAAGTATCTCGTGCCCCGGCAGCGCAGGGAGTGCGGGCTGGAGGAAGTTCCTTTTACCGTGACGGAAAACGCCCTCCGTACCGTCATCCATCACTACACGAAAGAGGCGGGGGTTCGCTCGCTGGAGCGCGAGATTGCGAGCATTTCCCGCAAGGTAGCGCGCCAGGTCGTCAACGAAGGGAAGAAGCCGATCGAGATCGTCGCCAAGGACGTGCCGCGATACCTCGGAGTGCCGAAGTACCGTGTCGGGAAGAAAGAAGAGCACGACGAAATCGGCCTGACCAACGGCCTCAGCGTGACGTCGAATGGCGGCGGAGAGCTTCTCGCCTGTGAAGTCGCGGTCGTTCCCGGCAAGGGCAAGCTCGCCATCACCGGGCTGCTCGAGAAGGGCATGGAGGAGAGCGCCCAAGCCGCAATGAGCTACGTCCGATCCCGCGCCGAGGCATTGGGACTGGACGCGGACTTCTACCAGAAGGTGGATGTCCACGTGCACTTCCCCGAGTTCGTCCGAAAAGATGGACCGAGCGCCGGGGTCACCATGGCCACCAGCCTTGCGAGTGCACTCATCAAAGTCCCCGTGAAACGAGATCTCGCGATGACGGGAGAGATCACGTTACGCGGGAGAGTCATGCCAATCGGGGGAGTCAAGGAGAAACTCTTGGCGGCACACCGAAGCGGCATCACGACTGTCGTCATCCCGAAGGAGAACAGGAAGGATCTGCGCGAGGTACCGAGGCGCGTGCTGAAGTCGACGCGCATCGTACTCGTGGAGCACATGGACGAAGTCCTTCGCGAGGCGCTTTGCCTGCCCGCGACGGCTGCGCTCCTGGGTACCCCGCGGGAGCGGTGGGAGTATCGCGATGGAGAGCTCGTAACAATTCCCAGCGACGCGGTCCCACGCGTTCCGGCCGCCGTCGCGCCGCCAGCGGACGTCCCTGGAAAGGCGCATCCTGGGGCGCCGGAACCCGCGACACCGCCGCCGGCATGACTTCGCGCTTGACCGAGCCCTCCGCATGCGTAGAGTGGCCGGCCCGGGTCACTCGCGGACAGGACGAGTGGGGCGGGTAGCTCAGCGG
>CAZVPE010000440.1:0-3351 GCA_964628155.1 uncultured Polyangiaceae bacterium | reverse complement strand
CGTTTGTCTCTCTATCAGGGTGTTTTTGAAACATCCTCCTCTTTGCGAAGCACCGATGGTCTCCAACCAGAATCGCGAATCACCAGGGACCGGGAACGCGCCTCAGATATTTAGCATCGTGCGGCCATGCGAGACCTTGGAACTCTCGTCCATGAGGAGCTTCCTTGTGATGACGATGTGACCCACGATTGCGGCGACGACGAGCACCGCAGGGAGCCAAACGAACGGCACGTACGCAACGAACGTATTGACGGCGCGCGCATCCTTGCCGAACGCGTGAATCGTTGGAGTGGAGGCGAGCGCGAGACTGAGGATCCCAGTAAGCAAGGCGATTCCCAGGGCGTTCCAGGCGACGATGAGCGCCCGCGGCGCTCGCCCGGCCCCGATTAGAACCGCGAGCGCGATCGCTGTTGCTCCGGTAACGATGTCGAAGTTCCATCCGGAGAACGACATCTGTGCGGGCATCAGCCCGTCGCGCGCGGCCTGGTGCATGACCAGCTCTAGCGGCAGGCGAAACCCCTGCACGCCGACGAGCGCAGTGAGCGGAAGCCCCCGCGCGAGGCGGTCGCCTGCCCGCGTGAAGCCGATCGCGCTCGAGACCGCGAAGACGGCGAGAAACAGACCCGCAATCGGCGGCGGTCTCGAGTCGAAGCGCGCCAGAACGCCGCTGGCGGCTGCAAGGGCCGTCAACACCATCCACGCTGCGACACCCACGAGAGCGCGAGCTGCGATTCGATTGGCAACGCGAGGATCATCGCCAAGGCGTCGCGATGCTACCAGGTTGCCGACGACGAATAGGATCGCGACCGCAATCGCAAGCACGGCGAAGCCGAGAGTGACGCCCATGGAGGCAGCAACAGGCATGTGGGCGTCGAAAGTAGTGTCGCGAGGGGTAGCGTTCAACTCTCGGAGGCGAGCTCCCTGGTCTTGCGGCGGGAGGGTCCGTCGAGCGCCAGCTTGTGGTCGCTGTCGCAGACCCGCGGACCTCATCCTCCGTGAGCTCGGGGGCTCGCGGACGATCGCCCCGCTGCTGTACTCACGGACAGTCCGTAAGTACGGTCACGCCTCTTGCCCGCAGCGTCGCGATGTCTTGCTTCGTACAGTCCAATGCATTGCCCGTAACATCGAGGGCGCTTCCGAACCCGAAGATCGGGTTGGCGACCAAGGGTGCCAGATCGCCGATCTCGTTGTCGCTCAAGTCGAGGGTCCTGAGCTCCGGGAGCGTCGAAAGCTGCGAAATGTCCTGAATATGGTTTCCGCTGAGGTTCGCGTCCGTCAGATTGATCAGCTGCGATAGAGGGACCGTGTCGACTAGCTCGCTTCTCGGCACGCTGAGACTTGTGAGTCCCGTAAGCCCCCAAAGCGCCCAACGAGCCGCATTCGTACTGAAGTCACCACCGTTCAATTGCAGCGATCGCAGCGAGGGCAATGCCATCAAGATCGCCGTCGTGTTTCCGTCGACGGACGCGTTGAGCGCGGTGACCTGAGGCAAGCGCGGAAAACTGGACTCTTGGGCAGGACCGAAATAGAGGGCGGCGAGATTCGGAAGAGCCGCAAGCGGCGTGAGGTCCAGAAAGAAGGGGTCGACTTCGACCGAGCGCACGCTGGGGAGGCATTCGACCCCGAGCAGCGACGTAATATACCCGTCGGCCCGTGGTGTACTGGGGTATTCGGTACATTGGCCGACTTCCGGGCCTCCGTCGGGAGGACAGAGCACAAGTCCGCCGGTAGGAAACACGAGTTCGAAGTCCAAGTCGGTAAGGCCCGCCACGTCGGCCGCATGGAGCGGCCGGCTCGGCAGCCCGATGCCCAGCCGCACCACGGTCTCCACGTCGGGGTCCGCGAACGTCAGGGGATCGGCGCAGGAGGTGTTTGCAGCATCACCCGAGCCGGATGCGTCGGCGGCGGCTTGCGGATGGGTTGAGCCGGTTCTGGCCGAGCCGGAATCTGCGGCTTGTCCGCCCATGCTTCCGCGCGACCGCCCGTCCTCGAGAGATTCCGAATCGCCGATTCCCGAGGCCGCGTCGTTCCCGCTGCACCCAAGTGCACTCCACACGGTCGCGACCAATCCCAGCCGTCGTACTCGCTTCAGGTTGGTCCACCCCATGACGCATTCCTCGACTTTGGTCCGGCGGTCACGGTTTGCTGGCGCCCGCGAACCCCGTAACCGCGACTGGAACCGAGCTCCAACTCAAAGCGGACCCGTTCCCGAGCTGACCGCTCGAATTGTCGCCCCAGCATTCAATCCCGCCGCTCGCGGTGAGCACGCACGCCGAGGACAGCCCCGCCGCGATGACCTTCACCCCCCTCGAGAGGCCCACGACGGCTCCCGGAGGGTAGGTCGGAAACCCGAAAGGGCCCAAAGCGGGCGTGTCGCCCCAGCACTGCACTCCGCTCGCGCTGAGGGCGCAGGCGAATCGATCTCTTACGGATAAGCTGGTCACACCGCTCGAGAGGCCCGTGACCGGAACCGGAATCGCGGCAACGCTTACGAACGTGCCGACTTGCGCGATGGGCCCCCAGCACTGAACTCCTCCGCTTTCCGTGAGCGCGCAGGCGGAGGTGTCCCCCAAGACTATCGCGGTCACACCGGTTGCGAGACCGACGACGGGCATGGGAAGAACCGTGGAGCCGGAGCCCACCGAGTTGTCCCCGCGGCCACCGGACGGATAGTTGCTGCCCCAGCACTGTGCGCCTCCGCGTGCGACCGCGCATGCGAAGGAACTCCCGACCGAAATGGCCGTCAAGCCATCCGCGAGACCGCTGACGGGTTCGGGAACCGCGCTCGAACCATCCACCGCATCGTTCCCGAGCAAGCCGCTCGTATTGTCGCCCCAGCACTCGACGGCTCCGCTCGTCGTGAGAGCGCACGCGGAGAAGGTCGCCACGGATATGGCCGTCACGCCGCTCTCGAGTCCGGCCACGGGCTCGGGCACCGAGCTGAACGTCCCCTTGAGAGCGCTCCCGAGCCGGGACCCCCAGCACTCGACTCCGCCACTCGACGTGAGCGCGCAGGCGGTGGACCCGCCCAAGGACAAAGCAATCGCCGTCTCCTGGACTCCGGAGTCCACGGTTGCTTCGTCGTTGCCTGCCTCGGGAGAGTCTGCGAAGACGTCCGCGTCACTCGATGTGGGAGGAGAGTCGGAAGTGGCCGCTCCCTCCCCGCTTGCGCCATCGGCGGGAGTCGATGCACCGGCGCCGAGGGCACCGCTGTCTTTGCCCGCTTTGCCGTTTCTCGAGATGGCATCGCCCGCACCGCATGCCGCGGCGACGCATAAGGCGCACGATCCGATCGGCCCGGCGAGCCTCGTTGTTCTCATCGGTTGGCCGCGGGAGGGAGACGCAATCCTT
>CAZVPE010000439.1:0-3358 GCA_964628155.1 uncultured Polyangiaceae bacterium | reverse complement strand
GCTGCTCGAAACTCGCAGCAAATCCTCGGTCCCTCAAACCGTTCGGTGCTCTAGAACATCAGTCCGTCCGATACGTAAATGCCCAGCGGAAAGCCGGGGTTCTCCGAGACCGCATCCGGCGAATACGCGGCCTCCATTCGGAAGATGGCCGCCTCGCCCCACTGGATGAAGATCCCGCCGCCGATGCCGTACTTCAAACCGAGGGACGTCCCGTCGGCCGCCGAAATCGCGCTGTAATCGCTCCACACCCGGCCGGCGTCCAAGAACGTGGTCGTGCCTACGCGGAATCGCTCGCCGAGGACTCGAAAGCGCGGAAATGGGGTGCATCGAACTTCCACGTTGGCCACGGCTTTGATCAGTCCCGCGTACCGCCCAATCGGAACGCCACGCACGCCCTGGTCGCCGCCGAGCAGCGACTCGGGCTCGAACGCTCCGCCCGTCTGCAAGTCGTAGAACGGAACGCGACCGAACCGGAAGCTCGCGAAGATGCGGCTCGCGAAAACGAACGGACCGCCGAGCGGTGCATAATGCGAGAGCACCGCCGCAAGCTCGCCGTTCGCCACCCCCTCGGCGCTTCCGGCCGTCGCCGCGATGCCGAGCTGATAAAAGATGCCCTGTGTGGTGACGAACTCGCTGTCGCGCGTGTCGATCATGGCTCCCGCCGTGAACGATCCGAGTAGCGCGGACTGTCCCCCGACGACGGCGGGGCCGCTCCGCGTATCCAAGTCCGCCGCCAACTTCGAGCCCACATACGCCGCGGGCGCCTCGTAACGGAGATTGCCCGCGAGGGCCAAATCGACGAGCGTTCCCGTGCGCAGACGGGCGATCGTCCGCAGCCATCCCTCCTGCTGGAGGTATTGGTACCGTCGCCCGAGGCTCGTCTGGCCCGGGAGAAGTTGGACCGCCGTCGCATTGCCCAGGCCGTAGTAGCCGGCGTTGATCGTACGCAGATACGTCGCGCGCGCGTCGAGTCGCGCCTCGCCTCCGAAGAGCCCGGGCGCATCGAGGCGCAGCACGTGACTCTGTTGCACCAAGTGAAACCCCGTCTCATCGTCCTTCAGGCTCGCCGAGAGCAAGAGATCGATGTTCCAGAGGTAAGGCAGGGCACCGTCGAAAAACCTCGTCAAGGTGGCGGCCCCGCCAAACTGGACTCCGATGTCCGTGCTACCCCCCAGGATTGGAAAGCCCGCAAACTCGTAGCGACGAGGCTTGAGCGGGACGGGACCGTCTGGGGCGTTTGGCTCGGATGCGTACCCGGCGTTCGCACTAAGCATCACCAGTGCGAACGCCGTGACGCACATTGCGACGGGACGCGGCTCCGCGAAGCGAAAAGAACTCGAAAAAATGCGACGCTCGCACCCCGGACCTTGCGCGGATCCCGGTTCCCGGCTTCGTGCGACCGCGCGGTAAGAGCTCATCCACACGCAAAATGCGCTTCGCACAGGTAGTCGGGTCAGAGCATCCCCCTTGCACTTTCGCAAGGGCTCGGCTTCCCTAGCTGCGCTCTCTACCCCTGTGCAACTCGCTCTCCGAGGTCGACGTGAAGCTGCAATTGGTCCCGCCCGGTGTCCTTCCCCCGCTGCCCGTCGTAAAGGTGTGCACGACCACTTGAGCTTGGCCCCTCGGAAACACTATGACGAGTCCGATGACCGAGATGTCCGAGCACGCCCCGCTCACCGACGGCATGTCGCTTCGTTTCGACCAAGCCTCGAAGGGTAGTGCGGCCGCTCGCGTGCTCGTTCAATCCGCCTATCCTCGCGCCGTCGGCCGTGTGCTCGGCCAGGTCGCGCGCGTCCAGGTCGCCGCGTGGGACCGCGCGCTCCGGCACCTCCGGCGCGTCCAAGAAAAGACGCTCGTCTCGCTCCTGGACCACGCCAAGAACACGGAATTCGGTCGGGCACACGACTTTGCGCGGATCCGCGGTTACGAAGACTTCGTGAGTCGCGTCGGAGTCGGCGACTACGACTCGTTCTCGCCCTACATCGATCGAATGCGCGGTGGAGAGCAAAATCTCCTCGTCCCGGAGTTCGTACGGTACTTCGGCAACTCGTCGGGGAGTTCGAATCAGGGACGCCCAAAGTTTTTGCCGATCGGCGACCGACAGATTCGGCTGCAGCAGCGCGCCGGATCCGACGTGCTGATGCGCTACCTGCGATGGTCGGGTGACGAAGACTTGCTCACCGGATTCACGCTCGGACTTTTTCCGCCGACGACGATGCGCCGCGAGGGTCCGACCCTCGTCACGTCGAACCCCGCGCTCATGATGACCAAGATGCCCATCGTCAGCCGGCCGGTGTACTTGCCGGAAGGCGACGTGCGCACGATCCCCAACTACGAAGACAAGCTCCGGGTGATCGCCGCTCGGTACCTCGATCACGACGTGCGAGCCGTCGCCGGGACGACCTGCTGGTTCACGCTGCTCTTCGAGAAGGTGCTGGAGGCCGCGCGCACGCGCGGTCGAGCCGCCGCGACGGTCTCGGACGTGTGGCCGAATTTGCGCGTTCTTTTCGGGGGCGGCGTTGCCGCCGCGCCCTATCTGCCGGTCATCCGAGATTTCATCGGGCGAGACGACGTCACCCTCGTCGACACGTACAACGCGACGGAAGGCGGCGTGTACGGAGCGTCCGACTTCGGCGGCGCGCCGGGCTTGCTCATGCTGCCGCACAGGGGCACGTTCTTCGAGTTCGTCCCGCTCGAGTCGCGCGAAAGCGCGTCTCCCAAGCGTGTGCCCCTCTGGGCGGTCGAAGACGGCCGCCCGTACAGCATCGTGGTGACCACGGTCTCCGGGCTCTACGCATACGAACTAGGTGACATCGTGCGCTTCACCTCCGTGGATCCGCCGCGCATCGAGTTCATGGGGCGCCTTTCGGGGTGCTTGTCTCTGACCCAAGAGCTGACTACGCACGTCGAGATCGAAGCGGCGGTAAACCACGCGCTTCGATCTTGTCCGTGCACCACCGTGGAATTCGGCGCCGCAGCAGACGTAGGAGTCGCGGGAAGCGCGAAGTCGCGCTACCAGTTGTTCGTCGAATTTCAGGAGGGGGCCGCACCGCAGGACTTGAACGCATTCGCAAAAGCGTTCGACGAGGGGCTGTGCAGGCAGAACCGAGTCTACCGCGAGCATCGGGAGGGGGACGTCGCACTGCTAGCGCCGTGCGTCGTGCCCCTCGCGAGCGGCGGGGCACGCCTCTTCCTTGAGGAGGTCACGCGGGGCAACGTGCAAGGCAAGTTCCCGCGAATCATCGACGATACGAAGAAAAAACTGCTTTGGAAGCATGCGGCCAGGGCTCGCTAGCTCACCATTGCACCGCCATCGAGAAAGCTCGCCATGAATCGGATCGGTGTCGCCATCGTAGGA
>CAZVPE010000438.1:0-3361 GCA_964628155.1 uncultured Polyangiaceae bacterium | reverse complement strand
TCTTCGTGACGGCCGCCATGTACGCGGGCAAGGACGCGCTCTGGATCACGGACCGGACGGGGCACACGTCCCTTGGGATGCTGCGGACCTACGAGCGCGACGTGCGCCGGTGGCGCGAGCTCGGCGAGGCCCCCGTCGACGTGGCGCAGGCCATCCCCGAGGTTGCTTGCCGCTTGTGACAGTACTCGCGGGAGCCAGATTGGCTGTGCGAGGCCGTGAAGGCGTGCTCGTCACGCGCGAGCCGTCGCTACCGCTCCCCTCTTTGAGTCCCCGGCGTCAGACGAACCAAGAACCGCGAAGCCCCGCGCGACGTCGTCCTTGTCTAGCCCGACCGGTGCGGCAAAAGTCATCCAGTGCCCCTGCCCTCTTTCGGTTGTTTCGGTTGTTGCACTTGTTTCGTATGTAAGCTAGCCTTTTCCCATGCAAGCCGCCCCTGTGAGACTGCCCTCGCCAAAGGCTTCCGAGGAGGCGAAGGCCGCGCTGCGCGCGCTCGAGACCCTACCTCGGAAGAAGACGGCTTCACGTACCGTGCAGGTCCGTCCCGATGGCGAGGGACGCGCCGTGTCGGTGACCGTGCCGCGAGAGGCGTTCGATCTCTTCCTTGAGGTGCTCGGGCAGATGGCCAACGGCAACGCCGTGACGATCGTCCCGGTCCACGCGGAGCTGACGACCCAGGAAGCCGCCGACCTGCTGAATGTCTCGCGTCCGCACCTCGTGAGCTTGCTCGACTCCAAGCAGATCCCGTTCCGGATGGTGGGGACCCACCGTCGCATCCTCGCGGCCGATCTCATGGCCTACAAGGAGAAGGACGACGCGCATCGCAAATCGATCCTCGATGAGCTGACCGAGGAGGCGGAGAAGCATGGCCTTGGATACTGATTCGAGGGGGGGACGATGGCCTTCATCGTGCTGTACGACGCGTGTGTCCTCTACCCCGCACCCCTGAGGGACCTGCTCGTACGGATTGCGAAGACCGGGATCGTCCGGGCTCGCTGGACCGACGCCATCCTCGACGAGTGCTTCCACAGCATCCTCGAGCAGCGTCCTGACCTGAAGCCCGCGGCTCTCGAGCGGACGCGCGAGCTGATGAAGCAAGCCGTGCCAGACTGCCTCGTGACCGGCTTCGAAACCCTCGTCGAGGGCCTCAGCCTCCCCGACCGCGACGACCGACACGTCCTTGCGGCGGCGATCCGAGTCGGCGCGCAGGCGATCGTCACGTTCAACCTGGCCGACTTCCCGGACGAGAAGCTCGTTCCCTACGACATCGAGGCGAAGCACCCCGACGACTTCGTCCTCGACACGATCGATTTGGCGCCCGCCGCCATCGCCAAGGTGGTGAGCGACCAGGCCGAGGCGCTCAAGAACCCGCCCCGTACCCCGGGCGAGCTGCTCGACACGCTCCGGGGTCTCGGCCTCGTGCGATCGGTCGCGAAGCTCCGCGAGCTCGTTTGAGCCCTAGCCGATGACCAGTCGCTTCACCTCCGGGACCGAGACCTCGCTGAGCGAGCGCACACGCGAGCTATGGTCCTTCGGAGAACGACTGGGCCACCTGATGAGCGTCCAGGCGGAGCTGGAGCTCGTCACGCGCAGCAAGGCGTTCGTCATCCGTCACGAAGCGATGTGGCAAATGCTTGTCGCATCTTATGACATGATAATCGTCGACTTGGCCTCCCGGGCGCTCGGTTTCTACGAGAAGGGCGGCGGAGGGTTCCTGCGATCCCTTCGAGGGGATGACCTGGCGGCACTCGAGCGGGCCTGGCGCACGGGTCCGCGATAGGAACGGAACGTGACTGCTCGCGACGCCGCGTTCCCATGCAGCGCACGCCCTCCTTGCCCGCATCGGACGCGCGGCTGTTCAACGATCCCCTTGCAACTTGACAGGGCCTATCAGGGCATCCGGATGCGCGGGGCCCCTCGGGCCATGCCAGGCTAAAATAAGGCTCCCGAGGCCCGAGCGAGCAGGACGTCGCGAGCGCCGACCGCACTCGAAATGCCATGAGGTTCTCGCCTTCTCGCCTTCTTGGCCAGGACAGGAGATGCTGCCACGGAAACGGAACTCGGATCCGCCGCCCGATCGCCAATTCGGCTCTGGGGCGGCGGTGCCCGCACGTCGAACGCGGCAGCATCGCGGAACCCGAAGCGCGAAGCGTCGACACCGCCATGGCCTGCGCGTTTGCCCTCGCGTGGCGTCTGGCAAGCGCTATGGATCCAAGCGGGGCTCCCTCCATGCTCGACAGTGCCGCAGCGAATGACATCGTACACGTACCGGCCGGCCGCGATCCCATCGGAGGAGCCACGCAGCTTCGCGATCGATTCTTCATCCGCGTCACGGTCGGACCCCGCAAGCGCCTCGCCGTGCGCGCGCCGTGGGCTACATCTCTCGCCGAGGCGGATGCTCGTGGCAAGCTCGTGCAGTCCTGGGTGAATCGGCTGCATCGCGCGGGACTGGCCGACCTTGTGCCGAAAGTTGTGAAGGCGGGCGCGAAGGCGAACGAGGCGACCCTCGCGAAGATCACCGCGCGTGTCGACAGCCTCGTGAAGAACGACGGCGAGTACCGCGCCGGCAGAGTCGAGAAGTCGACCGGGGGCGTGACCGTCACGTTCCGCACGTTCGCGGAGCGCTGGACGAGCGGCGAGCTTGCGCGCGTCTATCCCGACCACGTCCCGGTCAAGGCATCGGTCGCCGACGACGTCGAACGCTTGGAAAAGCACGTCTATCCCCGGGTCGAGGATGCACCGCTCACGACGTTCACGCGGGAGCACGCGGATCATGTCATGACGCAGCTCCCGGCGACCCTCAGGCGGGCCACACGGCGTCACGTCGCGCAGCTCATCAACCGCGTCCTGAACCTGGCGGTCTTCACCGGGGCACTCGCGAGCAACCCGCTCCCCCGGGGGTGGCTTCCGAAAGCGCCCAAGGCCGAAAGCGTTGGCAAAGAGTCGCTGCTCCCAAGCGAGGAGGCCAAGCTTCTGGCCGGCCGCAACGGCGCGAGCGAGACGGTCGTTCCCCTCGCTTTGCGGTTCCTCTACGCGTTCTTCCACCGCGAGGGGATGCGCAAGGGCGAAGCGAGAGCGCTCGAGTGGCCTGAACTCGACCTGAAGAAGGGGCTCGTTTCCCTCGATGAGAACAAGACCGATCGGCCGCGCTCGTGGGTCCTCGACCCTGGCGTGCACCGGGCCCTCGTCGTATGGCACGAGACGCTGGGCAAGCCCGACGTGGGGCGAGTGTTCGCCGCGATTCCTGATCCGGCCTGGGAGAAGCTTGCCTCCCTCTACCGGAGCCACTGCGAAGCCGTTGGCATCGATCGCGCGCGGCTCTTTCAGAAGAAGGAGAACAAGCTCCGCCTCCGGGCCCACGACA
>CAZVPE010000437.1:0-3376 GCA_964628155.1 uncultured Polyangiaceae bacterium | reverse complement strand
CCTCCCTTGGACGGCTCGCTGGATGCGACCTACGACGGACGAGCCGCGATCGCGCGCGTCCTCGCGGAACGATCCGGGGGCGTCGTGCTCGACGTCCGCGCCGATATCGACGCGCCCATCGACCAGCTTCTGGCGCCCGCCGCGGGCATCAGGACCTGGGATGCCGGAGCCACCGTGGCACTGCACGCGTTCCCGATCGATGCCATCCCGGATCTCGCGACACACGGTGTGGCGGGCAGCGCCAGCGGCGTCGTCACGCTCGAAGGGCTGCACCGCGATGCGCGGGTCGAAGCGGACATCAAGGTCGACCAGCCGCGGCTCGGCGCCGTTTGTTATCAGCACGGGTTCGTGCGATTGCAGATCGATCGCGACCGTTTCGTCGCCGCGACGCGAATCGAAAGCCCCGACTCATTCGCGGCCGGCACGGTGAACGCCTCGTCCCGCTGGGCCGCCGCCATCGCACCCACAATCGACACCTCGCAGTCCGTCGACGCGACGCTCGAAGCACGCAACTTCCGCGTTGCGGCGCTGATGCCGTTCGTGTCGGGGGCGGTCGACCAGCTCGACGGGCGGCTCAACGGCCATGTGCGGGTACACGCTGGTCCCGACTCCGAAAGCGGCCACGTCGAAGGCGATCTGGCGCTCTCGGATGGCGTCGTCGAGATCCCCGCGATGGGCGAGCAGCTCCACGGCGTGGGCGCGCGCGTGACGATTCAGCCGTGGGGTACACTACGCGTCGAAGGCGCCACCGCGAGCGGGCCGACGGGAAAGCTCACCGGGGCCGCGCAGGTGCGGTTCGAGGGAACCAACTTTCGCTTGGCGACCGCGGACATCGACATTCCGCGGGACCAACGCATGCCGGCGACGGTCGAGGGCGTGGCGCTGGGGACGGTCTCCGGCCATCTGCACGCCGACGCGTCGATGGCGGCAGACGACAGGACGCTGGACGTACGGATCGAGATTCCGCAGGCGCTGCTGGAGCTCCCGAGCAGTGCGGGGCGCGCGCTCCAGTCGCTGGACCCCGCGCCGGGCGTTGTCATCGGGACTCACGAAACGTCGACGGGGCACTTCCTTGCCTTGCCACGCGCGCCGGAGAAGCCGCGCCCGGCCGAGGCGCTCTCCGTGCGCGCTGCGGTCCGGCTCGGGCAGGACGTCCGTATTCGGCGCGGGCAAGACTTGAAAGTCGAACTGACCGGTGATCCGGTGGTCCAAATCGCCGACAAGACGGAAATGAATGGGACCGTTCGCTTGACCCGCGGCACGGTCGACGTCTTCGGAAAGCGCTTCACGCTCGAGCCCTCGAGCACCGTCGCGTTCAGCGGGGACGCGAGCAACCCTCAACTGCGCGTCACCGCGATGTACGAAGCGCCCGACCACACACGCATTTTCGCGGACGTCGTGGGGACGCCCGAGAAGCTCAAAGCCAATCTGCGATCAGAGCCGCCCCTGCCGCAGGACGAGATTCTCGGCCTGCTGCTGTTCGGGAGCCCCGAAGGCCTCGGTGGCACGCCCGGACCCGGCGAGCAGCAGGACCCCACGCAGCGAGCGGCGGGGCTGGCGAGTGGGGTCGTCACGCAGGGCATCAACCAGGCGCTCAGCGGCATCAGCAAGGTGGAGATCTCGACGCGCCTCGATACGACGCAGGCCGCCAACCCGCGGCCCGAGGTGGAAGTTCGGTTGTCGAACAATGTCCTCGCGCACGTCACGGTGCAGACGGGAACGCCAGCACCGGGCGAGCCGCCCGATCTCACGCTGGTTACGATCGACTGGCGCTTCAAACCCCGCTGGTCGCTGCGTTCCACCGTCGGTGACCAGGGAAGCACGCTCTTCGATCTGCTCTGGCGGCATCGCTACTGACGCCGAGTCACGCTTTTCCGCCGTTCTCCAGCAGCTTCCAAAGGGCCACCACGACCTCGCGCACGCCCTCGCCTGTGGCCGCCGACACGAGCTTGAGGTCGATCCCGCGCGCGGCAAATGCCGCTTTGGACTGTGCCCAAGCCTCGCGCACTTCCGGCAAATCGGCCTTGCTCATGGCCACGACCTGAGGGCGTGCGGCGAGCCCCGGATCGAATTTCGCGAGTTCGGCGTTGATTGCGTCGAAGTCAGCCAGAGGCTCGCGGCCTTCGGTCGCGTCGAGGGAGATGAGGTGCAGAAGGGCGCGCGTGCGTTCCACGTGCTTGAGGAAGCGGATGCCGAGGCCCGCTCCGGCCGCGGCACCCGGAATGAGGCCCGGGATGTCGGCCAAGACGAAGTTCGATTCTTCCCCGACGGCAACCACCCCGAGATGAGGCACGAGGGTCGTAAACGGGTAGTCGGCGACCTTCGGTCTCGCGCGCGAGACCGCGCTCACGAACGTGCTCTTGCCCACGTTCGGAAAGCCGAGCAGCCCCGCATCGGCCATCACCTTCAGCTCGAGACGCAGGGCCTTGTCCTCGCCCGGCTCACCGGGTTCCGCGCGCCGGGGGGCCCGATCGAACGGCGTGGCGAAATGGATGTTGCCCCGGCCGCCGCGACCGCCACGCGCGACGACGACCTCTTTGTCGCCCGTGTCGACGTCGAACACTCGCTCGCCGGTGGCGACGTCGAATCCCTGCGTTCCGACCGGCACCCGCACGACGAGATCCTTCCCCCCTCGCCCGTACTGGTCCTTGCCGCGCCCATGCTCGCCGCGCTCGCCTCTGAGCACGCGGGACAAGGCAACGTCGAGCAGCGTGGTCTTGCCCTCGTCGCCGACGAAAATGACGTCGCCACCCCGTCCACCGTCGCCCCCGGAGGGCCCGCCGTGGGGTTCGTACCTCTCGCGGCGGAACGCGATGCACCCGTTGCCGCCGTCGCCCCCGAGGACTCTCACTTCGCACGAATCGACGAATTTCACGGCGCGCGCCTTGTAGCACTTCCCGCGCTGGAAGGACGAGGCGCGGGAGGATCAGGGAGTCCGAAGCCCTCCCGGATCCTCTCCCCTCCCGCCGACGGGATTACATCGACAGGGCGCCGGTCCGCAGCAGATAGGCGAGCTTCGCCCGCTGCTCGGGCCGTAAGAGAGCGTGAATCCGCCCGAGCGCTCGCGTGACGGCCGCTTGCACGCGCTCGGTGCTCTTCACCCGCTCGCCCGCGGCGCTCTGCGCCTTGGCTTCGTCGAACGATTCGCTCGCGACCGCGTCGGCCAACGCCGACGTGGTGCGCCGATTGTCGACGTCCGCTTGCGCGCGCTCCGTCTTCAGATCGTGAAGAATCGCTGCAAGCTCGGTGACTTGCCCCTCGTCGAGGTCGAGCTTGTAGGCGAGGAAACGCAGCGGACGCCGCACGCCGAAGCTGCCGCCGCCGAACTGCTCCCCGTCGCCCCCGCCCCCGCCCCCGAAAGGACCAGCGTGCCAAC
>CAZVPE010000436.1:0-3401 GCA_964628155.1 uncultured Polyangiaceae bacterium | reverse complement strand
CGACGGACACGCGCGCCGAGGCCGAGCAGCAGCTCCTCGCCGTGCAGCGCTCGCGCGTTCGTGCGCTGCTGGGGCGCGGTCAGCGCTGGACCGATGACGAGACCGACGCCGTACTGGAGTCGCCGGCCGGCCGTCACGTGAAAACCATGACCCGATACGTGGCGCTCGGCGTGGCCTCCGAAGTGAGAGCCTACGTCGAGCGCTTCGCTGCGTTCGCTCGGGCCGACGAGATCATGTCGGTGCACCCCGCGCCCACGGTGGAAGGGCGGCTGCGATCGATCGAGCTGCTCGCCGCTCAGGATCTTCCGATCATCGATCACCGGTAGCGCCGCGACCGATGTTCGTCGGGCTACGCCAGCGCGGCGAGAGCCGAAGGCAGCGCGTCGCGGACGTGCCCGAACCGCGGCGTCCACCCGAGCTCCGCGCGCGCCTTCGCGTTTCGGACACGGAACGACGCGACGAGGGACTTCACGAGCGGGCCTCCGATGATGAGGCCCAGGATCCAGGGCGAGATGTGCCCGACGCGCGCCAGCTTCAGCGCCCTCGTCACCTCGTCCACCAGCTCGCGCAGCGGTAGCGGCGCGTCGTCGACGATGTTGTACTCTCCGCCCGACGGCGCGCGCTCGAGTGCCGCGGCGTATGCCGCGGCGAGATCGTCGAGCTGCACGCAGCTCCAGTAGTTCGCGCCCCCGCCGATGACGCGCAGGCGTTTCTGTTTCGCCTGGTCGTAGAACGACGACTTGAAGAGGCCTCCGGGGCCGATGACGAAGCCGGCGCTCACCACGACGTAGTCGAGCCCCTGGCTCGCCTTCAGCTCCCGCAGCCTGATTACCTCCGAGGCGTGCCCGGTGCCGAGTGGCGACGGGTTGAACGGCGTCTCCTCGTCGACCCAGCGCTCGCCGCAGTCGCCGTAGCTGAAGACTCCGCTCGTGTAGATGAGCCGGCGCTTGCGGGCGAGGCACTCCGCTGCCAGAGCGCCCGTCATGACCCGGTCCCCCGTCTGGACGGCTTTCAGCTTGGCCGCGCCGAACCGCCCGACTGTCGGGATCTGCGCGGCATGGATGACCGCATCGACTTGGGAGACCAGCGGCACGAACGTGCCCGGCTCGAGCATGTCGCCCACGGCGATGCGCACACCGCTTGCTTCGAGCGCCTTGCCCGACTCGCGAGTTCGCACGAGGCCAATGACGTCGTGTCCCCCGGCCTTGAGCCGTTGAACGACGGCCCCTCCGACGAACCCGGTCGCTCCGGTCACGAGCACACGTCGGAAGCGCCTCTCCTCGTTTATTTGCTCCATCCAAACCGTCCGTGTGGCGGGCCCGTGGCCGTTGCAAGTCCGAGCCTACGACCTGGAGCGGGCGGCTTCTTGTACGTTCTTGCGGATCGCGGCTCAGGGCGCGCGCGCAGCGCCGCGGTACCGCGCGGGGGTGACGCCGTGAAGGCGCTTGAAGTGCCGGTGGAAATGACTCTGGTCGAAGAATCCCGCGGAGGACGCCGCGTCAGCGATGTCTCCGGCGCCCGCGAGCAGTCGACGCGCGTGGTCCACACGCAGATGCACCTGGTAGGCGTGTGGCGAGATGCCGACCAGCCGTCTGAAGGACCGCAGAAACCGACCCTTCGGCAATCCGCTCTCCGCCGCGAGGGCATCCAGCGTGACCCGCTCGAGGTAGGCGTCGTGGAGCATCTCGCGAGCCCGGCGGATGGCCTCGTAGTCTGCGGAGCGCGCCTCCACAGGAACGCGGGCAACGTAGGCGCGGGAGATCGCGTCGACGACGGAAAGCACTCTTTCCTCGACCAGAAGGCTCGCCGAGGTCGGCTCGGCCAGAGCCGACGCCAACGCGCGGAAGGCACGTAGGCTGGCTCGGTCCCGCGTCAGCGGTCCCTTGAACGAGAGCCCGCGCTTCAGCGCGCTGGCCTCACCGCGTTGGAGCGCCGAAACGGTGTCCATGTCCACGAAGAGGACCAGCACGTCGAACGCACCGTCGACCGACTCGACAGCGTGCAGCTCTCCGGGCTCGGCGAGGATCAGCGTGTGTCCGGGCACGATCCAGCTCGACCCGCGGTAACGGAATCGGTTGGCACCGCGAACCACCATCCCGAGCTTCAGGTCGGACGTGATCATCGGCGGCGTCGGGGCCGAGCGGGTGCCGCGATCGCGCACGACCCGGATCTCGACGCCGGAGAGCGACGGGTGGCGGACGAAGCTGACCCCGCGGTCGCCCCTCCCCCCAGCCGCCTCAGGCTTCGCCAAGCGCATCAACTTCCGCCCAGAGCGCGGAGACATCGAACCGCAGTCCTTCGCATCCGGGCACGGGATCGATCGCGCCCTCCGAGATCGCCACCGCGTGTGCGTAACGTCCGTCGGCCCCCAACTCGAGCACCTCGACGCTCCGGAGCTCAGGATCGACGATCCAGTACCACTTGACCCCGAAGGCCGCGTACTCGACGAGCTTCTCTACTCGATCGCGCCGCTCGTCGCGGGGGGACGCAGAGACCACTTCGACGGCGATCGTCGGCGGGACCTCGATGAGCCCGCGCTTTGGCGGACGCGGCCCGCCAGCGAGAAAGACGGTCAGGTCAGGCATCCGTCCGCGATTGGGGCGCACGGCGAACTTCGCCCCGGAGCCCGCGACGAGCGCTCCGCGCGGCGCACCCCAGTTGCCGAGCAAGCGGCCCAGCCACATGATGATGAACTCGTGCAGGTACTCGGGCACCTCCTCCTCCACGAGGACACTGTCGACCAGTTCGCCCGGCTCGTCCTCGGGCATCGCAGCCCACTCGGCGAGCGACATGCGTCTCGGCTCTGGCTCCAGACTCGCCGCCGCGCTGCTCATGTCCGTCCCACACAATAGCACCGCGCTAGCGCCGGTCCGGCGCAACCGCAGATACGGAGACCGACGGCCCGGGCCTCGCGCCGCAAATGGGATCCCGCAAAGACCCGATTGTCGACCTGCGGCGCGCCTTTGGCTAAGGTCGCGTTTCGTGGTGGACCCGAAGAACGCAAACTGGAGTGCCCTCGAAGGCGGCGTCCTCTGGACGCCCTACAATTTTGGGGGCGGAATCGCGACAACGTTCGTCTTCCGCGGCAAAGACGACGCCCTCGTCGTCATGAGCCCCGGCTGCGGGCTCGACGGTGCGACGCTCGACAAGCTCAAGAGCTACGGGCGCGTGGCGGCACTGGTCGCGATCAATGGCTTCCACCATCTTGGCCTGCCGGCGTGGCGACAGCACTTCCCGGACGCCACGTGCTACGCCCCCCGCAGCGCCACTGGACGCCTCTCCAAGAAGGTCCCGGGCGTTTCGTTCGAGCCGCTCGAGGCACTCGCGCCCTTGCTCGGCGACGCTGCGCGCGTGCTCGAACCGGACGGCATGCCAGGCAGCGCCTTCGCCTTCGTCCGCGG
>CAZVPE010000435.1:0-3419 GCA_964628155.1 uncultured Polyangiaceae bacterium | reverse complement strand
GCAGGCGGACACCACGCAAAGCGGCTCGCGCTTGAAAGCGAAATACTACGTCGGCTCCGACGGATCGAAGCAGTTCGCCGGCTGGCATGATTCAATGCTCAGCGTCGATTGCGGATTCACCCCGGCTTCGGACGGAACTACGCGGTGCCTGCCGGTCGGCACTAACACTTTGTCCGTGCTTAGTTACTTTTCCGATTCGGCGTGTAGTCAACCGCTTGCGCGAGCTGCGGCCAGCTGCGTTGGCACCTACGCCTATCAAGCCAACGCGGCATCGGATGCTTTAGGGTGCACGACTAATGCCCTTCGAATCTTTCAAGTAGGAGCCGCCTATTCAGGCATGATGTACATTGGCGCGCCCGGAAGTTGCGAGGCGGGTGGCTCAGTAACGTCCGGCTACTACTCGCTCGGGCCGGAGGTCTCGCCGAGCACGTTCGTAGCGGCCACCATTCAGACTGACCCTTGATGTAGCGTTGCAGAGATGAGCGGAATCTGGAGGTACCAACTCCCGGGAACGATCGAATGGCGACTGAAGGACAGGACGCCGCGCGAGGTCATGATCGGCCCTGCTCCTGGCTGGACCCTACTGACGCCATACGCGACGCTTCTGGAGGGCTTTTGGGACGCGGGGGTCAGAGGTGTTACCCGTCTGCCCAACGGCGAGCTGTGGGTACGGACCGCGGTCCTTACCCTGCGACCAACCGGCTTAGCGGAACCCGAGCAAGAGGCGTCGGAATTTGCGCTAGCCAAGACCTTGCAGGCGTTGCGGTACCTCACGCGACAGTTTGCGCTCCCGGAGCGATACTCGGCGTGGAGTGTGGGGTCCGCGCCCGAAGACCGGCCGCCGCTCCCCGAAGAGCAGGACGCCCGGGGGTTGAATCTCCGCGACTATTTTCTGCCCACCGCCATAACCGAGAAGCACCTTGATCAGCTCGCGCTTTTGGTGCCGGGCTTTTCGCCACCTCGCGGGCCGTATTTCGTCGGAGTCAACTTCGTGCGTGCGCGTGACGGAATGCCGCTCACCGGACCGGGCAAGCTCTCGAAGGATTGAACGCCGCGTGTTTCCCTTATCGCGCGGACGAGCCGGGCCGTACGACGGCTGCGAGGTGCCCATGGCCCAGAAGACGAAGAAGCCCGGAAAGAAATCGCAGAACGCCAAGACGAAGAGAAAGCTACACAAGTTGATGGGCAACATCTTCAATGCGCTCGGGATGAAGCGCGGCGACGCCGGCCCCCTGGTCATGCGAAACGGGGTGAACGTGAGCTTGCATTTGCCGGCCGCCGTAAAGAAGCGCCTGCCCTCCTAGCATCCGGGCGAGCGGCGGTTCACCAGGTTGCCGGGCAGACGGTGCGTCCCTCAGTCAGGGGCGCCCCCTTCGGGAAGGGAGCGCGGGTCTTACTTGCTAAACGGCTGCTGAACCGACAGCGACAGCGCCGCGATCTGCATGAATCAAAGGCGAAACTCGCGGATCATGGGCGGACTGAAAATCCCCGTGTCGGCGGTTCGATGCCGCCCTTGCGCATGAAATCAAAGGAGATTTCGATCCGAAACCTGATGCCCCGTTTGCCTTCGCAAGAGGTTCGCCCGACCCCGATTCGCTTGTTCCCATGGTTACCGCCTCTCGCCGAGCAACTTTTCGCGCACTGTACATCTGCCAACGTCGATCCTCGTGTTCGTGGCGAGTCAAAGGTCGGGCCACCACGCCGCCACCCGATGTGTCCGGGGCTCGCGCAGTCCGCCGCGATGCCCCGTTTCGGGTGTCGTGCCTACGCACCAAGTTACGGCGGTGCCGGGCCCGGCCTCACGACGCGGTCGGCTGGACGCCTACGTCACAGGCAAACCGATCGGCGGGAAGTTCGATGGGCAAAGCTCGATGAGATCTATCCATTCATCCAAATCAGATCGGATCCGCTCCCGCGGCGGCAAGGAGTGGGCGCCTCGGGTGCGATTCGTAACACTTTGAAATGCGGGCCCTAATTGCTTGGCGGGCCTTTTCAAGGCCCAGAGCCGCTGCCGCCCGAAAGCCCCATGCGTCGCCCGGAAGCCCCGGGGGTCTTGCCGCTCGGAAGCCCCCGGCGGCCGCTTTGAAGCCCCCTGCCCGCCGCCCGCAGGCCCGGTAAGTGCCGCTCGAGAGCCCCGCTTTTGGCGGGGGCCCAGCTCTCTCAAACCAGGGCAAGGAACCCGCGTGCCGCTCAAAAGCCCGGCCTGCGCTTGAAAGCCCCTGGGAGTGCCGCTCGGAAGCCCCGGGCTGGCGTTCTCGGGCAGCCGCTCGAAAGCCCCCCTACCCTGCCGCTTCAATGCGCCACGAGGTCGGCCGCCATTCGCGCCGCTCGGAAGCCCGGGTCGCCGGCCCGTCGATCAGGGTTCTCCTGAACGCCCCCGTGATGTCATTCACGCCTCTCGGCAACGCCGCTCGAAAGCCCATGCTTTTCGCGCGGCCACTAAAGACCGGGCCGGCGCATCGTCTCGCAATGCCGCTTGAAAGCCCCTGAGGACGGTGCTTTTTTCGCACTCGGCCGACTGTCGGTCGAAAGCCCCCCTCACCTGCTGGAGGCGACCCACTTCTTCGCAAAGCCGAGGAATGCTCCGTCCGGTCGCTCGGCGGTTTTGCCCGACCTCGCCAGCCACGCGTGCCACGCATCAAGGCACTGGCGGACGTCGTCACGACCGTAGAGCTGACGGTAGCGCGCCCTTGCGGCGTCGCTGACCTTGTAGCGCACCGCTATCGACTCGAGCGCGGCCGAAGGGGCGGGCTTCCGAGCGGCGCCGCTGACGGGCGCTTCGCTTGGGGCCGCCGACGCCACCGGGAGCTCCTTTCCTGGGAAGGCGACGAACAACGTGTCGGTCTTCCTGTCGATGCGGGAATCCGAGAGCAACCCCACCTTGTGGAGCTCGGCCAAGGCGTCCCGCAGTTTCTCTCGAAAATGACGAAGGCTTCGCGCACCGCTCCCGGAAAGCCGATGCAATTCGGAAACGGTGACGGGTTTCGAAAAGCGCGAGAAGTAGTGGTTAAGCCAGAGTGCAAGCCACTTGCCCCCGAGCTTCTGACGCTGCTCCCAGTCGACAGTCGCAAATCCCGCTTGAAAGAGCTTGCAGAGGTGGCGATTGATCTCGACGACGTAGGCGGCGTCCTGCGGGTTGGCTTCGTCTCGTGCCCCCTCCGGCAGCATCGAGCCAAAGTATCGACGCTTCTTGGTCGTGTCGGTGATTTCGACGTTGGTGGCGACGAGATCGGTTATCCAGCGATGCAACTGGTCGCGCTGCGATTTGCCCGTGTGGCGGCCAATCAGCCGGAGAAAGGCGCGGGCGCGAAAACGGAGCTTGGTCCCCTGCGGCGCTCGGCGGGCGAGGTGCATAATGCCCTGCCACACGTCGGCATGAACCTGCGTCAGCCGCTTACCCTTGAACGTGATCCGGAAGC
>CAZVPE010000434.1:0-3432 GCA_964628155.1 uncultured Polyangiaceae bacterium | reverse complement strand
GCGGAGCGTACTTCCCGTACGCGAGCACGCTCGACACCGGGATCGCGAAGCCATCGGCGAAAAGCACCAGGCTTTCTAGGGGCAGGTTGGAAACTGGGCGCTTCCCGCGACCGATTGGCCCGCGACCCAGCGAATTCCGTCGTCTTCGATGACGTGCCCCCACTCGTCGGTCACACGCAAGTCGATCGGATTGGGCACCGTACCCGTGCTGATGACCCAGTGCGGGTCGGCGTCCGTCCGGGCGGGCATCGCCGTCCAATTGCAGGTCCCCGGGGAACGGTACTCTATACGCTGGATGCCGTACTTGGCATTCAGGATGATCATCGCCAGGTAATACTGCTGGGTCGTGGCGGTGAAGCTGTATTGGATATTTCCGGTCACGGGGCAGGCTACGTATTTCACCGAGACGCCGGGGCTGTTGCCGATCTCGCCCACGGATGTCGCCTGTCCGGTGATTGCCGTGAACGTTGAGCCTCCGCCGAGGTCGAGGTGATCAGCGTTCAGACAGGGCGTGTTCGCCGAATTGCTCGGGCACTGATCCACGACGATGAGCGTGTGCCCGTTGACTTGTACGCACTTGCCGCAAGAACCGGACGGTGACGGCGTGTCGTACAGCCGCGTCGAGAGCGCGGTGTACATCGTCGCTCCCGATTGCGGCTGGCCGGAAGATGGCCAGGGCATGGCGCAGTTGTTCGCGGCGGTTTGGGAGTAGAACGTGAGGCCGGCGTTGAAGGTTTGCGTCACGGGATTGGACCCGCACGAGACCGCCCCGGCATCCACGGTGGGGCATGCGGCGCTTCCCGAGCTAGAGCCTCCGCTCGACCCGGATCCCGACGAAGAAGCCCCGCCAGAGCTCGCGCCGGATCCGCCGCCCGAGTCAGGGCGCGAGCCGGCCCCGGAACCGCCCGCGTCGCCGGGATGGCCTGGACCGGCATCGTTCCCGGGAAGCGTACCGGACCCGCCGCCCAGCCCAGAACTCGACGCAGAGCCGCCGGTGTCCGCCCCGGAACTGGACGAGCCTCCGCCGGACGGTCCCGAGCTGGCACCAAAGCCCGAGCTTGCCGAGCCCGAAGTCGAGGATCCCGAGGAAGAGACGCCCGGCCCGGGGGCCTGACTTTGCCCTGAGGAGGCCCCCGACGCCGAGCCGCCAGGGCCGAGTCCGGAGCCGGAGTCTGGCGCGCCGCTCCCCGAGCTCGTGCCGCATGCCATTCCCGCGCCAAGAAGGAAAAGACCCGCTCCGTACAGTGACTGTCGAAACATACGAGAAAACTCCACGTGGCCGCCCGCGTCCCGACGGAGGCCTTACCATCGGGAAGGGCCTTGCGCACCGAGATTTGGTGGCGGCTCGGCGGGGGCGCGGCGCCGGTGAATTGGCAGGTCGCCAAGCATTGGCATTTTGAAAAGGATTCTTCGATCCGGACTCCGAGCCCGCCCAAACAACGCGAGGGCGAACAGCTGGCACGTCCGATGCTCTCGGCATCGGACGAAAGCAATGCGACGAGCGGTTCGTCGAGCCCTTCTCCCGCAAGCGCACGTCCTGCCCATCCCGCTGGAAGGGGTCGAATCCGATGAGCGACGATGACGAGCCATTCGACTTCAAGACAGACCGGTCGGAATCCCGCAACGCCGGCAGGACGTACCCTCCGCCCCGCGCAGTTTCTACCGAACTGGCGTGCGCGCGCGCCCTCTTGGATGCGCTCGAGGCTCTCCTCCGCTCCGAAGAGGTAGAACCGACCCGATGCGACGTCGTCGTTCAGCTCGCGGACCAACTGACGCGCGTGGCAACGACGATGAAGGAGTGGGGCGTCGCCCCGATCGGTCACGCGCGAGCGCCCCGATGATTTCCGGCGCGAATTCTGGGAGTGTGATCCCCACGGTCGGAGATGCGACGGGCCGTAGGCCTCGATCGAAGAGCCATTCCGTTGGCATTGGGGCCATGGTGTTCCTGGGCACGGCCGCGGCGCTCGGGTGCGGAGCGAGCGCGGCAAGGCCCTCGTCGGCCGCAGCGGCCGCCAGCCCGATCGAGGAGGAGGCGGCCGCCGGCTTGTTGGAACACCACAGTCACCACCACTACGGCGGCGTGACGCTGCTCGTCGCGATGAGCCTCGACACGTTGGGGGTCGCGCCCGATCAGCGCGCCGCCATCGAGAAAATCCAGCGCGAGCTACACGCGCGGATGGTGCCGGCGTATACGGCCGAACAGCGGCTTCTCTCCGTACTGGCCGAGGGAGTGTCGGCCAACACCCTCGACGCGGCCAAGGTAGACCCCGCGGTCGCCGAGTTGGCGAGCGCGGGCGCCGCGGCTTACGAGGCATCCGCCGACGCACTCGACGAGCTACACGCCGTCCTCACGCCGCCCCAGCGGACCGCCCTCGTCGACAAACTGGAAGCGCACTGGTCGGTCTGGCAAAAGGCGAACAGCGAGGGCCACCTCACCCAGCTCGCGGCGGAGCTCGGCCTGTCTCGCGAACAGACCGACCAGATTCGCGCGAACGTCGCCCGCGGCGAGCGAGGCGTTCCGCCGTTCGATGCTCGAGAAATCACCGCTCATGTCCGAGCTTTCGGGGACGCGTTCCTCGCCCCGACATTCGACGCGAAAACGCTGACCACGCGGACCGCGGCGAGCGCCCATATGGTCGCATGGGGCGGCGCGCACATGGCTCATGTCATCGAAGCCGTCAGCCCGGTGCTCACACCCGAGCAGCGCACCGACCTCTCCCAAAGGCTGCGCGAACACGCGGCGCACGACCCCAGCGCCAACGGAAGCTGAGAACATGAGCCGCGCCGGCCTCTTTCGAAGCATCGTCACCGTCGTCGCTCTCGGCGGGGTCGCGGTCGTCACGCCCGCGTGCGACTTCGGGTTGGTGGGAGTCGACTACCCCGTGGCCTACGGCGAGTACCCGGACGGGTGCATCGCCACCACGGACGCCGTCTATTACGGCGGCTATCCGAGCTACTGGTGCGGCGGACTCTGGTACTTCCGCGGCGAGGGAGGACGCTGGGGTCACTACGACCGCGAACCGCCCGGGCTTTACGGGCGCCGCGGGGAGGGTGTGCCTGCGCGAAGAACGTACGAGCATTTCTCGCGTCCAGGGCGGGGAGGCGGAGGGGGCAGAGGTGGCGGAGGCCGAGGCGGTCACCACTGAGGACATGCCTACGGAGCGTGGGCCGGACGCGAAGCCGGGTCCTGACGATAGAAGGCGCTGAGCTGCTCGTAGAGCGCCGGATGCTTCGATCGCAGCGCGACGGGCTGGCCGAAGAAGGCCTCCGTAACCACCGCGAAGAACTCCGCCGGGTTGGTCGCGCCGTAGGGATCGATCGACGTCCGGTGCCCTTCCTGGATTTCCCGGGTCAGCTGATCATACTCGGCGCCGAGAACTCGCGCCCAGGGGCCGTACATCGCCCGCGCGGGCAGACGGGGCGCGCCGTCGG
>CAZVPE010000433.1:0-3441 GCA_964628155.1 uncultured Polyangiaceae bacterium | reverse complement strand
GGATGGTCGCGCCGCTCGTGTCTACCTTGCGTACGCGGCCGTCGCTCCCGACCATGATATCGACCGAGATCGAACCTTGCGCTTTGGGATTGACGCGCAGACGTTTCTTGTAGCAACCGAGCAAGTCGTCGGTCATCCCTGCCAAAACCATGTTCGCGTTGTCGATCTCACGCTGGGTGTAATCCGGATCCGGTGCGGCGCGCGCGATCATGCGCGGCGGCTGGCAAGAAAGTTTGCACTCGACCTCTGCCGGCCCGGGAGACGGATTGGTCGACGCGAGCGAGGCTTGACCCGGCGATACCGCATGCGCCTCGGGGCCGGGCGACACGGCGGGCGGCGATTGCGCAGGGGGGCGCGAGGCCGAGCATGCGGCGCAAAGACAGGCGATCAGAACGACGCGGAAGACGCGGGCAGGGTCCATGGGTTAAGGGGAGCGGTGCAGCACTCGTGCCTCCCCAATTTCACAAACAACGGTCGAAAAGCCTCTCGCCCGCGTACGCAATTCATTCGTCGTTCGGCAAACGCTTCACTATCCGATCCTCGACGGAAGAGCGGATTGGTGCGGGGCGAAGAGCCTGGCCCAGTTGGCAAAGGGCCGTAGCTCGATGAACTGCGCCGCCATGAGGCCGCGCGCGACCAGCGGAAGCTTTCGCAGTTGCCGTTCGGCCTCCGCGCCGCTCTCGGACTCGAGCACGAAAACGACCCGTGTGGGCTTTTCCGTGGCGTAGGCCTCCCGTAGAACGCCCGTCGTGAAAAGCTCCCAGGCCCCCTCGAGCTCCGTCGCCAACTCGCTGCGAACGGCGTCCATGGGGGCGTTGGGTGCGACGTCGATGATGGCCATGATTTTCACTGGACTTCCTCCATCCCGGTCGGGGCGCGCCCGAGCTCGTGCGGGGAGCATGCCCGAGCTCGACCACGACGACGCAATTTTTTTGGATTTCGAGTCGGCCGATGACGGACTGTTTCGGTCATGCGTACTGTCCGTTCTGTCGTGGGGCTCATGACCCTCTTCGCGATGACCGCGGCCGGGGGGACCTCCGGTTGTGGCGGTTCGAGCGGCTGGAAAGGCGACGTCGGGAACAGCGTCGACGCCGGTACGGGGACCGAAACCGCCCCTGGAAGCTCGACCGCGAGCTCGGGGGCCGGCGAAGGCGGAGCCGTCGCCGTGCCCGCCGGCGGGGGCGGCGGCACGCTCACGCTCGGGCCGCCGGACGCCGGATCGGGCCTTTCGGCAGCGTCCGGCTGCACCTCGCAGGGGCAGTGCGTGAACTGGAGCTGCCCCAACTCCGGACACACGACGATCCACGGCACCGTCTACGATCCCGCAGGGCGTAACCCCCTCTACGACGTCGCCGTCTACGTTCCTCAGAGTCCGCCCGCACCGCTTTCCGTGGGCGCGTCATGCTCCACGTGCGAGAGCCTGATTACGGGCGGCGTGGTGGCGGGCGCGCTGACCGACGCCGCTGGGAATTTCTCGATCGTCGACGCTCCCACGGGCACCGGAGTTCCACTCGTCGTGCAGATCGGAAAGTGGCGCCGGCAGTACCTCATCGACGTGGCGGATTGCGCCGACACGCAAGAGGCCGCGCTGCGCCTGCCGGCGAACGCGAGCGAGGGCGATCTGCCGAACATCGCCGTGTCGACCGGCGGCGCCGATTCGTTGGAGTGCCTGCTGCGGCGCATCGGCGTGGACGCGGGCGGCGACGGCGGCACGGGCGAGTTCGTGAGCGGCGCAGCGAGCGGCGGCCACGTTCACGTCTTCCAGGGAGGAACGAACGCGGCGGCCGCGAGCGGCGGCGTGGCCGGTACGCCGATTGCGGGCGCGGCGATGGCGGGCGGTTCGCCCGCCTCGGCGACGGCCCTGTGGCCCTCGTCGGCGGCCTTGCAGCAATACGACATTGTCCTTCTTTCGTGCGAAGGCGGTGAGACCGCGAATCCAAATCCCCAAGCCTTGAACGACTATGCGGGATTGGGGGGGCGCGTGTTCGCGTCTCATTTTCATTACAACTGGTTCACGCTGCCGCCCTTCGCAGGATACAACCTCGCGACCTGGACCCGTGGAACGAACAACACCGGGAACATCGCGGCGCGAATCCAGACGACGTTGTCCGACGGAGTCACGCCCTTTCCAAAGGGCGCGGCGATGGAGCAGTGGCTCACGAACGTGAACGCGCTGACCGGCGCGACGCCGGAATTGCCCATTCAGGTCTCGCGGCACAACGCCGACGTGAGCGCAGCCAATACGCCGTCGACCGCGTGGATCGTCGCGGACCCGGGCGCACCGGTTCCCGGCGCAACGCAGTACTTCTCCTGGGACATGCCCGTTGCCAGCTCGAGCCAGCAGCCGTGCGGTCGCGTCGTATACAGCGATTTGCACGTCGGCGCAGCCTCCGGCGACTACGGGCAAGGGCCGGCCACGCAGAACGTGCCGCCGGGAGCCGTGACACCGAGCGGATGCGCGAACAATCCGCTCTCGCCCCAAGAAAAGGCGCTCGAGTTCATGCTCTTCGACTTGTCGTCGTGCCTGACTCCAGTGAGTCAAAAGCCCCACGCGCCAGGAACCGCCCTGTAAGGACGTCGGTTTGGCGACACGGTGACGAAGCGCGGCTCGATCGCGCTCCTACGGAGCCCTGGCGCAGCGAAATCCGATGTACCCGTCGCGCTGCGTGGGATCGAGCTGGCTGCGATGGGGGGGCAAAAGACCCGTCGCGTCGTAGCCGAAGCTGCCGCCCCGGAACGCCCGGTCACCGTCCGCGGTCAAATACGCGCAGTCGACGCATGGATCGGCGTAGGCGCTGACCACCGAGTCCAAGCTCCACTGCCACACGTTTCCCGCCAAATCGACCTGACCCCAAAGGCCGGCGCCGAGTGGCGCGGTTCCTACGGGCGCAACGCTCGAGGAGCCGTTGCATTCGCCCGAGCCCGATGGGTAATAGCAACCGTAAATCGCGTATTGATTCGACGTGCCAGGCGGGGTCGAGCCCCACGGGTATTCGCGTTGCTGGCTGCCTCCAGCCGCCGCGTATTCCCACTCCGATTCGCTCGGAAGAAACCCGCCGTCCCAGATGCAGAACGCCTGCGCCTCGTACCAGGTCACGCAGTTGAGCGCGACGGCGTCTTGGCCGCTCGGCGCGTCCGTCCAGGTCCCGTAGCCGGAGTCGCACGTCAAGTTGTCGTTCGTCGGCGCGACGTTGGCGTCGTCGGCCGCCGCCCATCCCGCTTCGTACGTCCCGGCGCTCGCGCTGTTGGCCACCCCCATTCCCCCGTTGAGGTGCGTGTGCTTGCCCGAGCCCGCAGCCGGCAGCCAACCGCCGCTCCATGCCGTCGCGAACGCACGGAACCGGCCGACCGTAACGGAGTACTTGTCGAGCCGAAAGCCGCTCACCGTCGCCGGATCGGCCAGGCCTGTCGCGCCCGAGCCGTCGTTCTCGTAGGTCCGAG
>CAZVPE010000432.1:0-3496 GCA_964628155.1 uncultured Polyangiaceae bacterium | reverse complement strand
CGGATCGCACGCGGTCGGCGGTGGGGCCGATCGCGCCGGCGGGGGTTTGACGCCGGCCGTGCGCGGAGGCCTCTTCAAGCCCGTGCTCGGCGCGGGCCGAGCCTCGGCGGTCGCGGACTCCGCGCTCGCTGACTCCGCGGGCGGCGCGAGCCCCTCGGCGTGGTCGGGCCCTGCGGTCGCGAGCCCCGAGCTCGTGATCGGCGGTGCGGGCGCAGTCGAGTGCACCTCGGCGCGGGGGGCTGCAGGGACCCGAGCAGAGAGCATCCGACCCGCGAGCGCCGCCAATGATGTCGACCGCTTGTCACATACCGGAGGGTTCGTGACAGCCAATGGGCCTTCGACGCCGCTTGTTTCCCGAAGGGCGCTACGACTCGCTACACTCGCGGTGACGTGAATTCCGCCGAGGACCACACGACTGCCACGCGCGCGGTAGGCGGCGGCGATCGCGTATGCACGCGCGGCGGTCTTCGAGTTGACGCTGATCCCGACGAGGTCGGGGGCGTCGCTCTCCCGCGCAAGATCGACCGGATCGAGCCCGTCATCGCGAAACGTGAGCTCGATATCGTCCGGCGTGTGCGCCGCGAGGGTTTGGGCCCAGAGCGGCTTGATGTAGGTCGAATCCTCGTTTGACGGGGCGACCAGATGGACGCGGAACGGAGACGACATGCCCGGGAGTATAAGCTCGGGCCGCGACGGCGACCGGTGTCACGCCGTGCGGCGGGCGGCATCTGAACCCCACACGACAGGAGACGAGCGGGAACGAGGAAAAATGACGTCGTCCATTGCGTCTATCGGGCTCCTTGGAGCATTCGTGCTTTCGCCCTCCGTCGTCCGGGCGGACCCCCCATCCGGCGCGCCTTCCTTGGTTCTTTCGGCATCACCACCCGCGCGCGCCGCGGGTGCCCTGGAGGAGGGGCAGCACTTCACGCTCGACCCCGTCTCCGACGGCGTGCTCACCGCGGGGGCCTTTGGCTTCGCCTTCTTGCTGGGGGAAGTGTTGAGCACCGGCGAGATTAGGCCGCCGTTGCCGTCGGTGACAGCGAGCGGACTGCTGCCCATCGACAGGGCGGCCGTCACGCAGACTATCGATCCGAACGCGACCACATACTCGAACATAGGCCTGTACGCCGCGATCGGGTACGCCGTGCTCGATCCGATCCTGTCGGGCTTCCGCGACGGGACAGACGCCTTGATCGTCGACGGATTCATGTACGCGGAGTCCGGATCGATCGCGCTCACCCTCACGGACATCACCAAGATCGCCGTGCGCCGGCCCCGCCCGATCGACTACATCAACTGCGGCACGCCCGTCCAACAGGCTGGCCCCAACTGCAGCTCCACCGACCTTGGCCTGTCCTTCTTCTCCGGTCATGCCGCCGGCGTTGCGGCCGTCAGCGCGACCGCCACATACGTCGCGTTCATTCGCTCGCCCCACTCGCCCCGCCCCTGGATCACGCTCGGCGTGGGGACATTGCTCACGGCATTCGTCAGCTTCGAGCGTGTTCGCGCGGGCGCGCACTTCCCGACCGACGTCATCGCCGGCTCGATGGCAGGCGCGACCGTCGGCGTCCTCATTCCTCATCTGCATCGCCACAAGGAAGAGGCTCCGTCGGTGTGGTTGGGCGTCTCGCCGGCACCGGGAGGCGGATCGCTGTCGCTCCAGGGGACCTTTTGATCAGAAGCCGTGGCTCATCGAGAGTCTGACGCGGACGGAATCGATCTGCCCGCCGTGCTCGAACGTCTCCGAGCCAATTCCGACGATGACCGCGACGGGATAGTCCTGCACGCCGACCGTCGTGATGCCGACGTCGCCCGAGAAGCGGAGCAGTCCCAGCCGGAACCCCTGCAGGTGCTCTTCGAACACGTTGCCCAGCGCCGCCTCGATCTCGCCGCCCAGGTAGGGAGCGATCGGCCACCCGTAGTGCAGAGCCGCGACGGCCGCGCTCCGGTCGAGCAGGCGCCGAGGAAAGTAGCCAGGCATTGGCTCTTCTCCGCCGAGCCCGACGAGCTCCGTGAACGGGATGGGGCGGTCGCCGAGTGGATCCGCGAACGTCGTCATCAGCGACAGGCTGACCACGTGCTGCTTCCGGTCTAGGTCGACGAAGCCGGCCGCCTCTGCCCCATAGCGTATCCAGCCCGATGCCGGCGATCCGAGCATGTTGCCGCCTTGCTCCACCTTTGCCTCGACGCGGACGCCAGAGCCCGGTGCGGGTAGGATCTGACGTGAATCGAAGGACGCGAGCAGGCGATTGATTGCGGCGGTGTACCGGGTAGCGAATCCGTACGGCACGGGGAATGCGCCCCTCGCCGCCTCCTGCTCGAGGCTTGGATCTTTGCCATAGCGGCCTGGGCCCAAGAGCTCGCTGCGCACACCGACGGTCAGCTGCAGGAAGGTTCCGCGAGGCTCCTTCACTTCGATCGTAGCGCTCGCGTAAGTGACGGACTCGGCGAAGCGGCTCTGGCTCGACTGCAGCGTTCGCGGACCGATCCCGTAGAAGACCTGGTCGGGCCGGTGTAGACCCATCGCCTGGAAGCGCACGACCTGATAGGGGCCCAGGCGCGTGCTCTCCTTCAGCGACAGCGCGTACCATTCGGGCGGCCAGACCTCACTGTGAATGCTCCAATCGTTGCCCCGGGCGAGCGCGTCGTTCCAGAACCCGTAGACGCCGACGCTCGGGTTGAAGCCGAAGTCGATGTAGCCGACAGGAACGATCCCTGACTTGTGCTGCGGTCCGAAGACGAAGAAATCTCGGACCTTTCGGGGCAGCTCGACGCTTTCCGCGGCCGGGAGCGCGACGGAGAGAGGCTCGCGGATGACATACTCGCTCACGAGGTAAAACGGCGAGAGGATGAGCCGAGGCACCCAGAGCGCGAGGTCGCGGGCGCTCTTCGGCTTGGGGCGGCCGCCGCCGTAGTCGGGTACGGGGCGCTTGGGCGGCGGTCCCTGGGCGACGCTCGGATCGGCGCTCGCTCGACCGACCGTCGCGGCCACGAGTGTGATCGCGAAAAGCGCCACCGCCACGAGAGCGGCCCATGGCTTCACAACGCCTGTCAGGGCTCTGGCCGTTCCACCCCGGCGAGAAAGTACCCGCGCGCGGGGCCGAGGTCGTAGAGGTACGCGAGCAGCGGGGCCTGCGCCATGCCGTCGTCGACACTCACGCGGACATATCGTTCGGGCGAGTCGTCCGCCGGCTTGCCGTCCGTGGCGACGATCGGTAACGGAACGCAGATCTCGCCTCCGCCGCGGACCTCGACAGGCAGGGTGCCGCCTCTCGACCAACCGGCTGTATAACGAAACCGCGACGACTCACGCACCGAGCGGCTCTCGGCCAAGTTGATTCCGCAGAGGCGGTTGCGACCCTCGACTCGCAGTTCGCCGATCGGCGAAAGGCGAGTCAGGTAGCGGTCGAGGATTCGGATGAGCCGCCCTTCGAGAACGTCCGCGAGATGCGCAGTGTTCTTCGGATCGGAGAACTGGGCCATCGTGGCGAACCCC
>CAZVPE010000431.1:0-3504 GCA_964628155.1 uncultured Polyangiaceae bacterium | reverse complement strand
ACGCTGGACGCGCCAAAGCCGCGCTGGTGCACCAGCCGCAGCCCGTCGGAGAGCAATTTTTCCTTGTGCGATGGGCGTGACATCAAGCGAAACAATGCGTACGTCCGTACTGATTGTCAAGGAGTTAGGCCCCGTCGACGCGCGTTCGCTGCTGCGCGAGAACCGCCGTCCCTGTTAGCCCCGCGATGACCGATCCCATGAGCACGCCGAGCTTCGCGACGCCCGCGTCGTCGGGTGACAAGGCGCGATCGGCCATCAGCAGGGCAACGGTGTCCCCCACCCCGCACAGGCAGGCAGCACCAATGAACTGAGGGAGCGTCACGCCCTTGAGCGGGGTCGCGAGCCCCGTCGCCACCGCAACGGCGGACGCGACGAGGACCCCGACGGGCTTGCCGACGACGAGCCCGAGCACCGTTCCGGCCAGGATGTGGAGGCGCTCGCGTGACGACAGGTGGATGGTGAAGCTCACGCCCGTCGCCGAGAACGCGAATAGCGGGAGTACCACGTACGTGCTCCAGGGCCCGACGGCCCTCTCCATGCGTTCGGCTGGCGAGAGGAGCCGCTCGGCAGCCGCCGATAAGTTGCTCGCCGCCCACTCCCACACCGGCTCGGTCTCCAGGCGCGACCCGTCGCGGTTCTGTCCGCGCGCCTCGATCTCTCTTGATCGAGGGCGGCAAGCGCGGTGGCCGCTTGCGCGAGAAGCGGCCCGGGGGCCGGTGGGGGGCGCGTGGGGACTGCCAGAGCGACCATCACACCCGCGAGAGCGGCGTCGACGCCCAACGCGTGGAGCGACAGCCACATCGCGACAGTGGCGAGCACGTAGGGCCATCTCGCGTAGACGCGCGCGCGATTCAACGCGAAGAGCGCGAGCAGGCTGGCTGAGACCGCGGTGGCATAGACCGGTGCAAACGCGCCCGGAAAGAAGACGGCGAGCGTCAACACCGACAGCACGTCGTCCGCGACGGCGAGCGCGGCGACGAAGACGCGGAGCCTTGACGGGACGCGGTCGCCGAGGAGCGCGAGCAGGCCGAGCGAGAACGCCACGTCGGTCGCCGTGGGAATCGGCCATCCGCGCGCGGCCGCGCCCCCATTCAGCGCGAGGTAGACGAGCGCCGGGGCGACTACCCCGCCCATCGCAGCGACGAGCGGAAGGAGCGCCGCGCGCCGGCTCGTGAGCGCGCCCACCGTCATCTCCCGCCGAATCTCGAGGCCCACGATCAAGAAGAAGAGCGTGAAGAGCCCCTCCGAGAGCCATTCGCGCGTCGTCAGCGAGAGCAAGCTCCCTACGGGCCCGATGCCGAGGTGGGCGTTCATCGAGCCCTCGTAAAGCGGGGCCAGCGGCGTATTCGCGCAGACGATCGCGAGGACCGCAGCCAAGAGCAAGACGAGAGCTCCGGATGTCGGCAGGCTCGCAAATACCCGCGCGGAGCGATGCACGCGCGCGGCGACGGGACGCTCGAGAGACTCGAACATCGAGTGATAATCCCAGGCACCGTCGTAGCGGAGCCCGTCCACGAAGAGCGTGGGCGTTCCCGTCACCCCGTTCTCGCGACCGTCCTCGACGTCGTCCTCGACGCGCGCGCGAACGGCCTCGGAGTCGAGGTCGCTTTCGAAGCGCCTCGGATCGATGCCGATCGCCTTGGCAAGGTGGAGGAGCTCGGCGCGCCCGATGGGGAGCTCATGATCGAAGATCGCGTCGTGCATCTCGAAGAAGCGCCCTTGAAGCGCGGCGGCCTCCGACGCCCGCGCCGCGAGGTTGGCGCTGGGGTTCGCCTGCTCGTTCGGAAAATGGCGGAAGACGTAGACCATCCGATTGCCGAGCACCTCGCGGAGCTGGCGCATCACGGGGCGAAGGCGGCGGCAGTAGGGGCAAAGGAAATCCTGGTAGCTGACGACGAACACCGCCTCGTCGCTCCACGCGCCGCGAACGTGATCGCTCTCCGGGTCGACGGCCCGGAGGAGCCGAAGCTTCGGTGTGCTCGAGTCGTGCGCCACGGCGAGGTTGCTTCGTACCACGCGGGTCCGTTGCGAAGCTGCTCCCCGCGGCGCGTGTAGCCGCGGGGTGCTACGTGAGGCCGAACCTTCGCGGGCAGGCGCCAACCGAGGCCGTCACGCCTGACCCTCGAGCCAGTGCACGATGTTGTTCACGGTGTCCTGGTAGAAGCGCTCGTATAGCCCGTGCGAGACGAAGCCGATGTGAGGAGTCGCCAGTAGGTTCGGCAGCTTTCGGAATGGGTGGTCAGGTGGCAGAGGCTCCTCGTCGAACACATCAATGGCTGCGCCGGCGATCTTGCGCTCGCGGAGGGCCGCGATGAGGTCGGCCTCGACGACGATGGGGCCTCGCGAGGTGTTCACCAGCCTGGCCGTGGGCTTCATGAGCGAGAGCTCCGTCGCGCCGACGAGGCCGCGCGTCCGCGGGCTGAGAACGAGATGGATGCTGACGACGTCCGCTTGGCGGAACAGCTCCTCCTTGGACACCCGCACGGTTCCGAAGTCGGCTGCGCGCTCGTCCGTGAGATTCTGGCTCCAGGCGACGACGTTCATGTCGAACGCCTTGCCGATCCTTGCCACCGCGCCCCCAATGTGTCCCAAGCCGAGAAGACCGAGCGTTCGCCCGGCCAGGTCGTCGCCGACGTGACGCTGCCACCCGCCCTCAAGCAGCGACGCGCTCTCAGGCACGATATGGCGAGCGCCGGCCAGGATGAGGGCCCACGTCAGCTCGATCGCAGGCGTGGAGCTGTAACCCGTATGGACGACCTGCACACCACGCTCCCTGGCGGCGTTGAGGTCGATTGATGCGTTCTGCGTTCCTGTCGAAGCGATCAGACGGAGCCTGGGCAAGCGCTCGAGAATGAAGCGCGTCAACGGCGTGCGTTCGCGCATGACGCACACGACATCGAAGGGCAAAAGGCGGGCGACGACGGCGGCCGCGTCCGCGATGTGGTCGTTGAATACCGTGACGGTGGCCCGACCCCGGAGCGCCGACCAGTCCGCCACTCCAAGAGCGACGTCTTGGTAGTCGTCCAGGACGGCGATCTGAAGGTGGATCGGTATCGTCATGTCGCGCTCGATGGACGCAGTACATCGAGTGCCCGGAAGCCATCGGGAAACCGCGTGCATCGTCCGACGGCCGGCCGTCATACACGCCAATCATCTCGTGCCACGCGCAGGACGGCTCGCCCGCGGCCAACACCATGCACCCACGCGATGCCGCCGGATAGATCGGAGTCTGACGAACACTCTTGCAGCGAGCGAAAGACTCTCCCGCCTTGCTCACAAGGGAAAGCCGGAGTCACAATCCCGCGCTATGAGCGACGTCGTTGCAGAACGCCGGCAGCAGGTGTTCCCCAAGCTGAGCGACGCTCAACTCCAGCGGACCGCCCGATACGGCGAGAAGCGTCACGTTCCCGCGGGCGAGGTTCTCTTCGACCAGGGCACCTCTACACTCGGTATCCACGTCGTCCTGAGTGGCGCCGTCGAGATTCTCCGGCCAGGCATCCTCAG
>CAZVPE010000430.1:0-3507 GCA_964628155.1 uncultured Polyangiaceae bacterium | reverse complement strand
GGACGACTGGCGGCTCGCAGGACCCGGCCGTCGCGAACGGCGCGGTCATGAAACTTGCCTTGGAGTGACGTCGCCGAGACTGGTCGCTCACCCCTTTCGTTCGGCCGAGCGGCGTTCCAAGGGGTTGGGAGGCAAGCGAATGCGGAATCGATCGCCAGGCGGCCAGCACGATCGGGAATCGTCCGCGCGCGCGCGAGGCGACAACGGATGCGCCCGGTGGATCTGGCCAACGGGGAGCCGCCTATAGACGGCGAGGGAGTTTCGACTACGGTTCATCCGCGCCCAAACGGGCGAAAGGGGGCCCCCATGGGAATGATGCTCGTACCGCTGAAGGCAGACAAAGTAACGGCGTGGCACAGCTTCGCCGAGGAATTGAACTCGCAGCGCAAGGCGGATTTTGCGGAATTCAACAAACGCTACAAGCTGACCAAGCACGAGGCGTGGCTCTGCGAAACGCCGGCCGGCGCGTTCGTGTGTGCCATCCATGAGGGACCAGGCGCCGCCGACATGATCCCGAGTGTGGCGAAGTCGTCGAACGCGTTCGACAAGTGGTTCATCTCGAAGCTTTCGGAGTTGCATGGGATAGACGTATCGAAGCCGCCTACCGGAAAGCTGCCGGAGCGGAAGATCTTCTGGACGGCCTGAAGCATCTCGCGGTGCGGTGAAACGCGCGTAGCGCTCCGCGCGATGAGCCGATGGCACGAGCACGTACCTTAGGACGCGTGATGAAGTTTGCGATCGCCTATCTCACGGCCATCGCCGTCGCTGGCGGGTGTCGCGATCGGGCTCCCGCCGCGAGCCCACTGGGTGCGGCCGCGACTGACCGGTTCCTCGCCCCCGACGCCGCCAGCGCGACCTGGGGATCTGAGGGCGGGAGCGCGAACGCCCAGCCGCCAGCCTATGTGGACCCAGACCTGCCGCCGGAGGCGCGCATCGACGCGCTGGTCGCCGCCCTCACGCTCGACGAGAAGATCGAGTGTCTCGGCTCGAACCCGAAGCTTCCGCGACTCGCTATTCGCCTGAGCGGACACGTGGAAGGGCTTCACGGTCTTGCGCTCGGAGGCCCGGGCGGATGGGGGCGCGACGAACCGATTCCCACGACGACCTTCCCCCAGGCGGTCGGTCTGGCGGAGACTTGGGACCCCGATTTGATCGAGCGAGTCGCTCGCGTCGAGGCGACCGAGGCCAGGTGGGCATTCCACGTCCGGCAGCGCGGCGGAATCATTGTGCGAGCGCCCAACGCCGACCTCGCGCGCGATCCGCGCTGGGGCCGAAGCGAGGAGAGCTACGGCGAGGACCCCTTTTTGGCGAGCGCGATGGCCGTCGCTTTCGTGCGCGGGCTCCAGGGTGACGACCCGAGGTATTGGCGAGCGGCATCGCTTCTCAAGCATTTCGTGGCCAACACCAACGAGAACGGGCGCGGCCACACGTCTTCCGACTTCGACGATCGGCTCTTTCACGAGTATTACGCAGCGGCATTTCGAGCCGCGATCGTCGACGGGGGCGCGCGGGCGTACATGGCCGCGTATAGCGCTCATAACGGCGTGCCGTGTACGACGCATCCGATGCTCGAGGACATCACGGTCCGCCTCTGGGGGCAGGACGGCATCAAGTGCACCGATGGCGGCGCACTCACGCTGCTCGTGACGGAACACAAAGCGTTCCCGGACCTGGCGCACGCGGCGGCGGCCTCCATCAAGGCGGGCATCAGCCAGTTTCTCGACAAGTATCGCGACCCCGTGCGCGACGCTCTCGGGCGAGGGCTCCTCGCCGAGGCCGACATCGACCGAGTGCTCCGCCAGAATTTCCGCGTCATGCTGCGGCTCGGGCTTCTCGACCCCATCGACCGCGTGCCGTACGCGAAGGTCGACGCCGGTGATGAACCATGGTTGCGCGAGGCTCACAAGTCGCTCGCGCTCCTCGCGACCCAGAAGTCGATCGTCCTGCTTAAGAACGAGCACGGTCTACTTCCTCTCGACGCGACGAAGCTCTCGTCCGTGGCGGTCATCGGGCCTCGGGCCGGCGAAGTCTTGCTCGACTGGTACAGCGGAACGCCGCCGTATACGGTGGCGCCGATCGAAGGCGTGAAGCGAAAGCTCGGTCCGGCCGGACACGTGCTGTTCGCGCGCGACGACCAGGACGGGCTGGCTGTCAAAGCCGCCAAGGCAGCCGACGTCGCAATCGTCGTCGTCGGCAATCACCCGACGGGCGACGTCGGGACATGGGCCATGGTCGCCCTGCCGAGCTACGGGCGGGAAGCAGTCGATCGGCAGTCAATCGTCCTCGAAGACGAGGAGCTCGTCCGCAAGGTCGTCGCGGCCAATCCACGCACGGTGGTCGTCCTCGTCTCGAGCTTTCCTTACGCCATTCCGTGGACCGTCGACCATGCTCAAGCCATCGTCCACGCAACTCACGCGAGTCAGGAGCTCGGAAACGCGCTCGCGGACGTCCTATTCGGCGCGTATGACCCGGCCGGCCGACTCGTTGAAACCTGGCCGCGTTCGATCGAGCAATTGCCCCCGATGATGGATTACGACGTTCGCCACGGCCGGACCTACCAGTACTTCGCGGGCAAGCCCCTCTTTCCGTTTGGCTACGGTCTTTCGTACACGACGTTCGCCTACAGCGGCCTGAGGACGAGCGCCGAGTCGCTCGCCAACGACGGCTCCGTGGTGGTGAGCTTCGATCTGCGGAACGCGGGCCAGCGAGACGGCGAGGAGGTCGTTCAGCTCTACATCGGGCGTCGCGCCTCGAAAGTCGCCCGACCGCTCCAAGAGTTGAAAGCATTCTGCCGGACTGCGGTCCGGGCCGGGTCGACGGATCGCGTCGAGCTCACGCTGCGGGCTCGGGATCTCCGCTACTGGGACGTCGAGCGGCAGGAATTCGCCCTCGAGGCGGGCCCAATCGAAATTCGGATCGGCAGCTCGGCGGCGGACATCAAGCTGACCAAGACGATTGTGGTGGCCGATTAGATTACGTTTAATACGACGGATCGGACGCAGACAGCCGACACTCCTCATTGCGCCCTGCGGCCGTTAGCTCGCCCCGCATCTTCACGCAGCATGGCGATCAGGTCGGTCACGCCTGGATCGCGCCCCGCTTGCATGAGGAGCGTCGTGACCTGCCCGCGATGGTGCGTCTGGTGGTTGAACAGATGCGCGAGCGACCACCAAAGCGGGTGCTCGTGGACGACTTCCTTGCGAACGAAGCGCAAGGGAGAGAAGAGCCTCTCGGCGGTCAGCGTCGCCACCCACGACTCGATCTGGCCGTCCGTCTTGATGCGTTCGCGCCACAGGTCGTCGAAGTCGGAATACAGCTCTTGATCGAGCGAGCGGATTCCACCCGGCCCCAACCAGTCGCCTTGTGGGTTCGCGCCAGTGAAGCGCCCCATCCATACGCGGTCCGCGAGAAGCAGATGGTTGAAGGTTCCATGGATCGATTTGAAGAATGCTCTGGGCTTCCCCCGTTTTCGTGGACATCCGAGCTAGCGCGAGTAAGCGCTTGGAG
>CAZVPE010000429.1:0-3510 GCA_964628155.1 uncultured Polyangiaceae bacterium | reverse complement strand
GCGGCGTGGCGCTCCAGGGCGACATTGGCGTGCGCCTCGCCCGACGTTACATCCCTTACTTCGCTCTCGAATTGGGCCTCGTCGGGGCCGGTCGTCGGTTCGATGGCACGCCCGCGAACGCTTCGACGTCCTTCGTCGGGGTGGGCTTCCGGTATCTCGCGGGAGACGTCGACTCCGTCTCCTTCGCGAGCGACATCTCGTTCGGATGGCGCAAATTCCAGGTGTCGAACAGCAGCGGTACGTGGAGCGCGAGCGGTTTGGAGCTCTTCCGCTTGGGGTTCGGTGCCGACATCCGCCTGAGCACCCGCACGACCCTCTCGCCGATGATCACCCTCTCGGGCGGCACGCTGACGGACACGAGCGGCAATATCCAATTCGCCCCCAACCAGGCCGACGGCGAGACGCAGCCGCTATTTTCCGGCGGAGGGCCCATCCCTTCCGACGCGCAGCAGACGTACTTCGCGCTCGTCTTCGGCTGCGGCGTGCACGTCGATTTGCTCGGGGACTAGGCGAGATCGAGCCGGCGCGATCTCCCAGCAAGCAGCGGCCGCAGCGCATCCAGAGCGTGCGCGCGATGGCTGATTCGGTTTTTCTCCGTGCGGGACAGCCCCGCCATGGTCACCGCCATGCCCTCGGGGACGAAAAGCGGATCGTACCCAAAGCCGCCTGCGCCCCGCGGCGTGAGCGTGATCGTCCCGCGGCATACTCCTTCGACCGTCCGAGCGTCGGGTGAATGTCCGTCGACGAGCGCGAGCACGCAGCGGAACCGTGCTCGGTAGGGCGGCGGCTTGCCGGAGCGCGCGAGCTCCTCGAGCAGCGCGGCGCAGTTGTCGGCGTCGGTCGCGTTCTCGCCGGCGAAGCGTGCGCTCCGCACGCCCGGGCGCCCGCCGAGCGCGTCCACTTCGAGCCCCGAGTCGTCGGCCAACGCCAGCATCCCCGTGGCGTGGCCCGCGGCCCGCGCCTTCTTCATCGCGTTTTGCGCGAACGTGTCACCGTCTTCGACGACCGCGGGCGCCCCGGCGATGACATCGCCGAGGGCGTGCACGTCCACGGGCAAACCCGCGAGGAGCAGCCTCAGCTCCTCGAGCTTGCCGCGGTTGTGGGTCGCGACGACCAGCGCGATGCGCTCGGGTCGCACGATCTCCGGGTCCTTCATCGGGCGGGTCTTCGCGCTCGTCGCACGTTCACGCCCCCGGACGCTTCAAATCGACCCCGGCCGCGGCCAGCACGTCGCGCTGCACCTGTGAGAGTTTCGCGATTCCGGCGAGCGCCAGGTCGACCATCGCGTCGACTTCGCGTCGCTCGACGGGCTCGCCCTCGGCCGTGCCTTGCACTTCGACGATCTTGCCGGTCGCCGTCGCGACCACGTTCAAGTCGACCTCTGCCCGTGAATCTTCCGCGTAACAAAGGTCGAGCGCGTTCCCGAGCCCGGCGAGGCCGCCGACGCTCGTCGCCGCGACGGACTCCCGAAGCGCGCGTAGGCCGCCGATCTTCGCCAGCGCGAGCGCCAACGCCACGAACCCCCCGGTGATCGACGCCGTGCGGGTCCCGCCGTCGGCCTCGAGTACGTCGCAGTCCACGACGATGGTTCGCGGGCCCAGCTTCTCCAGGTTCACGGCCGCACGGAGAGCGCGTCCCACGAGCCGCTGGATCTCTTGCGTTCGCCCGCTCGGTGCTTTTCCGCGTCCGTCTCGTTCCTGCCGTCGCGCGTTCGCCCGAGGGTGCATCTGGTACTCGGCCGTGAGCCAGCCTTGATTCTTTCCCTCGAGGAACGGCGGCACTTTCTCGTCCACCGACGCGGTGCACAGAATGACGGTTCCGCCGGCTCGGTAAAGGACCGAGCCCTCGGACGGGCGATGGAAGCCTGGGATCATCTCGACGTGGCGGAGGGCGTCGAGCGGGCGGCCGTCGATACGGGGCATGGGGAGCGGGGTCTTAGCATGGTCACCGGGCGTGCGCGGCGGCGCTCGGCAGGCGGGCGGTCTTGGCCGGCGCGATCGGCAGTGCGACGCGGAAGCGAGTGCCTCCGTCCTCGCGGGGCTCGCACGTCACGGTCCCGCCGTGGGCATGCACGATGTGCCGCGTGATCGCGAGCCCGAGTCCGGTGCCTTCCCCCTTCGTCGAGAAGAATGGATCGAACACGCGCGCGCGGATCTCCTCCGGGATACCGCCGCCGCGGTCGTCGACCTCGACCACCACGCCCATCCCTTCGGCCATCACGTGCACGTCGATCGGACCTCCCCGGGGCATCGCCTCGCGCGCGTTGCGCAGCAGATTGAGCAGCGCCTGCCGAAGCTGGCCGTCGTCGAAAAGCGCCGGGGGCAGCGGGTGGGCAACGTGGAGCTCCACTGTGCACCCCTCGCGCTCGATTTCCGGACGGGCGAAAGCGACGATCTCGCGCACCGCCGCCGTCACGTCGTCCGCTTCCATGCGCGGCTGCGGCAGTCGCGCCACGCCCAGGTATTCTTCGCTCAGCTGCTCGAGGCGCTGCACTTCGCGCTGAATCGCCACGAGCAGGCTGTTTACTTCGGCGCGCTTCGTCCCTTCGTGGGCTCCGAGCGTGTCGAGCTCCTCGGCGAGGAGCTCCACGTTCAGGCCCATCGCCGACAGTGGATTGCGGATTTCATGTGTCACGTGCGCGGCCATCTTGCCGATCGCCGCGAGCCGCTCGTTCGAGAGCGCGAGCGCCTGGGCGCGCGCGAGGCCCGACACCATCTTTTCGAACGCCGCCTCGAGCTGCCCGATCTCGTCGTCGGTCGTCTCCACTTCGCGGGCGGTAAGGTCGCCTCGCGCCACGGCTCGCGCGCGCTCGGTCACGCGCGCCAGCGGCGCCAGCAGACGCCGGACATGAATCGAGACGACCACGCCCACGGCGAGCGTGAGGGCTGCAAGGACGGCGAGCGCCCAGATCGATCGCAGCTCGCGCTCGCGGGCCTCTGACGAGAGGGCGTCGATCGAGCCCGAGACGCGCCCGGCGAGCACGCGCAGCCGCTTGTCGGCGTCGTGCTCGAGCGCGCCGAGGGAGACGATGGTGCGGTTGATGGCGTCGCGGTCGCCCCCTGCGAAGGCCGCGAAGAGACGCTCGAACAGCGCGGGATCGGTCTCCAGCGCGGACTCGACCGCGTCGAGCTCCGCCGCGAGCCGCGGCGCGAGCGTCCGCGTCGTGTCACTTCCGACGGTGGGGAGCGTCTGGGTCATCGCCGCGCGCGTCTCGACGAACATCGTGCGGCGGGCGCCCGAGAGCGTTTCGAGCAGCGCGCGGGTGGACCCGGGCTCTCGTTCGTCGGGGATTCCGTCGACGAGCGTCGACAGCGTCGTTTGGGCCGCGCGCAGTTGGGCCAGGCGCATCGCGACCGGCACGTACCCGCGCGCGAGCTCGACGCTGTCGTCCGCCGCGCGGCGCTGCGCGACCACTCCCAACCCGAGCGTGACCGCGAACGCCGTGCCCGTGACGGCAAACGAGAGGAGCACGCGGCGCGCGACGGTCGAGCGGGGTTTCGGCTGCGAAGG
>CAZVPE010000428.1:0-3533 GCA_964628155.1 uncultured Polyangiaceae bacterium | reverse complement strand
CAACGCGGGCGTCGCGCCCGACGACGATATCGCGACCGTGAACGGCGGGCGCACGACGACCGCCCCCGAGTACGCGCTGGCGTTGTCGGGATCGTCCACCGCGACGACGAAGATGCGTCGCGATTGCGCCGCGACGGACGCCAGCCGCTGCGCCTGCGGGTCGGAGGTCGCCGCAACCATGAGCCACGCCCCATCGGCGTCCCCGTCCTCGAACGGACCCTCGCGCCAATCGATCGTCCCCTCGCGCGCCAGCCGGCACACGCCCTCCGTCGCGGTGGGCGCGACGACTCGGACGCGCGCTCCCGCCGCGAGCAGACTCGCGATCTTGCTTTCGGCGACCGGCCCGGCGCCCACCACCAGGACAGCCCTCCCGGCGAGCTTCAAGAACAGCGGGTAGAGGCCGGCTTGGTCGGAGGCCATTGTCCCGACTCTACTTCCAGTTTGCAGGCGATGCCCGCCGCCTCGAGGCGGCGCGCGCTCGTCTCGAGCGCGAGCGCGCCCACGTCGACTCCGACGAACCGACGCTCGAGCTTCGCCGCGGCAACGAGCGTCGTGCCCGAACCGCAGAAGGGATCCACCACCAGGCCGCCCGCGTTGCTCGATGCGCGTACGATCCGCTCCAGCAGCTTGAGCGGTTTCTGCGTCGGATATCCCGTCGCCTCCCGCCGCAGCGGGGTGTTGGCGACCATCGCGGGACAGTCGGTCCAAACGCTTCCGATCGCGCGTCCCGCGTCGGCGTAGTAGCGGTACTTGCGGCCGCCGACCGCGCGTTCGCGGTAGCGTCGGCCCGCGTCGTCCAGGCGATCGAAGTGCATCGCCAAGCTGGTTGCGGCGAATGGCTCGCGAAGGTCCGGGTCCCGCGCGTTCCATACGAACTCGCGCCCTCGCGCGTAAATCAGCAACGTCTGATGGGTCAGGCCCGGACCCCGGCGCGCGCCGCGGACGCCGTTGCCCGTCGCCCAGACGATTTCACCCAGGAATGAAGCCCGCCCAAAGACTCGATCGCACGCCACTTTTGCTTCGTGCACCGCGCGATGGTCGAGGTGGAGCCACATGGTGCCATCGTTCCCGAGACAGTCCCGCACGACGGCCACCCGCGCCTCGAGCCAGTGAAGGTATGCCTCGATCGACGGCCAGCGGTCTTCATAGGCAACGGGACCGGCGGCCCGCATCCCTCCAGCGGCCTGCCGGGCACCGAACGATGCGCCAACGCAAAAGGGCGGATCCAGATACGCGAGCTGAGCCGCTCCTGGACGCACGTGGCGTGCGAGATGGAGGGCATCGGAGCGCACGAGGAGGTCACTCATGGCGGCGATTTCGCACGGGACATGGCCGTCGTGGAAGGGTGGCTCGCGCTAGCGCTCCCGGTCGCCTTCTCGGTTTCCGGGAGCGGCCGCAGCAACGACAGGGCGATATCCTCGATGGGATCGTCGAACGGCGCAGAGTCGTACGCGAGCCAAGCGCGGCGCGGCCCGTTCGGCTCGCAGCCAGCCGCCACTTCGTCGGGAGAGCAGGACGTCCGCACGTGCAGATGGTCGTCGTGCGCACCCCCGGGGTGCGGCTCGAGCATCACCTCCTCGGCACGCCGGATGGTCTCGATCGAGCCGCCGCGCGCGAGAGCCCACTCGATCAGCATCGCGTGCACGACGTCACTCACGAAGATCCACTGGATGCGCGCATCGGGATCTTCGAGGAGTTTCTCGACGAGCAACCATTCCCGCTCGACGTCGAACCGCAGCCAGCGCTGATCCCGGTCGTCGCGCGCGATTCCGTCAGCGCCGAAGTGAACGAAGCCGGGACTGGGGATCGAGGCCCCGGCGAGCGTCGTCACGTAAAAAAGGAGATCGGCGTCCAACCCGGACCGGTGTGAAAAGTGCGGCACGAGGGGGCCTCCCCCGCTCCGCGTGGAAAGATCGCCCGCGACGAGAGGCGCGCCGGGGCGCTTCTCGGCGACTTGTCGCGCCGCCCGCGCGATCGCGTCCGTGAATCGCGGCAGGCCCCAGTGCCGGTCGTTGCTGCGAAGCCACGAAAGTCCCTGCCCTACGCGTGGCAACTCGGCGCCGCCCGCGAGAACTCCCTGGCTGGCGGTGCCGATAGACCCGCACCACGCAGGCGTCAGCGGCGACGGAGCGCGCGCGCAGGCGCAGAGGGAGAGGGAGAAGGAGAGGGCCGCGAAGACGGCCGTGGATCGCGGGGGCCGCGTCACGCCCGTATGCCTATCACGCTCGCGTGCGCCCTGCCGGGGTAGGTTTACCCTTCGAGCCGTGCCAGGACCGGTTCCGGGATGGCCGGCCCGGCGGGCACTGGCCCGCCCAGAGCACCGAACGGTTTGGCGGACCGAGGATTTGCTGCGAGTTTCGAGCAGCGCGAGGCGCGACGACGAGAACTACTGGAGTAATTTGAGGAGGAGCAACGAAGCGAAAGCCGACGGGAGTCAAACCGTTCGGTGCTCTAGCTTGCGATAGGCCTCGCGCCAGGCGCCGCGGCGCCAACGGCGCGCAAACAGAAGCGCGCCGAACGACGTCTCCGCAATGAACCCCACCCATCCCCCCACCGAGCCCCACCCTGCGTACCGCCCGAGAAGGATGGCTGCGGTCGGTACGCACGTCCAGATGACCGTGATGCCGATGATCGCCGGGACGCGTACGTCTTTGGCGCCGCGCAGCGCTCCCCGCAGGACGATGGCGACCGCGTCGAGTATTTGGAACGCGGCGGCGATCAGGAGAAGCGTCCGGGCCACCCGGACCACCGCGTCGTCGTGCGTGAAAGCGCGGGCGATGGCGCCCCCCGCCAGCGCGAACACGACGCCCCATGCCGCCATGAACGTCACGGCGGCGGCGAGCGCGGCGAGCGTGGCTCGATCGGCGTCGGCCAGCGACCGGCGGCCGAGCGCCCGGCCCACGAGCACGCTCGCGGCCTCGGAGACCGCCGCCCCGGGCAGGAAAGAAATGCGAATGACGGCGAGCGCGATCTGGTGCGCCGCGACCTGCTCGGCCCCGAGGGTGGCAAGCACCGCCGTGAACGTCGCGAAGGCGACCATTTCGCTTCCGAATTGCAGTCCGGTGGGGACGCCGATCACCGCGATCTCGCGTACCGCGCGCGCCAGGGGCAGCTCCTCTCGCGCTCTCGCATATTGACCCGAGCGAATCGCGCTCCGCGCGAGGAGGCCCACGAGAACGATCGCCTCGAGCCACTCCGTCGTCGCAGTCGCGAGCGCTCCGCCGCGCACGCCCAACGCGGGCAGCCCCGCGTGGCCGTAGATGAGCGCCCAACCGAGAACGGCGTTCAGGACGTTTCCGACGAGGCTGACGAACATCGGCGTTCGCGCGTCGCCCGCCGCTTGGCGGTGATGGGTCAGAGCCGAGAGCACCGAACTGCCGGGCGCCCCCAGCGTGTAGGTCGCAAGAAAGACCCGCGCGTACGGAACGAGCGCCGCATCGACGCCGATCCAACGGAGCAGCGGCCCCGCGTCTCGCGTGCACGCCCAAAAGAGGGCGCCTGACACGAGCCCGAGGAGAACGCCGGCTTGCGCG
>CAZVPE010000427.1:0-3555 GCA_964628155.1 uncultured Polyangiaceae bacterium | reverse complement strand
AGTCGATCCGACTCCTTGCCCCCGACCTTCGCGTCGAGGTCCCCATCAACGACTACCCGACGCGCGAGTCGTTCGCGCAGGCCCTCGCGAGCTTCGGCAGGATGGTCGATTGTGTGAAGGTCCTGGCCGATTTCGCCGAGGGAGAAGAGGCCATGCTGCTCTACGACATGGACGTTCGCGGCCTCGGCACGATGCGCGTCGCCGAGCATTTCACCGTGAAAGGTGGCCGCATCGCGCGCCTCCGGCAGATCCACGATACCGCCGCGGTTCGTGCCGCCGGACTGCGGACGAACCCATGAAGTCCTCGAAGCGGGGCGGCGATTACCGGCGCGAGATCATCGTGAATGCCCCCGCCGAGCGGCTGTTCGATGCCGTCGCCACGCGCGACGGCCTACGCGGCTGGTGGACGCCGCTCGTCAATGGCTCGAGCGACCGCGGAGGCACCCTGAGGCTCGAGTTCGAGGGTATGGACGAGCACATCGACCTGCACGTCGTCGTGTCGCGAAGCCCCGCGGAACTCGAGTGGGGCGTGATCGAGCACACTTCGCTCGACGAGTGGGCGGGCACGAAGATCCGCTTCGAGGTGTCTCCAGGGGGCGAAGCGAGCACGCTCGTGTTCCAGCACGTTGGTTTGTCGCCGAAGCTCGAGTGCTACGCTGACTGCGAGGCCGGTTGGGATCACTTCCTCGACAGCCTCGTCGCCTTCGCCGAGCGCGGCAAGGGATCGCCCTTCCGGGCGGGCCATGGACGATAGTGAACGACGAGCGAGATCCCGCGCACGTCCTTCGCTGCCGTCGTCGTCCTCGCCAGAGATCCCAACGTCCCGCGCCGCGCCGCTCTTCCGGCTCCGACGGCGTCAAGGCCGACCGAGGGGGACTTTCGCCATCGCAGCGCGGCTCGTGAAGCTTTCGCGCCGGGCGGATGGCGGACCTCATCAAAAACGGGTCGCGGCGACCAGCCCTGCGACGTAGGAATGCGGCACCCTACGAACGGTTAGAGAGTGGGTCACTCTCCGGCGCGCCGGAAACACGTGGATGGTTTTGCGGACGTAGTGATTGGGGGCAAGCCGCCCGTCACCGCGCACGGCCGGTTCGCAGACGCGGCCCCGCAGCACTCGCTCTTTCGCTCGGTTCGGGTGGGACGAGTAGACTGTACATTTGTCCAGGTATTGTTACTCTGCGTTCACCTTTCGGTAGGTGGCCGTCGCGTCGCCGGCAGTAGCTGGAAAGGGTCTCTTTTGAGCGAATCCGCCTTTCAAACGCCTGGCTTGTGAAGCGTTCGCGTGGGCAAATTGAGAGCAGCTCGACTCTCCGAGTTCACTCCGCTGGTTTCCGGAACCGGCGGGGAGTTCTCGTTGCCGAGTGAGCTCGCGGCCCATGCCGCCTCGAGTAAGCCCTTGGGTGTGCGAGTTGCACCGTAGGCATACATTTGGCGTAGTGCCAAAATCGGGTAGGCCTACCGACCGAGCATGTGGACCGCCACTCGTTACGTGACCGCGGCGCTGGCCGTGAACTTGTTTCGCATTCGCGCTCAGGATGGTCTCGCTAAGGGCCCCAAGGCTTGGTCGTCATTCGTGGACCTCGCGCTCCGGCGGATCATCGGCCTCCCCGAACAAGACCGCGAATACGACTGATCGAGTCGGCACGGTCGGGCGCCCACGCCAGATCGGCGACTCGTTGAACGTCGTGGCCGGCCACGAAGCCGACGAGGTGCCTAGCCGAAGCGGTTGGCCACTGGGCTGTTATGCGAACGGGACAAGGGCAGGGGAGTCGCGTCACGGGGTCTCTCTCCTCGCTCGCGGACGGGAGCATGATGCGCTCCTTGCCTGATCTTCAAAGTAGCCGCGCCAAGTTTTCGCCCGAGGATAACTGCGTCGTCTCCGCCGCGGGAACAGCGCCGACACCGGTGCGGGTTGGATTCTTGTTGGGAGAGTCACGCGCAAGCGGCGGTGTCGTCAGGTTCGCAGACCAATCGAACTCCCGACCAAACCTCGGCAAGTCGTGATCGAGAAAGGCTGCCCAAGCGAGACCCGAGCCAGGTCTGTCGACTGTCGCAATCTGCGTGACGTTGACGACCGACGCGCGGGGAAGACCAGCCTCCCCCTTTCGAAGCCGCACGTTTCCAGGGAGCTCCGCGTATTTGAGTCGCGAAGTTATCGCCACGACCACGGCCGTGGCGAGTGTGGTCCGGTTGAATCGCTCGTGCTGCCGGACGACGACCGGACGTGGCCTTCCGGTTCCGAACCGCAAGCAGGCGGCGGGCACGCTAACGAACTCGAGGCGCGCGGGGATCTGCGCGCCACGCGTAACGAGCGAAACCAGCGCGAGTACGATCGGGACGAACTCGAAACGCGAACCACATCGCCGGAGGCGAGCCCGAGGCTAAAATCGCGGACCCAGCTAGCTGAGACCGGTCGGGACGGACGGGAAGAATCCACCGCCCCTCAGCTCACTGCTTCGAGCAAGCGATGAACCCGCTGACCGCGTCCAAGCCGCACCCCGCGTCCCCCGCCGCCTGGAACGTCAGGAACAGCGACGGCCCGTCGACGATGAGCGACGCCGCGCCGAGGTCCTGAAGCGACGGTCTTGGGTACGTTTCCACGGAAAGCGCGGCGCCGTTTTGTGGAAGCTTCACGCAAACGGCGCTGGCGCTGCGCCCCGGTGTGGCGACCGCGACGGAGTCGCTCACCACGTCAAGCGACAGCGAGCCCGAAAACCCTGGCTTGCCAATGTCGGCGTAACCCACGGTCGCGACTGCGCCGGCTTGCGCCAGTGTGAGCGTTCCGCCGAGCCCCCCGAGCATGCTGCCAGTGCCCTCGGCGGGGTATCCCACGAACGTGGAGCCGCATGCGTAGCTGCCCACCGGGAGCGAGGGCCCCGCGTTGCCGTCGGCCGCGTCGGGGGCCGACGCATCGATCATCGCGGGGTCGACTCTCGACGCGTCCGCGGGTGCGAGAGCGAATGGGTTCGGGCCCGCGCTGCAACCCACCCAGAATACCCCCGGCGTCGACGCATCGCCGGCCGGTCCGAGGTTGGCCGCGAACGTGCCTTCGACGCTCATGAGAGTGACACCGGCGGCGTACAGCAACGTGGCTTTCGACGCGGTGAACGTGGCCACCGTCGGCGTCACGCCCGGCGCGAGCAGCTGCCCCCCGGCGCCGCATCCCAAGTAGCCCATCGTGGCGGTCGCACCCGCCGGAGATAGCAGCGCGGTGCTCCCGCTCGCAGACGCTGCGAACGGGACGGTGAGCGTATGACCGAACCCGTCCGTAACCGTGGCCGTGAGGGTCGGCCCGTCCTGCGTGACCCTGAGGCCCGCACCCGCCACGCCGCCTCCCAGGACGCGTTCGAGCGGCGCCGTAGCGCCCGGAGCGCTGGCGTAGCCGTACGCGCACTCGGTATACGATCCGCCGCTCGTATCGGCCGCGGCCTGTCCAGCGTCCGCAGGGATGCACGACGGCCCGCTCGGCCCGCCGTCGCCCGGCGCCTGCGCCGGCGCTGGCACCGAGGGGTCGCCGCATCCCAGACCCGCGACCGCGGCGACCATTGCGCCGTA
>CAZVPE010000426.1:0-3573 GCA_964628155.1 uncultured Polyangiaceae bacterium | reverse complement strand
GCTTCGCCATTCGCGAGGGCGGTCGCACCGTCGGCGCCGGCATCGTCACCAAGATCTTGGCGTAGCGCGATGCCGGCCGGGCGGGTGGCGGTGTCGCTCGCCTGCACCGAGTGTGATTCACGCAACTATCGAACGACGCGCAAGGCCAGCCACAAGGGGCAGATCGAGCTGAAGAAGTTCTGCCCCCTCTGCAAGCGGCACACGATTCACAAGGAGACGAAGTAAGAAACAGGTTCCGGGCGGCAACACGGAAGGGTAGTCCCGTTGCCCTCGATCGTTCCGACCCAAAGCCCGAAAGCTCAATAGTTTAGGGGTTTAGCTCAGTTGGTAGAGCAGCGGATTCCAAATCCGCAGGTCGTGGGTTCGAGCCCCTCAGCCCCTGCCCCACGGTTCTGTTGGCGTTCTGTTTGCTCTGTTTTGCTTGCACGCGACGTAAGAAGAAGGCCATGGCCACCCAGGAAGACATCAAACGAGAAGGCGCCGACGAGGACGTCCCCGGGCAATCCGCGGACGCGCCGCGCGCGGGCGTCTCTTCCGAGGGGGCACCGCCCGGGGACGCGCCCGAGCCCGACGAGCACGGCCGCGTCGATGGTCTCGATGGCGAGGAGCGCGAGGAGGATGCGCAGGACGTCGCCGCTGCTGGCGCGGCCTCGCCGACGCAGCTCGGCCCGCGCCGCTTCGTGTACGCGGCCTACTTCGCCGGGGCGATCGCGATCGCGTTTCTCATGTCGAAGATGCTGAGCTTCGCGTGGCTCAAGCTGCAGAACTGGAAGCCGGCGGTGGGCGAGCCGCGCGACGAGCTCGTGATGCCGCTCGCAGGGCTCATCGGCGCGATCGCGGCGGTCTACTACTGGAAGCGGACGCGTGCGCGGCAGCTCGCCGAAGAAGTTGCGGTCGAGATGTCGAAGGTGACGTGGCCCACGCGCACCGAGGTGACGAACGGCACCTTCGTGGTAATCGTGACGACCGTCGTGTCCACCGTGTTCTTCGCGCTCATGGACAAGTTCTGGGGGTTTGTCACCAATCTCGTGTACGGGGGTAGCTGAGACGTCATGGCCAAGAAGTGGTACGTCATCCAGACCTACTCGGGCTACGAGGGCAAGGTCAAAGAGGCAATGCTCCAGCGCATCAAGGAGCACCACGTGGAAGATCGCTTCGGCGAGGTGCTCATCCCCACGGAGACGGTGACCGAGCAGCGGGCGGGCGGCAAGTCCCGCATTCGGCAGAAAACGAGCTTTCCCGGCTACATCTTCGTCGAGATGGACATGAGTGAGGAGATTTGGCACCTCGTCAAAGACACTCCGAAGGTCACGGGCTTCATCGGCAACCAGCGCCCGCAAGAGGTGACTCCGCCTCAAATCGACGACCTTCGCAAGAGCATCGTCGAGGGGGCCGTCAAGCCGAAGCCGCGCGTGAGCTTCGAGGCGGGCGACGAGATTCGTGTCATCGATGGCGCGTTCGCGAACTTCTCGGGCACGGTCGAGGAGGTCAAACCGGACAAGCAAAAGCTGAAAGTGAAGGTTTCGATCTTCGGCCGGGCGACCCCCGTCGAGCTCGACTTCAGCCAAGTCGAGAAGAGGGTCTGATGCGGCTCGTCCTCCGACTCAGGTGCCGAGAGGCGGCCATAGCCCCCAATGGTTCGAGCCGCGGGCTTGCGGTAGCCCGCGGCGTCGCGTTTTGTCCGTAGCCCCGGAAGAGAATCGTCATGGCGAAGAAAGTCTCAGGCATCGTCAAGCTCCAGCTTCCGGCCGGTAAGGCCAGTCCGGCGCCTCCCGTCGGTCCGGCGCTCGGTCCGCACGGCATCAACATCATGGCGTTCTGCAAGGAGTTCAACGCCAAGACGCAGGGGAGCGACATGATCATTCCTGTCGTCCTCACCGTCTACTCGGACCGCTCCTTCAGCATGCTGCTGAAGACGCCGCCGACGAGCGTTCTCCTCAAGAAGGCTGCTGGTCTGGCGACCGGCAAGAAGCCCGGCTCCGGTTCGAAGGAGCCCAACAAGGTAAAAGTCGGCAAAGTGACGATGAAGCAAGTGCGTGAGCTTGCAAACCAGAAGATGGGTGACATGAACTGCACCGCCATCGAGGCGGCGATGCGCACCGTCATGGGCACCGCTCGCTCGATGGGTATCGACATCGAAGAGTGATCACCACCGCTCCGTGCAGCACTCGGAGATGGGTGGGAGGCGAACAGCCGAAAGGAAGACAATGCCGAAAGTTCCGAAGAAGCGAGCCGCGGTCACTACAGGGGTCGACCTCGGGCGCAAGTACAGCGTCGAAGAGGCATGCGCCCTCGTGATCAAATCCAAGACGGCGAAATTCGACGAGACCGTCGATCTCGCGGTTCGTCTCGGGGTCAACCCGAAGCACGCCGATCAGATGGTCCGTGGAGCGCTCGTTCTGCCGCACGGAACAGGCAAGACGGTGCGCGTGCTCGTCTTCGCGAAAGGCGAGAAGGAACGCGAGGCGCGCGAGGCCGGCGCCGACTTCTCCGGAAGCGACGATCTGGTCGCGAAGGTCTCCGAAGGCTTTCTCGACTTCGACCGGGTCATCGCGACACCCGACATGATGGGCGCGGTCGGCAAGCTCGGTCGCGTTCTCGGGCCGCGCGGCCTGATGCCCAACCCGAAGGTCGGAACCGTGACATTCGACGTGGGGTCGGCCGTCCGAGATGCCAAGGGCGGGAAAATCGAGTATCGCGTGGAGAAGGCCGGGATCGTGCACGCCCGCATCGGCAAAGCATCTTTCAACGATCAGGCTCTCGCGGACAACGCGAAGGCGCTCATCGGTGCGCTCGTTCGGCAGAAGCCTTCGACCGCAAAGGGCGCGTACCTCCGCAGCATCACCGTCAGCTCGACCATGGGTCCAGGCTTCAAGATCGACCCGGCCTATTTCGTGAGCCAGGCCGAAGAGGGATGAGCCCGCAGCCGGCAACGCGCCGGGTGGAAAGACTTAGGAGAAATACCCCATGGATCGCGCAACGAAAGACGTTCGGCTCGGTGAGATCAAGGCCCGCTTCGACAAGATGACGGCTGCGGTCTTTCTCGATTTCAAAGGAATGACCGTCGAGCACCTGACGAAACTCCGCGCCGAGTTCCGGAAGGTCGGGGTCGAGTACAAGGTCGTCAAGAACACGCTCGTCAAGCACGCGCTGAAAGACGTCCCGTACAGGGCGAAGTTGGACGATGTGCTGGCCGGAATGACCGGAATCGCGTGGAGCTACGAGGATCCGAGCGCCGCGGCCAAAGTCGTCAAATCGTTCCGCAAGGACCCGGCAGGCGAGAAACTTCAGATCAAGGCGGGGCTCATCGAGGGGTCGATTCTCGACGCAAAGGGCGTCGAAGATCAGCTCGCGGTCATGCCCGGCAAGGACGAGGTTCGCGCCCGACTGCTCGCGACGATGCAAGCGCCGCTACAAAACCTTCTCGCGCTGCTCGCCGCTCCCGCCCAAAACTTCGTCTACGTCTTGGCGGCGAAGGAAAAAGAGGGCCAAGGCTAGTAGAGTTTCGCTTTTTCTATCGTTTCGAGATTACGGAGAATTTCAATGGCAGACATCACGCGTGAGCAGGTCGTC
>CAZVPE010000425.1:0-3590 GCA_964628155.1 uncultured Polyangiaceae bacterium | reverse complement strand
AGTCCACCTACGCAGTGCCGATCGCTGCATAACGCCCGCGGTGGATATCCACCCGTTTCGGGAGGGCAAGCGGAGCTGGCGCGGCATTCCGATGATTCAAGCGCATCTTCGGCCGCACAAGCGGAGCCTACCGATCTGTGGGGGGTGCCTGAAGAAGTGCCGTGTGCGCGATCACCTGCCCGAGCGTCAGTTCCAGTTCGTGCCGCTCTGGGCGATCGCCGTGTTCTTCGTGTACGTACCCCGTCGCTGCGATTGCCCGCGATGCGGCATCAAGGTGGAGCACATGCCGTGGGCGGAAGGTAAGTCGCCGATGACGACGACGTTCGCGTGGTTTCTCGCAAGTTGGGCGAAGGCACTGAGCTGGAAAGAGACGGCGGAGCGATTTCGTGTGAGCTGGCAGGCCGTCTTTCACGCCGTCTCGATCGCCGTGACCTGGGGTCTCGCACACCGCAACCTCGACGGCATTCGGTCCATCGGCGTCGATGAATTCGCGTGGAAAAGAGGTCAAAAGTACCTCGTGTTCGTTTACCAGATCGACCACGCATGCAAGCGGCTCTTGTGGATCGGACGCGATCGCACGAAGGACACATTTGAGAAGTTCTTCACGTGGCTCGGCGAGCCTCGGAGTCAGGCGCTCACGTTCGTGACGAGCGACATGTGGAAGGCATTCGTCGGCGTGATCGCCAGGCGTGCGACGAAAGCGGTGCACGTGCTCGATCGGTTCCACGTCGCGAAGCTCGCCTCCGAGGCTGTCGATCAAGTGCGTCGCGACGAAGCGCGCTCGCTTCGCGACAAGGGCAAAAAACCGATTCTCAAGAAGACGCGATGGATCCTGCTCAAGAACAAATCGAACCTCACCGGCGACCAGCGCGGTCGGCTGCGCTCTCTCGTGCAGGCCAACGTTCGTTCAGTGCGCGCGTACCTGCTCAAGGAAGAGCTCCGCCGTTTTTGGGACTACGCGTCTCGAGCATGGGCGTCTCGGTTCCTCGGTCGCTGGTGCACCATGGCCATGCGCTCCAGACTCGACCCCATGAAGAAGCTCGCAACGACGCTCCGCCGACACCGCGACCTGCTGCTGAACTGGATTGCCGCCAAGAATCTCTTCGCCATGGGCGCCACAGAGGGGTTCAACAACAAAGCCCGCACCGTCATGAAACGAGCCTACGGTTTCAGAACCCCAGAGCACGCGGAGATCGCCCTATTTCACGCGATGGGAAAGCTTCCAGAACCCGACTGGCTCACGCACAAATTCTGGTGACGAGGCAGAAATACCTTGCACTCGAAACGCCGGACGTGGGGGAAGCACTGAAGAAACAGCATGCGCGAGAAGCACAACACCACTGCGGCCGTCTGCACCGCCGTGCGCCGCCCGACGATGTCGGCCTGATGCCGCGACGTGTCGTGCTGCATCTCCTGGCCGGGCTCGAATTCATAACGGCCCGCCGGCACAGGACGCGCGTAGCCGATGCCGTGGCGTCGGCAGAAAGCGGTCAGCGCCTGGTAACTGAGCTCGGCCCCCGCCAGCAGCAGCTCCTCGTGCACGCGCACCAGGTTGCCCTTGCACGCCGCGTACAGCTCCAGAATCCGATCGCGATGGCTCGCGGCCTTTTCGGCTCGCTCCTGACGGGGCACCTGCGCACGTCGGGGCGGTCGAGGTGCTGGCGAGTGCCGTCGCGCTGGCGGCAGCCAGAGTGAGCTACACTCCGGTCGGCGCGACTTCGGAGTCGTGTGTGTCGAAGGGGAGCTCGGTCGTGTACGAATAGTGGTGATGCGCATGAAGGTGGTGGTTTTCCGAGTGTCTCGGGCACCACCAAGTGTGGCCCTGCGTAGCCTGTCGGGTCCGTAGGCAATCGTCACAAGCCGCCTCGATCACGATGACATGCGACGGCTCCGATTTTGGCCGTGGTCCCGCAACAAGGACAGGGCAAGTCGTATTGGCGAGGAGACGCTCCGCGGTCGACCCGACGAAGAGGGTCTTGAGGTGCGGCGCCTTGTGCGTTCCCACGAGGATCATGTCGGCGGCGACGTCGCTCGCGAGCCGCGCGATCTCATGTGCCGCGTCGCCGCTGCGTACGTGAACGCCGACGCTCTGGTGCGCGAGACCGCCCAATTCAGTTGCCTTCGCGGTGATGTAGCGCTGCAGCCACCCTTTGGTATCTTTTGCCAGTTCAGCCGTCGCCTTGGGCGCGAGAACGTGGACGACGTGCATCTCGCTGCGATCGATTCGCATCGCGATGCGTGCGCCGTGATCAAGGGCATATCCACTCGAAGCGATATCGTCGCGATTGACGCCGACGACCAAAACAAAAGGACGCCCGACGGGCGGGGATGCGTTTGACATGCGGAGCTCCTCAGCGGGGTAAGGTCGCGTCGATCACATAGGCCACGCCCGGGAGGGGGTCAATTGGAGCGCTCGGACGGGCGAATCACGCTCATGAACGCGTCGGGCAGCAGCCTCCTTCCGTGTCGGAGCAAGGCGCTCTCGGCGAGCAGCGACCAGCGCGGGCGAAAGACATCCGACCACGGCGGCGGCGAGCACGAGCACGGCTTCGAGCATGGGCGCACAGGTAGCGCCGAGGCCCCTGGATTTCTCGCTGATCCGGCAAGTAGCCATGACGGGGGACCATGGTCCAGATTGCGGGCGCCTGCAGCTTGGAGACCAATTCCGCGAGCGACTGGGCCGGCGACGCCCCGGCTTTCGCCGGGTCGAGCGCCACCTGTGAATGAATGTCGAACACCACGGCATTCGTGGCGGGCTCCAAGGAGTTGGAACCATGTTGGACCCCATCCGCCATAGGCCGATCATTCCTAGCTTCATTCCGTCCTCCTCGTCCGCAGGCCTGCGCGCCAGGCGCGGTCTGGCCCCATACGCACGCGCTCGCGAAAGGCATCGGGCGCTCACGACGACTGCCCGAGCGTCAGCCCGCTGCGGGCTGCAGCGCCCTCCGCCTCAGCGCCGCCACCAAAATGACGCGCCCAGAGTGTTCCCATGAAGAGCATCAGCCACACGAAGTCGCCGCCCCACCCCCAAGACCGGGTGGTTATACCCCGCAGAGCCGGCAGCGGCGGCCTGTTGCTCGCCGTTACATCCAGCGACTATGGCGGGTGTGGAGGCGCCCACCCGCGGTAGCCCCACCCGTATCCCGATTGGTCTCTCACTTTCCTCGTTGTTGATGACCCACGGCATATCTTGGACGCTCGGCGCGAGCCGCGCTGATTGTTGAGGTCGGAGCGGCGCGCGCGGCAAGGGCATCGTGATGGTGCCCGAGGATCTCCGCGCTGCGACCAAGAAGGCGGCGAAGAAAGCAGTCCGCAAGCTGGCGACGCGCCTGACCGAGGGGCGAGAAGCGCAATCGCAAGCGCATGGCCGACCATTTACACTGCGGCTCGATACGCGCGCACGCCGCTCGACGTGCTGGCCGACCTGGATGGCTCGCGTGCGGCCGAAGATCGACCCGAGCGACCGAGGGTGCGCCACAAGCGGGTCTGGGCCAGCATCGAGCGCGATCCCCGGATCGTCATTGAGGAAACCTTCCACGTGATCCGCAGCATCGGCGCCAGTGGGTCGTGCTGGTCGATGGGAACAAGGA
>CAZVPE010000424.1:0-3628 GCA_964628155.1 uncultured Polyangiaceae bacterium | reverse complement strand
GCTCCGAGTCGATGGTAGGCTACCCGGCTCGAATGCCGAGAGCTGCGGACGCCGCCGGCGACTCCAAGGGAGAAGAAGAGAACGACGGCGCCCGTGTGCCGTCGTCGAGAACGACCGACATCGTCGTACTCAAAGAGGTGCACAAGAGCTTTGGCGATCAGGAGGTCCTCAAAGGGATCGACCTCGTATTTCGCCGCAAAGAAACGACGTGCGTGGTCGGCGGCTCCGGCGCGGGAAAGACGACTTTGCTTCGCCTCGTGGTCGCGCTCGACCGCCCGACGAGTGGTCACATCTTCGTCGACGGGGAGGACACGGTCGGGATGGGCGAACGGGAGCTCAACCGGGTGCGGCAAAAATTCGGAATGGTGTACCAGTACGCGGCTTTGCTCGACTCGATCAGCGTGCTCGACAACGTGTCCTTTCCGCTGGTCGAGCACACCCACCTTTCCCGCAAAGAGATCCGCAAGCGGGTGATGGACAAGCTGAGCGCCCTCGGCTTGGACGAAACGGTTCTCGCCAAGTACCCCGCCGAGCTCTCGGGCGGAATGCGAAAGCGTGTGGGACTCGCGCGCGCACTGATGCTCGAACCACCCATCGTCGTGTACGACGAGCCGACCAGCGGCCTCGACCCGTTGACCAGCCGCTCGGTGGACGACCTCATCGACGACACACGCCACCGATTCGGCGTCACGAGTCTCGTGATCACGCACGACATCGCCAGCTGTTTTCGCATCGCAGACCAGGCGGTTCTCCTGGTTCAGGGCGAAATCGTCGCCAGGGGGACCCCGTACGAACTCGCGCACGGCGAGAGCGACGTGGCGCGCGACTTCATCCAGAAGTCGGGGGTCGACGTCGACGCGATTTGGAAGGAGCGCAAACGTTGATGGGCCTCGGGCGCGGCGAGAAGGTGGGGACGCGGGAATCAGGAAAAGGCGCTCGCGGCCTCGCTCAACGTGACGAACGTGTACCCGGTGCGCCTCAGCACATCGATCGCGGCGTGCAACGACTCGAGCTTGCGCTCCTTGGGCACCCGCACGTCCGGCTGGTGCGGCCGTAACGCCGCGAGCCCGTCGGCCGCGTCGAGCACATCGATGCCGTGGAGCTCCAGATTCACGAGCGGCTCCCCCACACACATCCGCGCCAACGCTCTCGCGACCACGGGTCCCGCGAGCGTGACGTACGTGCCGATGCACGGTAAGCGGGCGCCGCGCGTGACTTGGATCGGAAGCTCGAGCAGGCCGCCGCCGCGGCGCCAGTAGGGCCGGCCCGTGCGATATGGGCGCGTGGGGGCCCGGAGCACGGCGGGCGTGTCGACGATCGAGCGGCTCTTTCGGCCCCGAACGCCGATGAGCGCGATCGCGGCCGTCTTCGCCGCCCAGTACATCGGACACGGAAAGACCGATGAGTCGTACCGGACGCCGAGCTCCGCGAGCACGTCGAACACTTCGTCGGTGATCGTGTACCCGGGCGCCCGAAAGCCGGTTGGCGGCGTACCGGTCGCGCGCTCGATCGCGATTGCCCCCTCGCCAACCTGACGCCGGATCTCCGCACGGCCTGCGCGCGTGAGGTCGTAACGATGCTCGAGCGTATGGTTGCCGATCTCGACGCCCCGCTCGCGCGCCGTTCGCAGCTTTTGCGCCGCCTCCGGCCGCGCCAAGTCGCTGCCGACGGCGAAGAACGTCAGGGGGATCGACGCGCTCGCGGCGAAATCGTGCAGCCGGTCGACTGCGACGTCGTAAACGAGCGACCGCTCCGGCCCCACGGGCACTTCGAGCCCGTGGATGCCGAAGTAATTCGGGATTTCGTCCAGATCGACGCTTACCGCGCAGAGCCGCACGACGCTGAGCCTCTGAGCCGCCGCCCTATCCGCCGATGGTCTTCGCCACCTCGGCGGCCAGGTCTTCGTGGACCGGCTTTTCGATCCCCTCGCCCAGCGCGAAGCGCACGAAGGCATGAATCTTCACTTCGCCGCCGAGCTTCTTTCCAAGCTCCAGCCGAATCTTGTCGATGGTTCCCGCGGGCGGGTCCCACACGTTGTCCTGGCCGAGGAGCGTCACCTCGCTGACCCACTTGGCAACCTTACCTTCGATGATCTTCGGCCACGCCTGCTCCGGCTTGCCCTCTTCTTTGAGCTGCGCCGCGAAGATCTCTTTCTGCTTTTCGAACTGCGGCTCGGCGATCTGGTCGCGCCGCACGACCATCGGGTTCATCGCGGCGACTTGCATCGCGACGTTGTCGATAAAGTGGCCGAAATCAGGGCTCTTGGGGGCGCTGCCTTCGGCGTGAACGAGCACCGCGAGCTTGCCACCCGCGTGCACGTAGGCGTGCACGATACCGCCAGCCTCTTTCGCCTCGAGCGATCCCCAGCGGCGCACGACGCAGTTTTCGCCGGTCTTTGCGACCAGCTCCGCACGCACTTGCTCCACGGTCTTGTCGCTGCCTGGATACTTCAGCGCGCCGAGATCCGAACCAGCGGCGGCTTTGGACGCCAGACTGAGCACGTTCTTCACGAACAACTTGAAATCGTCCCCGCGCGACACGAAGTCCGTTTGGCTGTTGACCTCGACGATGACGCCACGCTTGCCGTCGGCGGCGACCCACGTCGCGACTTCCCCCTCAGCCGCGACGCGGCCGGCGCGTGCCGCTGCCTTGACGATGCCCTTCTTCAAGATGATTTCAACGGCCTTTTCCATGTCGCCGCCGGCCTCGACGAGCGCGCCTTTGCAGTCGCTCATCCCCGCCTGCGTGCGCTCGCGAAGCTCTTTGACCAACGAAGCTGTGATCTCGGCCATGACTAACTTTCCTTCTCGAATGATTGAAGACCAAAGGAGTTCTGAAGGCCTCGAGGCCTTCCGAACGTCCCATTCAGTTGCCTACCTGCGTCAGCTCGGGCGATCGGCGCTGTCGTCGCGGCGAGGGCGGCTGCCACGGATGATCTCCGCCTGAGGGCCATCGCGACGACCGCCCTGCTGCTGGTGATCGTCGCGGCCGGCGAATTCTTTGCGTCGTTGGGAGCCTTCGATGACCGCGTCGGCGACGCGCGCGGTAATCAGCTTGATCGAACGGATCGCGTCGTCGTTGCCAGGGATGACAAAATCGATCTTGTCCGGATCGCAATTGGTGTCGGTGATCGCGACCACCGGGATGCCGATCTTGTTGGCCTCTTGGATGGCGATCGCCTCCTTGGCCGGGTCGATGACGAACATCGCCCCCGGAAGGGAGCCCATGTTCTTGAGGCCGCCCAGGTACTTTTCGAACCGCTCGCGCTCCTTCTCGAGACGTGACACTTCTTTCTTGGTGATGGAAAGGTAGGTGCCGTCTTCCTTCATCCGCTCGAGCTGGCGCATGCGCTCGAGCCCGGTCTTGATGGTCCGAAAATTCGTCAACGTGCCGCCGAGCCATCGATTGACCACGAAGAAGCTGCCGGACCGCAGCGCCTCCTCTTGAACGATCTCCTGGGCCTGGCGCTTGGTGCCGACCATGAGAATGTGTCCGCCACGGGCGACCGTCTCGACGACGAAGGTGTACGCACGCGCGAAAAGACGGGCCGTTTGGTCGAGGTCGATGATGTGGATGCCGTTGCGCGCGCCGTAGATGAACGGGCGCATCTTCGGGTTCCAGCGCTTCG
>CAZVPE010000423.1:0-3628 GCA_964628155.1 uncultured Polyangiaceae bacterium | reverse complement strand
CGGAGAGGGGCCGGGGGTGAGGTTCTCTGGGGAAGGAGGGGGCGCCCTGGCGTGGCCCTTTTCTCGAAGGCCGAGCACGATGTGACGAATGATGAGCGCCTCGCGGGGGAGGGCCGGGGATGGGGGCTTGCGTTCCGCGGATGTCGAGGACGTAGGTTGGGATCACGCGGCAGCGCGTCGCTTGCGAGGCTTCCGCGCGCTCGCGACTTCTCGATCGATCTCGGCCTGGATCCGAACCGCCTCGCCGACCGCGAGCTTCGGGATTCGGTGCCTACGGAGGTACTCGCCAGCGGCCAATCGGCGCCGAGCCTCTTCGGCGAAGTCGGTCACGAGCGCGGAAATGTTTCCTCCAAAGTCCTTGTCCGCAAGCGCGCGAAGCGCGCGCTTCGTCTCCGCATCGACTGAAACGGAGAACGTCTCGGTCGAGCCGGCACGCCTCGATTTCTTCGCGTTCATGCTGAGCGTGTAGCACTCGCTCGTAGCCGTCGCGGCTGGCTTCAAGAGGCGCTCTTGACCATGAACGGGCGAAGGGCCCTGAGGTGGGTCGCGCCACACCCTGCGAGAGAAGGGACCGGTGCGCAGCGCCCCGCGGGCGGACCTGAGCGGGGCTCTCACAACGCGGCCGCGCCCACGCGAGGGCCATCGCAGGCCCAACCTGACGCAAGCCTGCCCCGCAACTATGCTCCCTGCGAGAACCGCCCTCGGCCGGCCCGGGGTTTTCACGCCGCGCACACGGCGTCACCACCGGCAATCGAGGATCGCCCGTCATGACCGTCCACCTCCCGAAGTCGCCAGAACACTCGTGCTGCGCGGGTCCGGGCGACGTCGTACACGCCGCGCCCGTCGCCGCGCCGCTCGTGCGTCCTCCGCCCAAGTCCTCGCGAAAAGCGGCTGCCACCGGGTGGACGTGCCCAATGCACCCGGAGGTCGTACGCGACCGGGCCGGCGCCTGCCCCATCTGCGGAATGGCGCTCGAACCGCGCGGCGCGGCGGCCGCGGGAACGGAGAACCCGGAGCTTCGCGACATGAGCCGGCGCTTCTGGTTCGCGTTGGCGCTGTCGGTCCCGCTCTTCGGTCTCGCCATGAGCGACCTCGCACCGGGGGACCCCGTCGCGCGGTGGATGTCGATGCGCGCACGCGAGTTCGTCGAGCTCGGCCTGGCGACGCCTGTCTGCGTTTGGGCGGCGTGGCCGTTCTTCGTGCGCGCGGCGGCGTCGGTTCGCAACCGGAGCTTGAACATGTTCACGCTCATCGGTCTCGGCGTGGGCGTGGCCTACGTGTACAGCGCGGTCGCCGCGCTCTTCCCCGGGCTCTTCCCGCCCGCGTTCGTCGGTCCGTCGGGGGAAGTGGCTGTCTACTTCGAGGCCGCTTCGGTCATCGTGACGCTGGTGCTGCTCGGGCAGGTGCTGGAGCTACGCGCTCGCAGCAAGACGGGGGCCGCGATCCAATCGCTCTTGGGGATGGCTCCCCAATCGGCGCGGCGGCTGAGCGGCGACGGCAAGGAAGAGGACGTCGCGCTCGAAGCCGTGGGCGTCGGCGATCGGCTCCGGGTGCGTCCGGGCGAGAAAGTACCGGTCGACGGAGTCGTGCTCGAGGGCGGGAGCAGCATCGACGAGTCGATGGTCTCGGGAGAGCCCATCCCCGTAGAGAAGGGGCCGGGAGACAAAGTGGTCGGGGCGACCCTCAACGGTACGGGCACGCTCGTCATGCGAGCCGAGAAGGTCGGCGCCGACACGCTCTTGTCGCGCATCGTCGCGATGGTCTCGGAAGCCCAGCGAAGTCGAGCCCCCATCCAGAATCTCGCGGACGCCGTCGCGGGCTACTTCGTGCCCGCGGTCATCGGAGCCGCGCTCCTGACGTTCGTGGTGTGGGCGATCGCGGGGCCCGATCCGCGGATGGCCCACGCGCTCGTGAACGCCGTGGCCGTGCTCATCATCGCTTGCCCGTGCGCGCTCGGCCTTGCGACGCCGATGTCGATCATGGTCGCGATGGGCAAGGGGGCGACCATCGGGGTGCTTTTCAAGAACGCCGAGGCCATCGAGACGCTGCGCAAAGTCGACACTTTGGTCGTCGACAAAACGGGAACACTCACGGAGGGAAGGCCCCGGCTGACGACCGTCGTGCCCGCCCAGGGAGGCGGCGCCGACGAGGTCGTGAGGCTCGCGGCGAGCCTCGAACGAGGCAGTGAGCATCCCCTGGCGTCGGCCATCGTGAAAGGCGCCGAAGAGCGAAGGCTGTCGCTCGACACCGCGGTCGGGTTCGAATCGATCACGGGCAAAGGCGTACGGGGTGTCGTCGGGGGACGCCACGTGGCGCTCGGCAACCGCGCGCTCATGGACGCCATGGGCATCCACGTGTCCGAGCTCGCGCAAAGGGGGGAAACGCTGCGAGCGGCCGGACAGACGGTTGTCTTCTTGGCGATCGACGGGCGCCTGGCGGGGCTGGTCGGCGTCGCGGATCCCGTCAAGGAAGGCACCGCGGAGGCGATCGCGGCTCTCCACGCCGAAGGCGTACGCGTCGTGATGCTCACGGGCGACGGAGAGACCACGGCCCGCGCCGTCGCCCGTACGCTCCGCATCGACGAAATTATCGCGGATGTCTTGCCGGACCAGAAGGCCGACGTCGTGAAGCGTCTTCAGTCCGAGGGTCGAACCGTCGCCATGGCGGGGGACGGGATCAACGACGCGCCTGCGCTTGCCCGAGCCCAGGTCGGGATCGCGATGGGCACGGGAACCGACGTCGCGATGGAGAGCGCGGGGGTGACGCTCGTCAAGGGCGACCTTCGGGCGATCGTGCGGGCTCGGCGGCTCTCGCGCGCGACGATGGCGAACATCAAGCAGAATCTCTTTTTCGCATTCGTCTACAACAGCGTGGGAGTGCCGATCGCGGCGGGCGTGCTCTACCCGGCCTTCGGTCTTCTCCTGAGCCCGATGATCGCCGCGGCCGCGATGAGCGTCAGCTCGGTATCGGTCGTCACGAACGCGCTTCGGCTTCGGCACGCTCGGCTTTGAGCGCGGCGCCCGCGGGTCCGTTCAACTCGTCGTTTTTGTTGAACGATGTCGTACGCCACGTCAGGTTGCGTCTTTTCTTCTTTGCAAAGCGTCACGTTCGATGTCCGCGCGCCTTTTCCTCTTGGCAAAGCGTCGCGTTCAATGGTCCCCGCGTCCTTTCTCGTTGGAAGAGTGTCACGTTCGATTGTCCGCGCGTCCTTTCTCGTTGGAAGAGTGTCACGTTCGATTGTCCGCGCGTCCTTTCTCGTTGGAAAAGCGTCGAGTCCAAACGGTGGGGATTCCGCTTCAATTGAAGAGGTGTCATGTTCCATTGTCCGAGCGACTTTTCTCGTTGGAAGAGCGTCACGTTCAATTGTCCGCGCGTCTTTTCTCATTGGAAAAGCGTCCCGATCAATTGGTTTCGTGACGTTTCTCGTTGAACAAGCCTCTCTTCCTATGGTTCGAGCGTCGTTTCCAATCGAGCAGGTGGCTTTGTACTGACGCCCTCCAGCGGACGGTTCGAAGGCTCGGGTGAAACGTCTCGAACGGTGAAATCTGAAGCAATTCAGGCCCTCCTCCACCTTAATCGGAGAGGGCGCGATTCGATCGCGCGAGGGAACGACGAATTTTTCGACGGC
>CAZVPE010000422.1:0-3631 GCA_964628155.1 uncultured Polyangiaceae bacterium | reverse complement strand
GCCGGGGGTGAGGTTCTCTAGGGGCCGCGAGGCAAGGAGAGGGCGCCCTGGCGTGAGCCTTTTCTCGAAGGCCGAGCGGGATGTGACGAATGATGAGACGACCGTACGCCGCAGCGAGCCGACGCCGGCATCGCGAAGGTATCGGCGGGAATCGCCCCCCTTCTAGCGCCGCAGCGAGCCGACGCCGGCATCGCGAAGGTATCGGCGGGAAGCGCCCCCCTTCTACCGGCCGAGGGCGCCGCGGTAGACCCACCCTTCGCTCGCGAACCCGTCCCCGTATTGCACCGGGTACCACCCGTCCTTCACGGGACCCACGCGAAGCTGCGTCCCGCGCTGGAGCCGGGCCAAGACCTTCCCCGTCTTCGGCACGTCGCGCACGATCGCCACTTCCCACACGACCTGCACGGTACCGTCGGCGGAGTCGGGCGCCGGGCGCGCCGAGGCCGCGGGGCTTTCCGGTGCGCGGGCGCCTCCTCCGAAGGTGACGACGTACCCGACGCTGTATCGCGGATTGTCGTGCGAGAGACGCGAGAGATTGGCCCCCGCGAGGTCCGCTTTGGCGCACGCAAGCAGAGCGTCCGCAGAGGCGAGGCTCGCTCCGCGGCCGAGGTCGACCGAAAGCGCGCCGTGCGCGAAGTCGGCGCGGACGACGAGAGGGAGTCGGCCGGCGGCGTCGGCCGCCTCGGGGCAGTCTGCGAGCTTGCGGAGCCTCGGCAAGACCAGCCCGTCCAAACCCTGTACCCTCCCGCAATCGCCGGCTCCCTTGAGCACATCGCCGTCCGGCGTCTTGCACGACTGGACGGTGCCCGCCGTGATGCTGACCGCGGGGGCGGAAGGCGCCGCGGGTGCCGGAGGCGCGGGGCTCGGGGCAACCGCCAAGGCCGGCGCCGAGGCGACCGGCGCCGGCGCGGGGAGCACTGCGGGAGATGCAGGAGGCGCGGAGGCAGAGACAGCCGGTGGCGCCGAGGCGGAGGGGGCCTCCGGCAGGCTGGGGCCGACGCGGACGCCCGCCAGCCGAGGCCACGCCACGCCGACGATGAAGCCGACGCTGGCAATGATGGCGACGCTCTTCCACGGCGGCCGATCCTGCGCTGGCCCGGGCACCTGTACGGTTATCACGGCGGGTGCGGCCCTCAGTGAACCCTTTCGTTCAGCGGACCCAACGTCAGGCTGAGGTCGAACACCGTTCCCGCGCGGCGCACGCGCACCGTCGCCGAGCGTCCTACGCCGGCCGTGCTCGCGAGCCACTGGAGCTGGGTCGACCGCTCGATGGCCTGACCGTCGAACGCGATGATGATGTCGCCCGGCGCGAGGCCGGCGCGGTCGGCGGCGCCCCCCTTGACGACGTACTCGATCACCGCGCCAAAGACCTTCTCGCCTTGGGGGAGCTTCAGCGCCTGGCGCTCGTCGCTCGTCAGCTCGTGGACGTCGATGATGCGCACGCCGAGGGCGCTCCGCGTGACATGGCCGTCGCGGAGCAACATCGGCAAGAGCTGCTTGATCATGTTGATCGGGATCGCGAAGCCTATCCCCTGCGCGTCGCCGCGGATGGCCGAGTTCATCGCGACGACCTGGCCTTTGAGATTCAAGAGCGGACCGCCGGAGTTGCCGGGATTGATCGACGCGTCGGTCTGGATGAAATCGTATACGCCGGCGGGGTCGAGCTTCACGTCTTGGTTCGTTCGCCCCTTGGCGCTGATGATTCCAGCGCTCACGGTGTGCGAGAGACCGAACGGATTGCCGATGGCAACGACCCAATCGCCGACGTCCATCGCGTCCGAGTCGCCCAGCGGCAGGGCGCGGATGTCTTTCGCGTCGATGCGTACGACCGCAATGTCGGTCGGGGGGTCGGTGCCGACGACCTTGCCCGGAAACTCGCGATCGTCCGACAGCTTGACCTGAACGGTGGAGGCCCCCTCGACGACGTGGTTGTTCGTGAGGATGACGCCGGTCTTGTCGACGATGAACCCGGAGCCCAGCCCCCGCATCTGCGTCGACCGGCGCCGGTGCGTGAACGGCGATACTTCCACTTCCTCGGTCACCGTGTTGATGGTGACGACGCTCGGATCCGCGGCATGGACGATTGGTGCGAGGCTCACGGGCTCCGCCCGGACTATCGCCGCCGCGCTGCTCGCGGGCGCCGCAGGCAGGGCGGCGACGGTGGGGCCGCTCGCGAGCAGCGACGCGCCCGGCGGTAGGCCGGCGCCCCCATCGTCGAAGATTGCGGCGCGCGCGTGACATCCCGACGCGGCTAGGACGCACGCTCCCAAAAGCGCCGGCGCCCTCGACATCACGTGGTCTTGGAGAGTTCGACGTAGCGCATGCGCAGGTCGAAGAGGATCTGACCGATCAGTCGCTCTTCGTCGCCGGTGAGGTTGCCTTTCGTCTTTTCGTCGAGCATCGCGATGAGATCGATCGTCTGACGCGCGAGCGCCAAGTCCTTCTCGACGCCCCCGGTCTCGGGGTTCGGCGCCTCACCGAGATGCATCAGAGCCGAATGGCTCAACGACAGGACGAAGGTCGCGAAATCGACGCGCGGCAGCGATTCGGCGTGTTCGGGCGGTGGGTCTTTCGCGTTGGCGTCGTCCACGGGAGTCCGCCCTCAGTCGCCTCGCCCGCCGAGCGCGGGCTGGGCCAGGCTGATGGAGTCTGCCTGATCGGCGACGTCGGGCAGCTGCGCGAGGTGCTTTTCCACGTCTTTTTCGTCGAAGATGCCTTTTCGGATGTTGCGCTCGCGCACGCGAACGTCCCACTCCCACGGGTTGATGGTCTTCGTGGTGCTGCCGCTGGCCATTGGTCGTCTCGCTCCTGTGGGTTGGTCGTGTCGTTCGCAGTCTTCAGCTGGTGCGTTTGCCGCCCCCGAGCGCGATCGGCTCGTGGGTATGGTCGCAATCGGGGCCGTGGACGTGCTCGTGCGCTTCGTCGAGGTCGGAGGCGGCGCGTTCGATCTCGTCGTCGGTTGCGAGGCGCACTTCGCGCACTTTCACGTGGTAGCGGAGCGTCATCCCGGCGAGCGGGTGGTTGGCGTCGACGACGACGACGTCGTCGCGCACCTCGACCACATTCAGCGTGAACTCGTCGCCGTCGGGCGATTCGGCGACGAGCTCGTCGCCGACGACCACGGCCTTCGGGTCGGGGAGCTCGCCGCGGTCGACCTCGAGCACGAGGCTCTCGTCGTACTCGCCGTAGCCCGCCTCGGACGGGACGACGACGTCGCGTTCGTCGCCAATCTTGAGTCCCACGAGGGCAGCTTCGAGGCCAGGCACGAGCATGCCGTAGCCGTGGACGTAGCGGATGGGCTCTCCGTCTTCGCCTTCGCTCGCGTCGAGGAGGTCGCCGTCGTCGTCACGGAGCTCGTAGTCGAGCGTGACGTGCGCGTTCGGTTGAATGGTGAAGTCGCTCACGGTGGGACGCAAGGACTAGCGCGGGACGGGGCGTTTGTCATCCGGGGCGGCCCCCGATCGGTGGGGAGAGAACCGCGGGGGCGACGCGGACGCCGATGGACGACTTTACGGCCTTGATGCGTATCCGGGCGCCACGTGGACGTGGACGGCTAACGATTGGTCTCATGGGGTGCTGCGTCACTAACCCGGCGGCGTGAGCCGACGGGTTCAAATCCCTTCTCCCGCTC
>CAZVPE010000421.1:0-3671 GCA_964628155.1 uncultured Polyangiaceae bacterium | reverse complement strand
GCGGGTTCTGTCACGATGCCCTTCGGGCGCGTCGAATCGTTGCGACACGCGTCGGTGACGACGACGCGCAGCGCAGCTGGTACGGCTCGCGCGAGCTCGACGAGCTCGGCGAGGGAGACCGCCTCGCTGCCGAGGTGAATACGTTCGCGGTCCCCGTGGCCGCTGAAGTAGAGCACGAAGGTCACCTCGGCGGGCGAATGGGTGGCCGCGATGGATCGGGCGCGCTCGATGCCCGACCGAAGCTGGGCGACCTTGGGGTCGACCAGCCGGATGGCCGCGCTGGGCGGCACCCCGCCGATGGACGAAAGGACGTCGCGGACGCTGTCCGCGTCCTCGCTCGCGTGACGCAGCGGTGGCTCGTTTTCGCTGCCGCGGTCGTGGCTCACGGCGACGAGAATGCGGATCGGATCGGCGCGCGCCCCTCCACATACAAGGAGTGCGGCCATCAGGCACGCAGCGCCGATCCGCGCTTTCACGGTCTGAACTCACTTGTGACGCGCCACGCGACGACACCGCCGAAGTCGCGCGTCCGACGAGCGCGGTCGACCGCCGCCGGGTCTCCGACGAGGAGCGTCGCACGTGTGGGGGAATCGTCGAAGCGCGCAGCCCGATCCGAGTAGTGGGTGCCGGCCTCGAGCGCGCTCGGGGCGAAGAGCTGGACCCACTCGCCTTCGTCGGTCAGCAGACCCGCGGCGACCGGGCCGTCGCGGTCGGTGCTCACCTCGACGCGAAGCCGATCGCCAGCCCGCACCTGCAGCGGGCCGGCGAACCGCTGCTGAGCGCCCTCGCGCTCGCGGACGACCACCACGACGAGACCGCCCTTGAACCGTCCCTCGCCGGGACCGCTCGCCCTCCCTGTCCGTTCGGAGGTCGCAGCCGGCGCGAGCGCGCCCTCGTGGGGGCGCGCGCGCACCAGCAGGAGCAGCGCCACCGCTAGGACCGGGCCCATCGCCCACGCGACGCGCAGGACGCGTGATCGCGCGGGCTCCCTCCCTCTCCTTGCGGCCGCACGCGCCACGAATGCCCGGGCGTCGTTCTCCGCCCTGAAGCGCACGGACTGTTCGCGGAGCCTTCCCACGTAAAGCGCGCACGCCTCGCACGATTCGACGTGCGCGCTCGCGCCAGCGTCGGAATCGCCCGCCGCGATTGCGTCGAGGCGGTGCGCCGGTGGATGCTTCGGCGGGTCGATCTCGCTCTCCTCCATGGCTTTCCTCCTTTCTACGACGCCCGTCCCAAATATTGCTCCGCGCGTGCGCGCAGCGCCTGGACCTTCTTGTTCGCAGTGACGCGCGAGACGCCGACTTCGTCGGCGATCTCGCCCTGCGACATGCCTTCGACGAAGAGCAGCACGGCGATCTGCATCTCCTGCTCGGTCATCATGCCGAGGAGCTTGAGTGCGGCGTCGCGCGCCTCGATGTCGACGGATGGATGCGCCGTCTCGCCCAGCTCATCGCTCTGGACCGACTCGACAGAACGTCGCCGGCTGCGCAGGACGTCGTAGCAGCAGCGGTCGACGACACGGTAAAGCCATCGCAGCGGCGCGCTGGCCTGCTTCACCGCGCCGCCGCTCCGCAGGATGCGCTCGAACGCCTGCTGGAGCGCGTCGTCGGCCGACGCCGTGTCCCGCAAGAGGGTGCGGCAACGGCGGAGGAGGAAGAAGCCGTACTTCTCGTAGAGGAGCGCGGCTTCTTCCGGCGTGAGCGGCATCGGCGCTTCGGGCACGGCTGCTGGCGTGTTCCTACGGACAGGGCCAGCCGGCCGGCGCCAGCGCGGTGCCGAGATCTACGGACAAGTCCGTGCAGTTGCACTGTGCATCGCACTGCGAATACAAATAAGAACTGGTTCCGTGGCACGTGAGTCCGCTCGCGCCGGGGGCCGGGTAGCCACCCGGCGGCGTACCCCGGGTGTCGACCGACCAGCCGGTCCCGCCGTGCGAACCAGAGGCGCCGCACGAACAGGGCCAGCCGGCCGGCGCCGGCGTGTTGCCGAGATTTACCATCAGCTCCGTGCAGTTGGTCTCCTCGCACAGTCCGTCATGTACGACCTGGCATTGTGAATACGTGTAGGATGCCGCGGCCTGGCACGTGAGTCCGTTCGCGCCGGGGGCCGGGTAACCGCCGGGCGAAGTACCCTGCATATCGACGGACCAGCTGGTCGAGGCCGAGCTCCCGTGCGCGCCGAAGTTGGCGCACATCAGCTGATTGACCTCGGGATCGTTCGAGACCTCGAGGTCGTACGGGGAGTTCACGTCGAACCAGTGAGCCTCGCGGCACTGGGCTGTACCACCGGCGTCGCCGCCGTCGCCAGCGCAAGGCAACACCGAATACAGATTGTACCCGAGCGACGGCGACTTGCCGGACGAGTCGACGAGCCCGACGCTGTCCGGGGGGAGGGCGCCCTGAAGGTAGACCAGGATCATCTCCTGCGTGTTGGCCCCGACGATCTTGTCCACGAAGGTCCCCGCATCGTCCTGAACGAGATCGAGCTTGCCGTTGCCGTTCAAGTCCTCGTAAGCAACGACGAAGCCCTCCGCAATCTGAAAGGTGAGCGGACCCCGGTCGCTCGGCCAGGGCGCGGGCGAGACAAGGGCACTTTGCGGGGCCGGCTCGTCGAGCTGAATGACGAAATTCGAAGGAAATACGGGCTGCACTGGCAAGTCCTCGGCGACGTTGTAGCCGGTCCCGGCGTTAAGCCAGACGACGGCGACGCGAACGGCAGCCGTCAGTCCCACGTTCGTCGAGTTGGTCATTGCCCCGTGAAGGGTGGCGAGCGTCGGGGGGGTGCCGGTGCTTCCATTGAGCGAGCCGCATGCGGCGCAAAGTGCGACGGCGGCCGCGGTGCCCGCAAACAAAGCAAGGGAACGGTCGGCGGTGGTTCTCATGGTGCCTCCTCCTGCCAAGACGTTCGAGGGCCCCAAACTGTAAAGTCGTATGATGCGCCCGGCGTGTGGTAGCCGGGCCGACCAGGGTGGCGGGCCTGCGGCCGCGATTCTGTACGACGGTTTTTCCCTTTCGTCAGGAAGTGGACGTGGAGCCCGCGGATGTCAGGTAGTCGCTCCCGCGACTCCCAGCAACGGTCCGACATACGTGCCAGTGTGGACGGCCCATACGACGAGGAAGCGCCAGACGCGTGGGTCGGGAGCGCCGAGCGCGTGCGCTCGCGCCGCTCCGACCTGCAGCGCGGCGTTCGTGACGCCGAAGGCGCCAGCGACCAGGACACTCGCCGCGCCGAGCCGCGGGATTGGATCGCGGGCGGCGTGAGGTTAGCCTGGCTCTGCCCGCGAGCGTTTGGAGTATGAGGATGACGCGAATGACCTCGCTGCTTCGGGTACGAGCAGCGTGCTTGGCGCTCGCCGCGTCGTCCGCCGCGGCGAGCGCCGCGTGCGGCTCGACGATGGGGCAAGCCAGCGGGAGCGACGCCGGCAGGAGCCCGCCGGTGAACGACGACGCCGGGGGGTCGGTGACGATCGTCGGGCCGGTTGACGGCGGCGCGTACGTCGCCACCCCCGACGCGTCACCACCGGTGGACACCCGACCGTCGCCGCCGGCCCCGTGGAGTCCTCCCTTTGCCCTCGGGGCGTCCGGCTGGAAGCAGAGCACGACACCCATTTGCGAGCCGTACTACGGATCGGATCGCGAACTCGGGCTCTGGTCCGACGAGCGGGGCGTATT
>CAZVPE010000420.1:0-3716 GCA_964628155.1 uncultured Polyangiaceae bacterium | reverse complement strand
CGATCGGAGCGCGAATGATCGAGTGGTCGAGATTGGTGCGCGCGACGCTGTACGCAGCCTGCTGTGCGGCGAGCTGGGCCTGCGCGGAGTTGACGCGCTCGTCGTTCAGTCGCGCAGCGGCTACGGCATTGTCGTGGTCGGCATCCGAGAGCACCTTGTCGCCGTAGAGGCGCTCGACCCGGACCAGGTCTCGCGCGGTGCGATCGCGATCGGTGGAGGCCTGCGCCACCGCGGCGCGGGATGCCGCCAGCGTCGCCTGGGCTTGCGCGAGCTGCGCGAGGAGCGACTCTCGATCGAAGCGCGCGAGCACCTGGCCCGCAGTGACCCGCGCGTTGTAGTCGACTTCGACCGACGCAATCTTTCCGGAGATCTCCGCCCCGACCTGGACGGTGGTCACGGCTTCCACATGACCGGTCGCGCGAACTTCGCGAAGGACCCCGCCGTGCGACACCGGCTCGAAGCGGAAGCGCGCCGCGAGAGGGACGGGGCGCGGCCGCAGAATCAGCCACGCCGCGAGCGCCGCCGCAACGGCGATCGCCAGGAGTCCCCAGCCGAGCGCGCGACGGCGCCGTTTGCGCGATGCTTCGCGGTCGATGATTTCCTCCAGCGATCGCTGGCGCCGCGGCGGAGCGCGGACTGCGCCGGAGGAGTCGAGGGTCATCGGCCGAGCTGTCGCAACCAGTGTGCCGTTCGCGGATTCTCGGGTGTGTAACGCAGGAGACCGACGACGCGAGGAACTCCGGGGGGTGTGGAAGGCGCCACCTCAGGCGTATATTTTGCGCTTCATCGAAAAGATCGCGTGCTCGACCCGTCCGGAGTTGCGGCAAATGCCTTCGCGAAAGGCCGGGAGGCAGCACGAACCGCGCAAGGGCAGAGAAGGTGTACCTCTTGCTTCGGCACAGAGCACCATGCAGCTTCCTCTCCAGATCACGTTCCATGGCGTTGAGCACTCGGATGCGGTCGAGCAGTACGTCCGCAATCGCGCGGACAAGCTGGACACCTTCGCTCCGCGGATTACGAGTTGTCGGGTTGCGATCGAGATGCCGCACAAGCGCTCGCAGCACGGCGAGCAGTACCGCGTGCGCGTCGACGTCACCGTTCCCGGCGGCGAGGTGGTGGTCGAGCGCGTCCCCGGAGCCGACCATACGTACGAAGACGCCTACGCGGCGATCGACGCCGCGTTCGACGACGCCGCTCGGCGGCTGCACGACTTCGTGCGACGGCAGCGGGGCGACGTAAAACCTCACGAGCGGGCGCGACACGGGGTCGTGACGAAGCTATTCGCCTACGAGGGGTACGGATTTCTGCGAACGGCGGAAGGCGATGAGCTTTATTTCCACCGCAACGCTGTCCTCGACGGGGCCTTCGATCGACTGAAGATCGACGCGCGCGTCCGCTTCGTCGAGGACACGGCCGAAAGCGGACCGCACGCGAGCACGGTCGCGCTGGTTTAGGCCGGAAGGCGCTATCCTCGCCCGCATGCGCGGGAAACGCTGGCTTTGGGTCGCACTGATCGTCGGTGTGGGGATTCTCGTGTCCAAGCATTGGCTTCTGGACACGGCAGCCGCCCCCGGCGAGCCATACGTCATCGACATCGACGCGTTGCACCGAACTGCAACGGCCGCGGGCCCCCTGCCCCAGAGCATCGAGGTCGAGAAGGTCGGTGACTTCGCGTTCCCGGAAACCATGGTCGTCGCCGGGAGCGGATTCGGCATGCATCGGATGGTGCTGCTCGCGCACCGCATACTCTGGCCGGACCGTTCGCTCGTCATCGACACGGCGATGAGTCCCGAGGCAGCGAAGAGCCTCCCCGGCGCCAAGATGGACGCCGCCGCGTTCGAGCGCGTGCAAAGTGCGATGCGCGCGGCGAACGCCATCGTCTTTACCCACGAGCACCCCGACCACGTGGGCGGCCTCGCCTCCGCGCACGACTTCGCGTCGATGGCCGGGAAAGTCCAGATTACGGCAGGACAGCTCAACGGCCCCAAGCTCGATCGAAGCGCGTTTGCTCCGGGTACGCTCGAGAGCCTGCGCCCGTTCGACTATCAGGGTCTCTACGCGGTTGCGCCGGGCGTCGTCCTTCAGAAAGCTCCCGGTCACTCGGCTGGCTCCCAGCTCGTCTACGTCGAGCTCGCGAGCGGCGCCCGTTTCCTGTTCGTCGGCGACGTCGCCTGGTCGTCCGACAACATCGGGCGACAGGTCGGACGTCCCCGGCTGACCGGGCTCCTCCTCGACGAAGATCGCCCCGCGGTTGCTGCTCAGTTGCGTGCGCTCGCTCTCGTACCGAGCAATGTGCACGTCGTCCTGGCCCACGACCCGCTCGCGCTCGAGAGAGACATCGAGGCGGGCTTGTACCGGAGGGGATTCGGCGGTCAGCCGTAAACGGTCACCTGACCAGGGCCGAGCCTTCGGCCCCCGCGCGGACGCCGGAGCTCTACATGGAACTCGCGAAGTCCGCGAGCGGTTGAAATCCCGTGAGCGGGCCCGTGTGCGCGAAAGCCAGCATGTGGACGCCGGCCGCGCGCGGCTCGAGCCGCCGCGCCAGCGCCTTGAGCGACGCCACGTTCTCGCCGGAGTTCTTCGAAAAGAGACTTACGGCCTTCATCACTTTGCCGCTCTTGGACGCGCCCGCGCTGTCGCCGAAGAAGAGTACCCCGCGAGCCAGGTACGCTGCCGACCCGGGCGTGTGCCCCGGTACGGCGAAGGCCTCGACGCGCAGGTCGCCGATGTCGACGATGTCGCCGTCCTTGAGAGCGTGCGAGACCGTGGCCGCATCGCCGACCACGGGTATTTCTTTTTCCATGGCATAGACCTGCGCTCCTGGAAAAAGCTTGCACCCGGCCGTGTGGTCGCCGTGGCCGTGGGTGAGAAAGATCGCGACCACCGACGAGGGCGAGAGGCCACGCCGCGCGAGCGCGCCGAGAATGGCCTTCCCGGATTTGTCGAACCCCGCATCGACGAGCGCGACTTTCCCGGGCCCGACGTCGAGCAAGAAGACGCTGACGAAGCCGTCCTTCACGGTCTCCACGCCGGAGGAAAGCGTTTGCCCATCGACGATGGGACTGTTGTGCCCGAATGCCGAATACCACACCGATCCGAGGGCAATCACGATGAGCAGCACCACGAGACCGCCCCACATCAAAACGCGCTTCATGGGAGAAAGCTCTACCACGCACGGGCGAAGCGCCGGCGTTCGCTCCGCGGGGTCATGTCTCTCGTCGCTGAAGGCTGAACCGACCCGCTCGCTCGCGGAGCCGCCGCCGGCGAGAGGCGCGCGGAGGACACTTCCCGAGCGTGCTATATCGCTGGCCCGCAGAATGAAAGCAGCCGCACCCGAGAGCCCGCACGACAGGAACCAGATGAGCAAATCCGAAGACCCCGAGCAACTGACCGAGGCCCAGCTCTCGAAACTGCGCGAGCGGCTCGTCGCAGAGCGCGCGCAAATTCGAGGAAGCGGAGGCAACTTGGCCCCGGTACGCGAGACTCAAGAGCGCTCGGCCGACGAGATGGACGAGGCGGAGGCCAGCATCGTGCAGCACGAGGCCCTCGGGAGGGCCGCCCACGATCGGTCCCACCTGGCGGAGGTCGATCGCGCGCTGCAGAAGATCGCCGCAGGGACGTACGGCCTGAGCGAGCTCTCGGGCGAACCGATCGGATACGCGCGCCTCAACGCGGTTCCGTGGGCACGCTTTTCGGCGGCCGAGCAGGAAGACCTC
>CAZVPE010000419.1:1872-3742 GCA_964628155.1 uncultured Polyangiaceae bacterium | reverse complement strand
CGGGGCTCGGAAGCAACATGCTCTTTGCCCTTCCGGGCGCGCAGCGCACCTTCGGACCCGTCTCGATGGGGGTGCCGCTCTTCACGGGGGGCGACCTGGACGCGATCCGCCATCAAGCGCACGACGTCGCCCTCGTCGCCGCTGCGGGCCAGCGTCAGATGCGGGTCGTGCACGGCGGGAACAATCGGTCGGTCAACATCGGCGGCGTCAGTCCCGAGTACTTCGAGATCCGGGCGTGGGCCGTGTCCGCCGGTCGGCTGCCCAATCGAGACGACGAACGGCAGGTCGCCCAGGTTTGCGTCATCGGTCAAACCGTGAGCGATGCCCTCTTCGGCGGCGCGCAGCCCATCGGCCAGGACCTACGCATCCAGAACGTGAGCTGCCGCGTCGTCGGAATCATGGAGGCCAAGGGATCGTCGGCGTTCGGCATCGACCAAGACGACGTGGTCTTCATGCCTTTTTCGACTTTCTCGCACCGCATCATGGGAAACGACCGAGTCGGTACGATAATCGCTTCGGCCGTGTCCAAAGACCAGGTCGACGAAGCCAAAGAAGAGATGACTCAGATTCTCCGAAGGCGGCGGCATATCCTGGCGGGAGACGACGACGATTTCGGCGTACGCGATCCGCGTGAAATCCAAAGTCTCTTGCAGACCGTCACCGGGGTGCTCACGACGCTCCTCGCCGGGGTCGCCGCGATCTCGCTTCTCGTGGGCGGTATCGGAATCATGAACATCATGCTGGTCTCGGTCACCGAGCGCACGCGCGAAATTGGCGTGCGGCTGGCCATCGGCGCGCGTTCGAGCGACATCCTCATCCAGTTTCTCGTGGAGGCCATGACGCTCTCCAGTGTCGGAGGTCTCATCGGCATCGGATTGGGGCTCCTCGGCGCCTGGGGCACCGCGCAAGCGATCCACGTTCCGTTCGTTCTGCCGGGCCTGGCGACCCCGGTAGCCTTCGGCGTTTCGGTCTTGGTGGGAGTCGTCTTCGGCGTGTTCCCGGCGCGCAAGGCCTCGCGCCTCAACCCGCTCGCCGCGCTTCGCTTCGAATGATCCGGCGCCGCCTCGCGACGGTGATCCGGTAGGGAACGTCGGCTCTACCGACGAAGTGCGGTCGAGCCGTGCCTCGTCGGCCGCGGGGCCCCGCGCAGAGCCAAACTCGTGCCGGAACTGCGGCGGCGCGTCGCTTGCAATTCTGTAGACCCCAAACGCAAGAGGCGCGGAGAACTTCGGATTCCAATGACTCCGTGTCTCGCGTGGAGAAAAGGAGAGGATGATGAAGAAGAGCACTCGAGTCATGGCGGGATGCGCTGCGGTCGCCCTTGCCGCATCGACGTGGAGCGCTGCTGCCCGCGCCCAGACCACCGTCGTCACGCCGCAGCCCGTCGCTCAGCCGCAGCCGACGGTAACCGAGCAAACGAGCTACAGTCCGCCGAATCCATTTCTTCTCGGCACCGGCCTCATCGCATTCGCGGGCTCCTACATCCCGTCGGTGATTGTCGCGGCTGCCAACAACAACTCGTACGACAACAATCTGTATATTCCCGTCGTTGGGCCTTGGATCGATCTCGGGAATCGGCCTGCTTGCGGCGGCTTCGGCCAGACCGGCTGCGGCACCGAGGACGGGTACAAGGCGCTCCTCATTATCTCCGGCACGGTCCAGGGTTTGGGAGCTCTCGCGACCGTCATGGGTCTGGTCGTCCCTCAAAAGCACACCACCGTCGTCGTCGCGAAGGCGGACAAACCGACCCTCCACGTGCTCCCGGCACAGCTGAACAGGGACGCCTATGGAGTGGCGGCCTTCGGGAACTTCTAGCGGCGGCCGTCCGAGCCCCCTCAGGTCCCCCCCCTCAGGTCCCCCCGCGCGGGCG
>CAZVPE010000419.1:0-1772 GCA_964628155.1 uncultured Polyangiaceae bacterium | reverse complement strand
CGCGCGGGCGGGGGGACGGTGCATCGGCGAAATGCCGATGAAAACGCCAATGGCGGCCGCGGCCCGCGCTACGACGGCCGTAGGGGCAGCACCGGCATCCGGTCCGGCGCGAGCTCGATCGTGCGAACGTCGCCACAGGGGGGTCGAGCTCGCAGCCTCGGCAGGTAGGCGCGGTACGCGGGGAGAAACCGCTCGATGTAATCGCGCGCTTCGTCGTCGCTCAGTGCGCCGTGCCCGAGCGCTCTTCGGGCGCGCTCGGCGTCGATGCGCCACGAGACGATGGTGTCCAGCGACGCGACGTCCAATTGCACGAAGGAGTCGAGCGAGTCGCTCCACGAGGCGTAGGCCGCGAGGAGCGCGTTCGGCGGGCGCAACGCGGGCTCGATCGTGGCGTCGTCCACCGGCGAAAAGCCGAGCATCCACCCCTCGACGAAAAGGGCATCGAGGGGCCCGACGACGCGCTTCCAGTCCGACGGCGGGGTCCGGTCGCCACGTCCGCCATGCGCCGACTTCACATAGACCGGGATCAGGGCTTCCTCTTTCGTTCGTAAGCCGACAATCGACTGGATCACGCGAGCGCCCAGGGCGACGTCGTGGGTACCGGGGTAGCCTCGGTACAGAAGATAGGGGTTCGCCGGGTGGCGTTCGGCGAGGGCAAGCTGTTCTGCGTGCGTCAGATAAAAATCGTCGATCGACACCGCCGCCGACCGAAGACCCACGGCTTCGAACGCGTCGACCAGGGCGGACGCGAGCGTGGTCTTGCCGCACCCCTGCGGTCCTTGGATGCCAAGCACCCATGGCCTGTGCGGGCACGCGCTCAAGCGCTGGGCGCTCCCGATCGCGAGCGGGGCGTAATAGCGGTCGACGCGCCTCGCGTCCGGGACGCGAGCGTGCAGCGCTCGAACGAGGCGCTCGGCGACGGGTTCGGCGAAACGGAAGCTCGTCATGAGAGGGGTCCCTAACGCGTGCCTTCGGTAACGACCGAGGCTACGTTCGCACGACCCGTCGGGAGGGATCCATGCTCGAGCGCGTCGGCGAGGAAATCTGGTCGTACGAGCAAGACGTCGCGCTCCCCGGGGGAGTGCGCATGCCGGGCCGCAGTACCGTCCTTCGGCTCGCCAGCGGAGCGCTCGTCGTGCACGCGCCGCTGGCGATCGACGACGCGACGGCGACGGACATCGCGGCGATTGGAGACGTGAAGTTTCTCGTCGCTCCGAATCGTCTCCGCGCGCTCTCTTGGATGACGGCGGCGTCGGGCGATGAGGCGGCCGTCACGGACGCCGAGGAGCGTCGCGGCGTTTCCGAGTAGGCGGAATGATTTCCTGACAAAGTCTCGGAGCCGGGACCAAGTCCCTCTCAAGGGAGGCGGAGATGATCGCGGCTCACGGAACAAGGCTGGGGGTGATGAGGATTCGAAGCGCGGCGTTCGTCGTTGCTGCGGCCGCGGTGGCCGGCTGCAATGGCCAGGATATCCAGGTGGGCTCGAACGCGGGCGGAACTGCCGCGCCTCGTGCCGGCATGTCGTCGGATTCCGGGTCCGACGAGGGCGGCTCGACCGAGAACGGGGTCAGCGGCTCGAACTTGGCGTCCACGGTCGCAATCAGGACGTGTACGAGTGGCTCGCCGGGCCCCTTGGCGCCGAGCATGGGCTACACCGCAGTCGCACCCATCGAATGCTCCGAAGCGCAGGGCCCGGCACACCCTGTCGCATCCGCGGCCGACGTGGCGAGTCTCCTTTCGGGGACATGGTCGGCGTGCGCCGGCCAGGTCTT
>CAZVPE010000418.1:0-3766 GCA_964628155.1 uncultured Polyangiaceae bacterium | reverse complement strand
CTGACCCCCGATTTCCGACCTGGGGGTGGGCTTCGCGTAAAGCGCGTAAAGCAGGGTCGCGCACGCCCCTCGCACGCCACGCTACCAGGTGCGACGCGTGACAGAAGTGACAGAAGTCTACGTCACACCACGTTCACGGGCAGAGGCGAGCAAGGCGCCCGGACGAGCGCGCCAGTCACCCAAGACGTGGGCCAGCATGCGACACGCCCGCGCATGCGTCGCGCTCGCACCCTGGGCGCCGCTCCGACGTGGCCATACCCCGCCCGACAACAGGATAGGGTAGGCGACGTCCTTCGGGTCTCGACTTTTGAGCTCGCGACGCGCCAGGAAAATCGTGAAATCCGTAACTTCGGGAAAACTTCGGGAGCGACATGTCAAAAAAGGTAAGCGACAAGCACGCATCGACCGTAAGCGCGCGAAAGGTAGGCGGGACGAAGACGAAGCCGCGGCGCCCAGGCGCCCTCAGGAAGCGCGTGGTGGCGGAGCACGAGAAGGGGGAAGTCGTGGTGCCGGCGTCTGTCGCGGCGCTTAGGGGGGTGCGGTCGGAGCTCGCGCGGATGCTGTTGGCGGTCGATAAGGCGCTCGCGGGCGACCGGCGGCGGGACGAGCCGTGACCCCCGCTCTACGTGGCCCGCCGGTGGCCGCGCGCTCGACGGGCGCCCAAGGGCCGGCGACGTCGATGCGGAGCGCTGGCGCCCCGGTTCCGGCGCGTGGCTGGGCCGGCGTCGACGCGTCGGGCCGACACCAGAGCGAAGGGCGTCGGCTGCTTCGGCGCGCGACGGCGTGGGACCGTGGGGCCGGCCAGCGCGATAGCCTCGATGCCCTATGCGCCCAGATCCGCGCGACCGGGCTCGAGGTCGCGCCGCAGTCGATCAGCGATCTTATCAACGGCCGGAGGGCGCCGAGTCTCGCGCTGGCGGGCGCGATCGAGCGAGCGTTTGCGATTCCGGCCGGCGCGTGGACGCGGGCGCCGTCGGCGTGATCCCGTCCGCCGTCCCGCCTTCGGGCCGGATGAAGCGCTCCGCGGCCGGCGCTAAGCTGGCGTATTTACTAGGTAGTCTGCTCACGTAGACCGCCAAATCGCTCCGGTCGCGGCCGACGGTTTCCGGCCCAGCGGTGAGCGCCCGGACCGCGCCGCGGTTAGACAGGAGGTTCGCGGAAAGGGCCTATGCGCAACCCGCGCATAGAAACCGGCGCGCGAAACTATTCGGAGCCTTCTCGCGTGTGGCGAACTACCGCCATGCCCAAGTCGAACGCTGAGCTTTGCAACGAGGTCGAGGCAGCCAACCGCCGCGGCGCAGCCGTCACCCTTCCACCGTCGGAGCCGGATCCGGCGAGGGAGCGGCCATCGCTCCTGGGCGAGCCTCGGCCGCAGCCGAAGGCGCCAGATCTGCCGCTCGGCGGCGGTGAGCGATCGCGGTGGCCGAAGCCGTGACCACGCGACGGATCACGGCGGCGATCGCGTTCTCGTCGGATGGCGTAGAGCGCTCGCCGAGCGGGGCGCCTAACGCCTTTCGAATCTGGCGGGCAGGCGTGAACGTGACGGACTACGGCCCGCATGTCTTCTCGCGCGCGTCGGCCGTCAAGCTCATGGCGGTTCAGAACATGCGCGGGAACCTGATCTCCATCGACGTCGACCATCTTTCCTTGTCGCAAGGGAAGGACGCTGCTCCTCCGGAGTCGAGGAAGGCGGCAGGCTTTCACCGCTTGGCAGTCCGGCAATCTCCCGACGGCCCCGAGCTCTGGGCGGTCGATGTCGAGTGGACAGACGCGGTCCGGGCCGGGCTCGAAAAGGATCCGCCGGAGTGGCGGTACTTCTCGCCGGCCTACGACGTCAACAAGTCGGGCGAGATTACCGCCTATCTGAACACGGCATTGACCAACAACCCTGCGACATGGCGCGCAAACGCGCTTGCTTCGATGCGACCACGAGAGGAGCCAAGCTTGACCAAAGAACAGATCATCGCGACCGCGACCGCCGCACTGCGCGCGGACCAGGCGCGAGCGCGTCGCATGACCCCGATCTTGACGCCCGGGGAACGCTCTCTCTTGGCTCGCGCCACCCCGGGCTTCGCCCCATCGCAGGACACCCAAGTGCGGGCGACGCGTCGGGGCTCGAGTCTCATGATGCCGTATTCCTATCCGTCGAAAGAGCAATGCCGTCAACGCATTGCCGAGTTGGATCTTGAATTGGCGGCCATCCGCCGGGAGAGAGAGTAATGGCCACCACGAAGAGCAGTCCGAGCGCGCTGGAGCTCGCGCGCATCGGTGTCGAGCAAGCGGCAAGGCTCGTAGACGACGCAAAGGCCCGCGCCGACGCGGCGTCGCAGGCCCGCGCCGCGGCAGACGAGGCACTTGCGAAGGCGAGCGCAACTGCCGCCGCTGCGCTTGCAGCGTCCGCGGAGAATCGTGACAGCGACCCGCATGCCGACGTCGCGGCTCGTGAGCTCGTCCGGAAAGCACACGGTGAAAGAGACCTGCAGGGGGCGATCGAAGCGCATGCGGCGGCCGTCGAGGCCGTGCGGGCCGCGGAGCAGAGCCACAAGACGGCGCTCGCTCGGCGCGACTTCGAGCAAGCGAAGGACGATTTCATCCACAACGAAGTCGCGTTTCGCGCCGCGGCCGCCGAGGACGGCAAGAAGATCGTCTCGGCCGTTCATACTCTTGTCGCCACGCTTCGCGACATGAGGGAGCGCATTGCGGACCACAACAAGGTGCTTGCGCTTTTTCAGCAGTTCGGCGGCGATCCGAGCGTGCCGAAAAGGGATGGCGCCGCGCACGCAGGGGCCATTTTTGCTGCCATGTACGACGCAAATGCGACGCTTCACGTGACGAACCCCCACGAGCTTCGCTACCTGACAGATTTGCCGAATCGCCTCGACGCGCCGAACGCGGACCCGCATGACTGCGCTCGTCAACTGGCCAACTTCATCCTTGCCAGTTTCGCGCAATCCGAAAAGAACGCCCGGGCAGGCGTCGAGCGCCGCGGCTGGCCCGAATTGAAGCAGGCGGCCGCGCACTTCGGTAGTAGCCGGACTGGTCACGAGGCGGCGCAGAAGCTGAACGCGGCGAACGAGGCGGCCGGACGCGACCGCGAAGCCGCGGCGCAGCGTGCCCATGAAGCGCGGCTGTCGAAGACAGCGGCAGACGAAGCACGCTCCCCTCGTACGCGTGCGCGCTCGGAATCGGGCCAGATCATCGGCCCTCTCGTCGACTTTGCGTCGAACCTTGCCGCGAAGGCCTTCGGTCAATCGGTCGAAGCGCCCGTGCCGGCGCGGGGCGAGAAGGCGCCCCCCCTCGACGTGGACGAGCCGGACGATCTCGTGGTGGGGTGACCAAGACTTCGCGCGGCGGCCGGGTTGTCCGCCACGCGGTGAGGGCCAGCGCCGGCCCTGGTTCGCCCGCTCACTGTCGAGCCTCATTCCCTCGGCAGTGAGCGAGGCGGGCCGAATCCAAGAAAGGATTTCCGATGACTCCGAAGCCTATGAGCGCGAATACCGACTTGCTCGCGGTGGCCCGTACTCACTTATCGGCGTCGACGTCGGTCGAGGATCCGCAAATCGCCGCGTTTTACGTGAGCTCGGCGCGCGTTGCCGTAACGAAGGCGAAGGACGAGTTAGCGACGCTCGAGCGGGTCTTAGTGGCGCGCGAAAGGGAACTTTCGGCGGCCGCGCAACCGAAGCAAATCGCGCTGGCGGCGAACCAGTGAGCGAGGCTTTTGCCTCCGAGCTGGACTCGGCGGCATCCTGCCAGCCAGTGGATCCGC
>CAZVPE010000417.1:0-3778 GCA_964628155.1 uncultured Polyangiaceae bacterium | reverse complement strand
GGCGATGCGGGAGCCGAGTGTGTCGTCGGCAGGTCGAAGGTCGGCGAGTGTTCGCTCCTCGCCGAGACGCGCGCCCACGTTTACCCCGCGTTGCTCCCGGCTACTCAGGGCGCCTGGAGCGTAGCCGACGCGTTCCTCGACTTCAGACAGCAGGTGAGGATCATCGTCACGCCGTATTCCGACCGGCGCACACTTCGCGTCCATCCCCATAGTCCATCCAATAGAACGACGTTACGATGGGACCTCGTCGTCGGCCGCGAAGGACGGCTTTCCGAGTCCTCAGATCCAAAGCGGCAGCGGACCCAGCCCTCACTTGGCTAGCGGTTTGCGCCGGTGGGCGACAAGACCGGCGCGTCTTGTTTGACGCGCTGCGAACTGGAGACGAGCGAGGTCGGTTCGGTCGAGCGCGGCTCGCTCGGCCAATGTCCCCAGAGACTGCTCCTGCTCCACGATCGTTCGATGAGTCGGTGCAACGCCCACGTCATCACCAAGGTGGCGAGTTCTCGCGAAACGCGCAAGAATCCACGGATCGTTGGGGCCCAGAGGGAGTTGTCGTCGCATGTCCCTTCGAGAGAATTTGAGCCTCGCGGCCGCCGCCGTCGTAGGATGCAATGGGCAGTTGGTCCGTGTGGGATTGAACGACGGTGGAACCGTGGCGGAGGAATCCGGAGCACAGGTAACGCCCGGCTTCGACGCCGGCGGTCCTTATGCCAGCGACGACTCGGCAGCGAGCTCGGCCGCCGGCTTCCGCGACGGCAGTACTTCTACTGGTGACGACTCTGCGGCGAGCGTCCTCAATTCCCCCAACGACGGGGCGTCGCCTCGGTCTACTATCGAGATCACAACCTGCGAAGGGGAACCACCCGACGCATCCGCTATCCGGGGCTTGGGCTTCACGGCGCTCAGTCCAGCCGAATGCAGCGACCCCTTAGGGGCGCCCCACCCGGTCGCATCAGCCGCTGAGGTGCTGAATCTTCTGGCAGGCACCTGGTCCGCCTGCGCTGGCCAAGCCTTCGGGATGCCTGTCGATTCCGCGAACGGCGTCGAGCTCACGAGCGACGGTCAATATCGTTTGCTCGGTCCCGGCCCCGACGACAGCTTCGTCCGGCTCGATTCGATAGCTGAGTCGAATGGGGCCGAGACCGGGGCAGGTTCGGGACTCGCGGCCGAAGGCACGTACGATGTCGTCGACGGCTCGGCTACGTACGGTCCGGGTACGTACGAACTTCAGCTGCATCCTGCGAACGGGGGTGTCTTTAGCGGTCAAATCGTCGTGACCGACACGCCACGGCAATTTTTGTACGAGGCGTCGACCACGAGCTCGCAGACGTTTTCGCCGTCTGCCACGTGGAGCGTCCGCGCCGGAGTTTGCTCGTGCTTAGACGAGGCAGGGATAAAAGTTTCCGAGTCCGATCGCCTCGGACTGGCCGCAGCGATGACGGGTCGTTGGCTGTGGTGCGGCAACGAGCCAGTGACTCCCCAACCTTACGCTTCCCTGTTGAATTTCCCATGGCTGCACGAAGGCCCCGCGATGGGTATCGAATTCTCCAACGACAGTCGATGGTTCGTTCTCAGAGAAGACGTGACCGGGGCCCTCGTTCGCGGAACGGGCGCGACGGACTACGGTACGCTCCAGATCGTGAGCACCGCTGGCGGATTGCCTACCTGGCTTGTGGACGGAACCTTTCTCGGTCCCGAACCGCTTTCGGTCGAGTTGCAAAACACGACCGGCACCGATTACGCACAGACAATCGTGACCGAAAACCCGAGAGTTCTCCTTCTCAACACTTTCAACACCGCCGGTGCGGTGTCGTATTCAATATTTTTTCCGGTCCCCTAAAGGGCTGTCCGTCGTGTTCATTCGAGACGCTTCGATCATCTTGGCTGTCGTCGCGGGCTGCTATGGGCAGGAGAGCCATTTGGGCTTAATCGACAGCGGTCCGGCCGACAGCGGGACGGCAATGAACGACGCACAGTCGCCGACCACAGGCAGCGACGAAGATGTTGGGGTTGGTGTGAGCGTGGTCGCCCCGCCGTCGCCTACGATTGCCATCGCGACCTGCGTTGGTGAGCCACTTGACGCATCAGCCACTTCCGACGCGAGTTTCTCGGCATTCAGCCCCGCCGAATGCGGCGATTCACCAGGTCCGGTACACGCGGTCGCGTCCGTCGCCGATGTAATGAGCCTCCTGCCAGGCACATGGTCCGCCTGTGCTGGCCAACCCTTCGGCATGTCCATCGACTCCGCAAACGGCGTTGAACTCACGAGCGACGGTCAGTTCCATTTGCTCGGTCCTAGCCCAGATGAAGGCCTTCTCCGACTAGATTCAATGCCCCATTTGGACGCCGGGGATGGGGCCGAAGCAGGGTTGGGATTCGCCGGCGACGGGACGTACGACGTGGTCGATGGCACGACGACCTACGGTCCGGGTACCTACGAGCTTCAGCTGCATTCGCCAGACGGCAGTCTTTTCCGTGGTCAGGTCCTGGTCACCGATTCGCCGCGTCAGCTGCAGTATTTCGAGCCCAACGCCGGCCCGCAAACGTTTTCACAATCGGCCCCGTGGCGGCCTCCCCCTGGAGTTTGTTCATGCTTGGACGTGCAAGCGACGAAAGTCTCCGAGCACGACCCAGTTGGGCTTGCCGCGGCGATGACAGGCCGCTGGCTTTGGTGCGGCAATGAGGCAGTGGTACCCAGCCCGCTTATTCCTCCGGCGAATTTCAAACTACCCCCTTGGCTACATGAGGGTCCGGTGATGGGCGTCGAATTCTCAAACGATGGCGCATGGTTCGTCCTCAGGGAGGACGCGACCGGCGCCGTCGTTCGCGGCAAGGGCGCCCTGGACAGCGGAATGTTCCAGCTTGTGAGTTCCACAGAGGGCCTTCCTCCCACATTGACGGACGGCCCATTCCTCGGCGCCGAGCCTCTTTCGATCGAGTTGCAAACGCCAAGGGGCACCGATTATGCCCAGGCAATCGTTACCCAAGACCCGACCGTACTCCTTCTCAACACCTTCAACACCGGCGGCGCGCTGTCTTATTCAATATTCTTCCCGATTCCCTGATTCCCGATGGGACCGGACCCTCGCGTCCTAACCACCTACCGCTCCCCGAGCGACGTCGCTGCGTCAGCTGCGCAAAGTGCCTTCAACGCGGCGCGCTCGTGCGCGATTACATCCTGGATCTGCTCGCGCGAGAGACTGGATCAACTAGCCAAGGCTGCACGTACGCGGGTACGTGCGGACCCAGGTCCCGCTGTCACGTCATCGCGCGCCCGCGCTGACGACGGTTCTCGACCGTTCGCAGGAACCGGTCGATGGCTGCTGCCACGCCAACCGAATTTCCCTGGTACCTGTCCCAGTCCGCGCTTGACCAATCGACGGGCGCGACCTCTTCGCCTGCGGGTCCCCGGAACGGGTACCGATAGCTCGCGTCCATAGTGTCCGTGGTTGGCGTTGTCGAGTCTACCTTACGGAGGAGCCCTTCACCGTCGAGCTCCCCGAGTTCGGCATCGAGCTGCCGAAGGAGCAGGCGCAGCGACTTCGGCAGGCCCGCGTCTGCGGCAACCTCCTGGGAGAGCTGCTTCAGCGGGGAGTGTCGATGCAGAAAATGCTGGCGGAAGCGCCCGTCGTCTGCGGGCGAGCCCTTCCAGAGGATCTGGCCGAGCGCCTTGATCCCTTTCTCGCAGGCTCTTCCGCGGAATCTGTGGGCGTCAAAAGAGCAAGGTGGCACGGCGCTCGTCACGTAGCTCGCATCGCGGGATCGTGTGGAGCGTCCC
>CAZVPE010000416.1:0-3788 GCA_964628155.1 uncultured Polyangiaceae bacterium | reverse complement strand
CGACAATGTCGTTCGACTGGAGAAGCAAGTCCTGGTCAGTGTCCTCTCCGCTGATGGCCTCGTCCAGGTTCGCCACGATGACCATCGTGCCTCGCCCGTTCATGACGTCGCGGCGAATCACCACGACTTCGGACGTCTTGGCGTCGTCCTTGAAGCCTTCGGCCGACAAGATGGCGCCGAGGACGGTGAGCTGACCGCCGAGCGGAACGGCGCCCGCGTGGTTCACTTCGCCCCCGACGAAGACACGCTGCGTCGCGAAGGACTTGAGGTTGATCGTCACTTCGCCGGGGGGTTTGTTGTACCGTCGCGCGATCTCGGCTGCCACATCGTCCGCAGGCCTCCCCGCGACGGCAAGCTCGCCGAGCCCGATGAGCGCCACGCGCCCGTCGGGCCGGACGACCACGTCGGCATTTAGGTCCAGGTCTTTGAAGACCTGAACCGTGATCTCGTCGCCTGGACATATACGGTACGGAACCGAGGCCGTATCGCGGCTCAACGAAATGGCCCGCGCCACGGAGGTCGGGTGTCGGACCGTGGCACAAGAAGAAGAGGCGCCGAGGCACGCAAGTGTTGCAAGCGCGCCGGCGAGCCGACAGAGGCAACCTCGACCGGGCCGAGCCCCCTTCATCGCAACGGCGCCGATCGTCGCACGCGGTGGCACGGCATCATCCCGTGTTCTCCAGTGCTTCATTCGTTCGAGCCCGCGAACAGCCCCGCAGGCCGAGGCAAGTGCGTGTTGGCCGGGGCCTTTAACACGTCCATGTTTGTTTTTCGACGCAATTGTCATGTCATCAATTTGTCACAGATAAGTTGTTTAGCGCGACGAGACATCCTTGGTCACCCGGAGAGTGCATGACGGAGTTGCAGCGTCAGAGAAACAAGAAGGAAACGCCGATTTCCGTTGCGCGAAAAGCAGTATACCGAGGCGTCGTCTTTATCGCACGGCGTCCCTTGACACGTGGAGCGCGCTCGGGCAGCTTGCGCGCGGTTCACGACGTCGAGAGAGGCGGGTGGCGCGATTAAGCGGCCATGCATCTCGCGACTTCGCAAAACCTGCCATTGCGAAGCCGCAATGGGTGAGCCGCCAATTGCCATGGGCCTTTTTGCACCCAAAGAGAAGCCGATTTTCGCGGCGAGCGTGAAGGCCGTCGCTGAGGATGGCGCGACGGCGCGCCGCGCCCCTTGGTGGCTATTGGACGAATATCGCAGTCAGACCGTGAATATGCTGCGTCTTGTCGACGGCCGCGTCCCGACCAACGGCTCCCGCGTCATCGCGTTCTTCGCCGCGGGCGCCGGCGTCGGGACGACGTCTGTCGCCTGCGCATACGCGCGCGGCGCCGCAGAGCTCTGGAAGCGACGCGTCCTCTTGCTCGGCGCGGGGTCGGGTCGGCCGTCGCTCCCCGCGGTCGGCGAACCTGAGCTGCCGGCGGATGGCTCACCTCAGGTTTTCGAGCTGCCGATGGACGGGCTGTCACCGGCCTCGACGCTCGACTTCTGGCAAGAGGTGCGGCAGCGCCACGACGAGATCGTCGTCGACTGTCCGGATCCCGCCAAGTCCTCATTGGGTTTGCAAATCGCCTCGTTTGCCGACGGAGTCGTCCTCGTGCTCGAAGCGGAGCGCACGCGAGCGCCGGTGGCGCAACGGCTCGTGGCCGATCTCCGGGCCGCGCATGCGAATGTCGTCGGTGCTGTCGTGAACCGGCGCCGCCTGCACATCCCAGCGGCCGTTTATCGGCTTCTCTGACGGCCATGGTAGTCGCCGCGAACATGGAGGGGCACGAACCCTTTTGCGTTGGCGTAGTGGCGTCGGGCCACACGCCGCCCGAATGGCAGCACGAGGTGCTCTCGAGCCTCGGCGGCGTCGTGGGAGCGCGGACCATCGCGCTGCCGGGTCCCGCGCCGCGAAGCCCTTCCGGCGCCTGGGCGCTCGTCTGTCGGCGCAGGCGGCTCCTCTGTCCACGCCCGCTGCCGGCGTGCGACCCGCGCGATGCGTCGCCGCGCATCGATCTGCTCGTGGACCTCGCGGAGGCCAGCGACTCCGCGGGCTCGCACCCCCCCTCGCCCGAGACGTGGCGTCTCTGCGACGGTCTGCGAAGGCCCCTGTCCGCGCCCTTTCCGGGGCTGTGCGAGATCACATCCGGCGCGGGAGGGGCCGTGTCGATTCAGCGCGTCGGAGAGACGGGCGCGATCCGTTCGGCGACTTTTGCCGCCTCGCCGGCGTACATTCCCGACCTCGACCGGCTCTATCTCCGAGCCGCGCAGCTCGTCGCGCAGGCCGTGCGCGATCGAGTCCACGGGATCCCGGGGCGTGGGCCGCCGGTCGCATTGCCAAGCCCCGGCCGCAGGCTTCCCGCCGTCGCACACTTGGCTGCGGGCGCGTGCCGCGCGGCGCTCCGCCGGGCCGAGAGCTGGTTCACGGAAGACAGCTGGATGATCGGAGTCGTCGACACTCCGATCGCGCGGGTGCTCACGGAGCCGATCGAGCGAGTGGCCTGGCTCGGCAAGCGGCGGCGGTCCTCCTATCTCGCCGATCCGTTCGGCGTCCCGGGAGATCCCGAGCGCCTCTACTGCGAGGAGCTCTGCACGTCTTCAGGCGTTGGGAGGATCAGAGAGCTCGTCGTTCGTCAGGCGCGCATCGAGTCGGCGCGCGACGTCGAGCTTCCGCACGCGCGCCACACCTCGTACCCTTACCTGTTCGAGGACGGCGGATCGCTGTACTGCGTCCCTGAGGCGATCGGCGATCGCCACTGCCTCTTGCTCCGCCTCGACGGTGCGCGCTGGACCCCGGTGGCCGAGCCGCTTGGGGAGGGGATCGCGGCCGCGGATCCGACTATCTTCCGCTGGCAGGGCCGATACTGGCTCGCGTACACCGATGTGGACGATGGTCCGTTCGACACGCTGAGCCTCTGCTACGCGGAGCGGCTGACGGGGCCGTGGCTCAGACACGCCAACAACCCGGTGAAGGTCGACCACGCCTCGGCCCGGCCCGGCGGCACGCCCTTCGTCCATGGCGGAGAGCTTTACCGCCCAGGCCAGGACTGCAGCGGCGTCTACGGTCGGGCGGTTGTCGTCCACCGAGTGACTCTGTGCTCGCCGCTCGGGTTCCGCGAGGAGCCGGTTTGCGTGCTTCGGCCAGAGCGGCACGGCCTCAATCCTGACGGCTTGCACACGTTGTCTGCATGGGGGGAACGAACGCTGATCGACGGGAATCGCCACCGATTCAACTCGATCGCCGTTCGCCGGAAGGTCGCTTCACGAATTCGTGCGCTCTTTACCCTGGCAAGCTCTCAGGTGTCCCCATGACCCGAGTCGAATCATCGCGTGCTCCGTCGTCGAATCGACGCGTTTACCTGGTAACGCCAGGCGGGACCCGAGCCCGCGGCGGGATCGGCCGACTCGTCGCGTACTTGTCCCGGGCCTGGGACCACCCTGACTATACGCTATGCGTCCTCGACAGCTACGGGCCCGGCCCCCGTGCTCTCATGCCGTTCTACTTCGCCGGGACGATGGCACGGCTCGTCGTGGATATATCGCGCGGTCGCACCGATGTGATTCACGTCAACATGTCCGAGCGCCTCAGCGTCCTTCGCAAGGGGCTAGTCGTCGAGCTGGGGGCCGCGTTCGACATCCCAGTTATTCTCCACCTGCACGGCGCCGAGTTCGTCGACTACTGCCGGTCGCTCTCGTCGGCGAGGCGAGCGCGCGTCACTCGGATGATGCTCAAGGCGAACAGGATCCTCGTTCTCGGAACGTTCTGGCGGTCGTTCGTCGTCGACGAGCTCAAGATC
>CAZVPE010000415.1:0-3795 GCA_964628155.1 uncultured Polyangiaceae bacterium | reverse complement strand
GGGAGCTCGTCGTGCGCAGCACGGGCGCCACGATCCGGATACCCATCGCCCGTGAAGAGCCCGCGCGCAGGATGGTGCGGGCGCTCGCTCACACGGACGCGGGTCGCCCTGAATTTACGCAAACAGGGCGACGCTCTTGATCTGCGCGTAGACCGTCAGGCCGGCGCGCAATCCCAGCGTTCCCATCGAGCGGCGCGTGACGCGCGCGAGAAGCGCGACGTGCCCGCCGTCGAGCATCAGACCCACGAGTACGCGATCGGGGCCTTCGTCGCGTACCGCGGTGACGCGGGCGACGAGGACGTTCAAAATGCTCGACGGTCCGGGCCGCTCGAGGGCGAGGCTTACGTCGCGGGCCAGCGCGCGAGCCCGTACTTTGGCGCCGGCCGGTCGGTCGATACCCCCGACCCAGAGGGTTCCTCCGTCGAACGAGATCTGGCTCAGTTCGTTGGGGCCGTCATGGGCGACGACCGTCGCGTCGATCACCACGCCGGTGTCCTCGTTCAGCGTGCCTGCCAGGTCCAGCCGGGTCAGGACGTCATGGATAGGTCCGCTGGCGACCACGCGGCCGGCCTCGAGCAAAACGAGGTGGTCGGCAAGACGCGTGACCTCCCCGATGGCATGACTCACGTAAACGATGGGGATCGACAGCTCGTCCCGCAGGCGCTCGATGTAGGGCAGGATTTCCTTTTTTCGAGCCTCGTCGAGCGCGGCGAGCGGTTCGTCGAGCAAGAGCACCCGGGGCTGTCGCGCCAAGGCTTGCGCCATTGCCACGCGCTGCCTCTCGCCGCCCGAGAGACGATCGGGCCGCCGGTCCAGCAGCGGCGCGATGCCCAGGAGTTCGACCACGGAGTCCGTGTCGATGCGTTCGGGGTCTCGACTCCTCTTTTTTCCGTACTGGATATTTTCGAGCACGGACAAGTTAGGGAAGAGCGTGTGGTCCTGGAAGACGCATCCGACGGATCGACGGTGCACCGGTACGAACAGCGCGCGGGAATCGTCTTGCCACCAGTCGCCGAGAACTCGAACCTCGCCCTGACCGCGATCCAGCCCCGCGAGTAGCCGCAAGCAAGTCGTCTTGCCGGATCCCGATGGGCCAAAGAGCGCGATGACTCCCTTGGGGGGCAGGTCCAGATCGAGCACCACCGAGGCGGGACCGCGCGCGATGCGCAGCGCCATACGGATTCCGGGAGGATCAGCGCGGCCTGGGGGAGGCACGGAACGAATGAAGGGCGAGGAGGGCCAGGAACGAGAAGACAACCATACCGCCTGCGAGGTGGTGGGCGTCGGCGTACTCCAGGGCCTCGACGTGGTCGAAGAGGGCCACCGAAAGGACACGGGTCCTGCCCGGAATATTGCCGCCCATCATCAAGACGACGCCGAACTCTCCGATCGTGTGGGCCAGGCCCAGGACGACCGCGGCCAAGAATCCAGGACGCGCGAGCGGAACGGCCACCGAGAAGAAGCGATCCCACGGGCCCGCCCCCAGCGTCGCGGCGACTTCCAATGGCCGAGGCCCGATCGCTTCGAAGGCATTCTGCAGGGGCTGGACGACGAAGGGCAAGGAGTAGAGCGACGACGCGAGCACGAGCCCCGCGAACGTGAACGGGAGCGTTCCCAGCCCCAACGCCAGCGTGAGCCGGCCGCCCACGCCGTTCGGCCCGAGCAACACCAGCAAATAGAAGCCGAGAACCGTGGGGGGCAGCACCAACGGAAGTGCGATCGTCGAAGCGATCCAAGCCTTGTGTCGCGATGGCGTATTGGCGAGCCACCAGGCGATGGGGGTTCCCGTCGCGATGAGCACCGCCGTGGTGACGACCGCGAGCTTCAACGTCAGCCCAAGGGCTACCGCGTCGGCCTCGCTCAGAAATTCGGCAATCACTTGGTTGGAAAGCCGTATCGCTTCGGCTTAAAAAGCAACATCGGTCAAGCCGACTGGCGACGCAAGAAATCTCGCGTCGCCGGATCCTCGCACAGACCGGTCGCGAGCTCGTAGGCCTGGGCGGCTTTCGCGCCTCGCCCGAGCGCTTTCAGCAGATGCCCGGCGAGCGCCCAGTAGGGCTGGTAGCTCGCGACGTCCGCTTGCGTGAGGTTCTGCAACAGCTGCCAGCCCGCATCGGGCCCACGCGCCTCCGCTACGGCCGCCGCATGGCCGACGCGAGCTCCGATCGTCGGGGCGAGAGTGACCAGGCCTTCGAACAGGACGGCGATGGTCTCCCAGTCGGTCACGCCCGTACGGGCGCGGTGAGCATGCGCCGACTGAATCGCCGCCTCGAGCTGGAATCGCCCGACGCGACCCGCCGAAGAAGCTTCTCGCAGGAATAGCTCGGCCTCTTCGATCATGGGCAACGACCATCGGGACGTGTCTTGCTGCGAAAGCGGGACGTAGGCGCCCCCTGCGTCGCGCCTCGCGTCGCGTCTCGCCTCGCTATGCAGCATCAGCGCGATCAAGCCGAGCACTTCGGGCTCACCCGGCGTCGAGCGAGCAAGCAGACGACCCAGGTCGATGGCCTCGGTCGAGAGCCCCGTGCGGCGCGAATCGAGGCCCGCGACGTCGTCCCACCCACAGCCGTAGGCCGCGTAGATCGCCTCGAGGACCGCGTGCAAGCGGCCGGGCAGGTCGCTCGCCAGCGGCACTTCGAACGGGATCTGCGCGTCCCGGATCTTCGCTTTTGCTCGGCTGAGTCGCTGACCCATGGTCGTGGGGCGAACGAGGAAGGCCGACGCAATCCGTGCGGCGTCCAGCCCCAACACGGTCTGCAACATCAGCGGTGTTCGGCACGGGGGGTCGATCGACGGATGCGCGCAAACGAACAGGAGCTTGAGGCGATCGTCAGGGAAAGGGGACGGTTCGTTCGCCAATTGTTCCGCTTCCTCTGCGGCGAGCCGCAGCGACGAGGTGGCGTCGTTCTTCACGCGCCGGTGGCGCTGCAGGTCGATGAGGCGCCGTCGGGCGGCGGTGAGCAACCAAGCTTCCGGATGAAGGGGTACGCCTTGGACCTGCCAGGTCTCGAGCGCGCTTCGAAGCGCGTCCGCGAGCGCATCCTCCGCCGCGGCGACGTCGCGAGAGCGGGCGGCGAGAAAGGCCATCAATCGACCGTAGGACTCGCGCACCGCCAGCTCGGCGGCGCGGTGCACACGGTCGTCGGCCATCGGTCAGTCCATCCGCGGTAGGTTCGGTCGAACCTCGACCGCGCCGCCCGCACCCGCTGGGTAGCGGGCCGCCCAGCCGAGGGCTGTTTCGAGGTCGGGGACGTCGATGACGAAGAACCCGCCGAGCTGTTCCTTCGTCGCGGCAAACGGCCCGTCTTGCACGAGGGGGACCCCGTTTTCGACGCGCACGGTCGTCGCGGTCGCCGGCGGTTCGAGGCCGGCGCCGCCGACCACGATTCCGGCGTGGAGAAGCGCTTTTGCGTACGGGAGAAACGCGCCCCAGAAGGCTTCCTTCTTGGCAGGGTCAGTGCGCGACGCGAACTCCTCGGGACCGAGATAGAACATCAACGTGTATTGCATGGGGATCGCCTTCCATTCAGGATCTGCCGGGCCGGCGAGGCCAGGCCGGCCGACCGGCGCGCGGCTCACCAGCGGCTGGCCGCGGTCGTCCGTGGCAGTGAGGCGCGTGCCCGCCACCTGGCCCTGGGGACGGCGGCACCGGACGAGGCGGCCGCCCAGGCCGTGGAGGAGGCGGCCCGTGCCGCGGCCCGGCGTGGCGCCGGTGACGCAGCCGGCGACCTGGCCGAACTGGCCGTGGCGGTGACCCCGCTAGCCCTGATCACCGGGATCTTCATTAGCCACGAC
>CAZVPE010000414.1:0-3831 GCA_964628155.1 uncultured Polyangiaceae bacterium | reverse complement strand
GGAGCGGACGACCGCGCCGCTGGCGCTGGCGAAATCGCAGTTCCGCGAGCGATGGAAAGCCGTGTCGCAGGCGATCGAGGACAAGCTCGTGGCGGCGTTCGGCGATGGCCCGCAGCCGATGCGGATGCCCGCATTTCTGACGATCGGAGTCCGGTAGTTGGCCCGCGATGCAAGCGTCGTTCACCGCTCAAGCGAAAAGTGCGCGCGATTCGTTGACGATCCGGCACGACCCAATTCTGGAAGCATGGGAGATATAGCCGCGCACCGGCGGTCGGGGATACTCGACACGGCTGCGAACCGGCATCAGAACAACGTCAGCGTCTTGCCCGTCGGAACCTCAGCTACCGGATCGCTCACGGGCTCGATGAGCGTGGGGTCGTCGTTTCGGACGCTGTTCACAGCGCGGCTCACCGGGTAGCAGGTCAAGCCGTCCGCCGTCGCTTGCGCAAGGATCGAGCGAACGTCCTTCTCGTTCGGGTCGAGCCAGACGGCGAAGCTCTCGGGCGCGAGGACGAGCGGCATGCGGTCATGCAGCGTGGACACGATCCCCCGCGACGGCGTGGTGACGATCGCGCAGCCGCCCGTGGAGTCATAGATGCCGGCCATCACCATCGGTGCCTTGTCCTGTCGCGCGATGAGGTACGGGAACTTCTTCCCTCCGACAGCGCGCCATTCGTAGAAGCCGTCTACGACGACGAGGCAGCGGCTCTCGCGGAGCTTCTCCCGGTAGATGAGCTTCGTCAGCGACTCGACCCGCGCATTGATGCCCGCCATGCGAGCGTCGGGCATCCTGAGGCCCCAGCGGAGTAGTTCGAGGTGGCGGGGACGCCGAATGATCGGGATCGGCTCGCTCGGCGCCAGGTTGTATCGGTCTCGAAGGCCCTCGGGCACCGACTCGAGGTCGAACATCTGCCGTAGCACCCCAATGGAGCTCGTTCGGATGACGCGACCGCACATCTTCAGAACCTCCTCACGGCCGCGCCTTCGCGCACTCGGGGCAGAACCACTTGCCGCTCCCGTAAGTCGTCTGGTCGTTGCGACCGTGGGATCGCCTCGAATGATCCACGTCTTGGTGCCAGCCGGCTTTCGCGAACGCTCGCACAGCGCGGAGCCATACGTCGAGGTCGGTCTCTCTCTTCGGGCACACCTCCGCGTCCTTACCGCAACGCGAACAAACGACCCGGTAGTGGGTCGCCGGCCTCCGGGTCATCGGCACGACCTTCGCCCCTCACGACGGTTCGGGCGGCCAGATGACCGCGACGACGTGCTCGCCTTTCGGGTTCATTCGGTACACGACCCGATAGCCAGGCGGCCCACCGTTCTTGGCGAGAGCTTCGGCGACGGCGGTGAGCACGTTGATGTGGCCAGCCGTCGCTTCTTCGACGCGCTCGGAGATCGGCGACTCCATGTCCCGACCGATAACTGACCGTACGTTCAGTGTCAACGTGGAGGTGCCCCTGACCGTCGAGGGTGATGAGGCAACCGCAGAAAAATGCGAGGCGTGCGCGCTCGGGTAACCGGTTAGTGCGCGCTCGCGCTCAGAAACGACAGCACCTCGGCCCCCCAAGCCGGGTTCACGCTGCCGTAGCAGAGGTGATGGCCCTCCTGGTGCGTCGAGCCGTTCGGCGGGTAGATGCGCATGCGCGCCGGCTTGCCCGCGCGGCGCATCTCCTCTGAGAGCACCCAGCTCGGGGTGGTATCGAAGTCGTTCTCGGCCTGGATGAAGAGCACCGGGACCCGGGCTTCGCGCGCGGCCTGCTTCATACGCACTTGCAAGTCCGGCGCACGGGGCCAGCTCATCGCGCCTCCCGCGAAGTCCACCGCCGCGTCGATCCCGGTCGCGCGCTCGGCCGCGAACAGCGACACAATGCCCCCGAACGAGCAGCCGGCGACCGCCACCCGCGCGCCGTCGACGTAGGGCAGGGAGTGCACGTACGCGATGGCGGCCATCACGTCGTCGGTCTGGGCGACGAGCTCGTCGACGACCCGCGCGCGATCGAGCCGCCCGATGTATTCGCCCGCATCGCTCGAGCGGCCCTGCCCGCGCCGATGCGGGACGAAGAGGACGAAACCGTGCGGCACATAGAACACGGCCTCGTCGCGTCTGTCGCCGGGCATCGGCTCGCTCCCGTGATTGAACACGACGGCAGGGAAGGGCCCGTCGCCGGCCGGACGATAGAGAAAGCCGTGCAGCGTGCGGGGACCGCTCGGGAAGGCCACGAGGGAGGGTGGGGGGCCGGCGTCCTCGTACGCGGCCGGGGGCGTGTACGCGGTCGCAGACGACGCGCGGCAGCCGATCAGCGCCGGCGCGAACAGGGCTATGTGTCGCAGAAGAAGGACCGCGGGGGCCCGCATGGGCGGCCAGGGTACCATTCCAGCTGGAAAGCCGCCGTCCCGAAGAATGCTGGAGGCCTGTGCCCCCGCACCCTCGAACACGCCAACAAGTTACGTCGCTTCGCTCCGACGTCGGCCGTGGCAATTTACGACGAAGCGCGGCCTGTCCGTCGTCGAACATGTTGGCCGATGTCGCGCCGGAGCGCATCAAATCGCAACAGGTCGAACGTGTCGCGCGCCCGGCAAATGACGCTTTCAACTGCTTCGCGTTGCGCGAAGTAATAGCGGAATTGGCTTTGCGGCGGGAGTTCTGGCCAATTCGATCGCGGGACAGTGCTTTCAGGCGGCTTCCAGGCGGAGCGCGATGGCGTTGAGATTGGGTGCGGCGTCGAGTCATGTCAGGTTGCGCTCGAGCACAGCCCGGAACGTCGTGCTGACGGCAGTGAACGCCATCGGTGAGTTCCGGGAGTCACTCTTCGAAGAGCTCCAAGCCGTCGTACGGGCGCTCACGGCAGGACTCCAGACGGGTTGGCAGGTCGCCCACGTGAATCTCGAGCTTGTGTCCGTCGGGATCCAAGAAGTACAGCGAGTCGCCCTCGGATCGATTTTCCTTCCAGATGGTCGTTCCCGCGGCTCCGATGGTTTGGGCGAGGACCTGAAACTCCGCGGCCTACCGACAAGGCGACGTGAGAGTCGTCGATCTGCCGTTCTCCGGCGCGCGCGTCGAGCTCCAGGCAAAGCCAGAGCGAGCCGGCTTCGAGGTAAGCGCCACGCGCCCATCGGGCCCGTGGTCGGCAGCCGAGCAGATTGACGTAAAAGCGGAAAGCTCGATCCAGGTCTCGGACCACAAGGGTGATGTGGTTGACTCCGCGGACAGGCGTGTCGAGTTCCAAAGGTATAACGGGAGCAGGTTGAGGCGGCCGCGGTTTTCCCAACATCGTGGGGGGCACGGGGATATTTTCCAATGTACTGTGGCCAGGCAGCCGCCACAGTCATGGAATCTCGGCAGTTCCCCAGGCGTTCGCTCCGGGGGGCCGAGGAAGACTTGGAGCTCGCGTGCGCGCCGGCGGCATCCTCCTAGTCATTCAAAGCAGCACCTGACGCCGGCAGGCACAAGTTCTTCGCAGGCGGCTGCGCTCGGGGCTGGTTTGCTGCACCCCACGAGCCCAAACTTGCAAAAGCCGCCTGCCGCGGCGCATGAAGAAGGAAAGATACCCTTTGAAGCCGGTGGAACATCGTCTGCGCATATGAAGGATGATCCGTCCAGGTTCGCGACTTGCGCGGCGTAGCACCAGGCCGGACAGGTCTGGGGACTAGCGAATTGGAGGCATGCCCCCGTGGGAGCGTCGCTGCTGCCCCGGCACGCGCCAAGGTTCAAGCAGGCCACCACCAAGGCAAATTTCATGTGCATAGCGGATGAAAGAATAGCATCGGCGGCGGGCCCGGAGTCGGGCGCGGGGCGGCGCTGTCCCTAGTCCGGAGCCCGAGTTCAGGCGG
>CAZVPE010000413.1:0-3841 GCA_964628155.1 uncultured Polyangiaceae bacterium | reverse complement strand
GGGAAAGCCCATCGAGGAGATCCGACGAGCCCTCGGTATCTGACGAGATCGGGGGGCTGGGCCACTCTTGCCTTCCTCTTACCCGTTCGTGTTGCTGGCCTCACCCAACCCGAGCCCCCTTCTTCGCTCGATCCACGACCGCTTCGAGCTGCCGACGCGCGGCGCGTAAGTGGAAGACCAGGCTCCGGTCCTTGGCGTCCTTTACCCATTGCTCGAAGCCGACTCGAAGGACAGCGAGGCCCGCTTCGGCGGCCAGGCTCGCCGCCGCAGCCGAGGCCCCGCGCTCCTTCAGGATCTCGGCCATAGAAGCCGCGAGCGACATCATCTTGACGAGCTCGCGCTCTTGTAGCTCGGGATGCGCTGCGATGAGCGCGCTGCGCTTGCGCGCGAACGGTCGGCGATCCTCGAAGAAGTCATTGGTCGACTCGTAGGCCAAGAGCACCGCGTCGAGGGGCGCGCTCGACTTCGGGGCGGCGCGCACGGCATCGACGACTTGCTTGACGAAATGCTCCGAGCCCGCGAAGAGCACCTCCCTCTTGTCCGTGAAGTAGTTGAAGAACGTTCGCTCCGTGAGGCCAGCGCGCGAAGCGATATCCTCGACGGTCGTCTTGCCGTAACCGCGCTCGGCGAAGAGCTCCATCGCCGCTTCGGTGAGCCGTCCGCTCGCATTCGGTTCCCATCGCGCCATCGCTCGCATCCTAGCAATTGCAGTAGCTGTCGTCACAATTGCAGATGCTGTAATGGGGTGCTACACCCATTGCAGTTTCTGTCATCAGGAGGCCCCCCATGCGCGTTTTCGTCACTGGAGCAAGTGGTCACATCGGTTTCGCGGTCGTCGCCGAGCTGCTCGGCGCTGGGCACAAGGTCGCCGGCCTGGCGCGGTCCGAGGCATCGGCGGAGAAGCTAAGAAAGGCGGGCGCCGAAGTCGTTCGTGGAGATCTCGATGATCTCGCCGGGCTGGTCGCCGCCGCCAAGGCCGCCGAGGGCGTCATCCACCTCGGGTACAAGCACGACCTCGCCTTCGGCGGCACGCCCGACGGGTTCGTGAAGGCCGCCGAGCACGATACCCGCGTCGTGAAGGCGTTCGGCGAGGCACTCATCGGCTCGAACAAGCCCTTCGTGAACACGGCGGGGACGGCGCAGCTCGCCCTCTTCGGCGGCATCACGCGCATCGGTACGGAGGAAGACGTTGTGCCGGGCGGACCGCGCGTCGACGGCGAAAACGCCGTCATCGCCCTAGCGGAGCGAGGCGTGCGGTCCTCGGTCGTTCGCCTCCCGCCGACGGTGCACAGCTCGCTCGATCACCACGGCTTCGTGCCGATGTTCGTCGCCGCGGCGCGCAAGAACCGCTCCTCGGTCTACGTCGGCGATGGCGCGAACGTCTGGCCTGCCGTCCACACGCTCGACGCCGCAAAGCTCTATCGACTCGCCCTCGAATCGGCGCCCCCCGGCACGCGCCTTCACGGCGTCGCCGACGAGGGCGTCTCGTTCCGTGCTATCGCCGAAGCCATCGGCAAGGGGGTCGGCGTTCCGGCGAAGAGCGTCTCCGCCGACGAAGCTCCGAAGTACGTCGGCGGCATGGCGCACTTCGCGCAGGTCAGCAACCCGACGTCGAGCGCGCGCACCCGGACGCTCATGAAGTGGGCGCCGACGCATCCGGGGCTGCTCGCCGACCTCGCTGAGGGGCACTACTTCGCGGACGCAGCGAAGTGACGAGATGAACCTGTCGCTCGCCGAGCGACCAGATTCGGACAGCTCAGCCGCGGCTGGACGACGCGGAGCAACCCGCCGCTGCCGCGACGCCTCGACACCCTCCGTTCTCGCCCTATCTTTTGTCCATGGCGGTCGGTTGGGCGCAGGACAGCGCCGTCCAAGATCAGATCGACGCGACGGTCGACAGCGCTGTCAAACGGGCGCGGAGCCGCCTCGCGCAGGGAGAGAGCCTGCTCGCCTGCGAGGAGTGCGGCGAGCCCATCCCCGAAGCGCGCCGCCAAGCATTGCCGGGCGCACGGAGGTGCGTCCCGTGCCAATCCGAGGCGGACCGGCTCGACGTGCACCAGAGCCTCTACAACCGCCGAGGCAGCAAGGACAGCCAATTGAAGTAGCGCCGCCATCGCATGCGCCTCTTCGTTTCGACGCTTTCCTGGGGCCCATTCCGCCCTCTCCGCGCGATCGATGCGTGCCGGGTGTCACGACGACGTTTGTCAGGTCACCCGGGTCAAGAATCACCGAGCACCGGTGGGAAGCCCCAGGCCGCGAACAGCTCCGGTAGCACGAAAGTGGTGAGCTCGACGACGCGACCGTCGGCATCGAGCGACATGACGGTGAGGCAAACGGAGTGGTAGCGACCATCGGGTCCGCGGACGTACGCGAGTCCGCCGGGCTCGCCGTTCATCGGGGCGGGCACGATGCGGTAGCGTCCGGGGCGCGGCTCGCCGTCCCACGTGCCCGATGATCGCATCGTCGCGACAACCGCGTTTTTGCCGTCGAGCCAGTACTCCCACGGCGGCATGCTCATCACCGCATCGGTCGCGAGCAGCTCGATGAAGCCGTCGAAGTCGCCGCTCTCCCACGCGTGCACGAACCGGTCGACGACCTCGGCGTGGCGCGGCGCGAGCGCTGGTGACTCTTCGCGTGGGCGCGCGATCGCGGCACGCGCACGCTGCAGCGCGCTGTTGATCGCGGCCTCGGTGGTCTCGAGGATGGCGGCGACCTCGACGACGCTCCAGTCGAGGACGTCGTGAAGGATCAGCGCGGCGCGCTGGCGCGCCGGCAGCACCTGCACGACGCGCACGAACGCGAGCCGGATGCCCTCACGCAGCCGCGCGACCTGCTCGGGCCCCGGCACCGCCGGGAGCAGGGCATCGGGGTACGGCTCGAGCCACAGGATGTCGGAGCGCGGCGCGGTCGTGGGTGGCCCCGGCGCGACCGACGGGCTGACGTCTTGCGGCAGCACGCGACGCGAGCGCGCCTTGAGCATGTCGAGGCAGGTATTGGTGACGATTCGGTACATCCACGCGCGGAAGCTCGCGCGCGGCTCGTACGTGGCGAGCGCGCGCCACGCCTTGAGTCGCGACTCCTGGAGCACGTCGTCGGCGTCGTGAAACCCGCCGAGCATGCGGTAGGCGTACGCGTGCAGCTCGCGGCTGAGCGGTTCGACCAGCGCACGAAACGCTCGTTCGTCGCCCCGGCGGGCGGCCTCCACCAAGGGCTCGAAAGTGTCGCTCATGGACCGATGACTGGCGCGCCCAGCCATCGTTACACCACCAGACCCCACCGCGAAAGGCCCATACACATGAGCAAAGTGTTCTTCCTCGTCAGCGTCTCCCTCGACGGATACCTCGTACCTCTCGGCATGGACCTGGAGCACGCCGGCGACTTTGCCTACGAGGATTGGGGTGCCCAGTGGGGCAAGCTCCAGAGCTGGCTCCTCGCGACGCGATTCTTTCGGAAGACGTTGAAGCTCGGCGAGGGCGGCGACACCGGCCATGACCATCGGATCGCCGAGCAGACGTTCCAGCGCACCGGCGTGAGCATCATGGGCAAGCGCATGTTCGACCTCGGCGAACGGATGTGGCCCGAGGAAGCGCCGTTTCACACGCCAGTGTTCGTGCTGACCTCGCAAGTGCGCGAGCCGTGGGTGCGGCCCGGCGGGACGACGTTCCATTTCGTCAATGACGGCATCGAGAACGCGCTTCGCCAAGCGCGCGCGGTGGCGGGCGACCGCGACATCCGCATCGCCGGCGGCGCCAACGTCATCCAGCAGTATCTACGCGCTGGGCTCGCCGACGAATTCTCGCTCGCGATCTCGCCGGTGATGTTCGGCGGCGGGGAGCGACTG
>CAZVPE010000412.1:0-3854 GCA_964628155.1 uncultured Polyangiaceae bacterium | reverse complement strand
ACGCGGCAGGCCTCGCCGTAAATGGAACGAGCGTGTACTGGTCCAACGCAAACGACGGGACTGTCATGAAGGTTCCGATCAGCGGTGGTCCATTGACGCAGCTCGCCTCGGGCCAGGCGAATCCATCGTCAATCGCGGTGGACGCCGCAAACGTGTACTGGGCCAACTTCAACACCGGGACGGTGATGAAAGTACCGTCGGCCGGCGGCTCTCCCGTCACGATCGCATCGGGGCAGGCTGGCCCCGCGTGGATCGCGATCGACTCGATGAACGTCTACTGGGCGAACGAATCTGGCAATAGCGTCGCCTCGGTGCCCAAACCCGGCGGAATGGTGACGACGATCGCCTCGGGGGCACCGGCCATTGCGGTCGCCACCGACGGGGTGAGCGTCTATTGGACGGGGATTCCTACGGTAGACAAGGCTCCCGTGGGTGGCGGCCCGGCGACTACTCTGGCTTCGGCCCAGAGCGAACCATGGGGTATCGCGGTGGACGCCGCGAGCGTTTACTGGGTCAATTACGTGAGCGGTGGCACAGTGATGCAGGCGCCATTGACCGGCGTCGGCCCGGCGACGACCCTCGCGTCAGGGCAGAACTTCCCTGTCACAATTGCGGTAGACGCGACGAGCGCCTATTGGACGACCCGCACCACCGTTATGAAGGCGCCCCTAGGCGGCAGTGGCGTCGCGGTCACGCTGGCATCGGGGCAGAGCGGGCCGGTGAAAGTCGTTGTGGATGCCACAAGCGTATACTGGACGAACGCCGGCACCCTCGCCAACAACTTCGCGGACGGATCGGTGATCAAGTTGACGCCGAAATGAGCGCTGTTGGCTTTCATGTATGGACGCGCGTTAGGGCGCCGCCTGAAGGTCCCGGTTCGAAACGCTCACCCCTCAGTCCCCTTAGTCACCAAATAGAAATAGCCCGGAGATGAGACTCCGGGCCATCGCCGCGGGTGGCCGCGTTGCGGCGTCGGACCTTCACGCGCTGCCTCTTAGGCCCTCGATGCATCGGTTGCAGAAATCTCCGAGAGGGCGGCGCGTCTGTCGGCGTGAGTCCTTGCGCTCGTGTGTGACGGATGGCCCGAACCGGACTCTCAGGGTGCCTCCGCGCCTGGGCTAAACCGTATGAATCGCGCACCGCACCTTCGCGTGGGGGCCACGTCGCGGAACGCTCAACGACTCGATGGCGAGCAGGTCGTTGCACAAAAAGCCGCGAGGCGGCTCCCGATGAAGGAGACCGCCTCGCGATGGGGAAGCGCCGAATCTTTGCGGACTCGAAGCGCTATGCGCGATCTACTTGACCGAAGCGGACGGGGTCACGCACGAGTTGAGACCATCGGACACATACCCGAGGGCGCCGTTGAACTGCGGCCACCAGGAGTTGAGACCCCCGGCGACGATTACCGTACCGAGAACATCCACCGTACCCGTGGCGGAGATGTCGCTCGTCGGAGTTATGGAGAGCTCGTAGTTGCCTGGCGTCACCGAGGCGGTAGCGGCCGTGGTCAGGCTTACGCTCGCTGACCAGGCGCCGCTGGCGAACGTATACGCTTGGACGGTCCCACCGGCAGCGGGAGTAATGTCGAACGCAACCTGAGCTGCGAAGGGGAGCGTCGGAGAGCCCAATGTCGCCAGACCGGTCGTCGTCGCGAGCGTGGTCGTGCCGTTGCTCAAGTAGATGACGACGTCGGTTGCCGTGAGGGGGACCCCCGTGCTGAGGATGTACAGAGGATCGGTCGGGACCACGCCAGTCCCGTTGTACGTGAAGCCGCCGTGCAATCCACCGATGCTGCCCGCTACGAGCTCGGCTGCAGTGAAGAGCGGAGCATCGTTGGTAACGACGCCAGTAAGGCCCGCGGGCGGCGTATACGGAAGGCCCGGCGTCAGCGACAACTGCTCGAGGAGCGTGTCGAAGCCCGCGGCGCATTCCGTGACGTAGAGGGTCGTCGTCTGGTTCTCTGGAACGTTGACGACCGTGGTGGGTGCTCCCGTCGTGGGTGCGAAGCAGGTCACGCCAGTGGCGGCGCCGCAGCCCGCGGGTTGACCGGTGACGGAGTAGCAGACGGTGGCGCCCGTCGTCGGGCCTCCACCGGTCGGCGTCGCTGTCAGATCGAAGCCCACGGCCTGCGTGTCGGGGCAAGTTCCGGCCGAGGCGCCAACGAGAACGGCGGGAGTGATCTGCAGCGTGTAGGTGTAGGGACCAACGACGGTGGAGGCGATGTTCGTCCCGGCCACATCGTCGCAAGCGATCGCATTCAGAGTCGCACCCGACGTTGGAGCGATAGTTGCGGGGAAGGTAGTGAGCTGCGTCGAACCGGTTGCGCAGGCGCCTGCGGTGGCGCTGCATGCCGGAGCGGTGCCGTCCGTCCTATAGCAGACATAGGAGCCAGGCGTTGCGCTTGCGATCGTCGTTGTCACCAGGTTCTGTGCGACGATGCTCGTTCCGGTCAGTTTCGTCGCGCCAGCGGTGTTCGTAATGGTCGGCGGAGCGACATCGACGGGGTATGCATTGAACCCCGTTACGGCCGACGCGGTTTGATTGGCACCGCATGCGATGGCGTTGACGGTCAAGACCGAGCCCGGTGCGGGGATGGGAATATTCACCGCGCTCCCTGCGGCCGAGGTCCCACCTCCGAGGCAGTTCGGAACGGACACACCGTCGGTCGTGTAAACGATCGTGGTGTCAGCGAAACCCGCCGTCACTCCGCCGTTGACCGTGGTGATGGTAAAGGTGTCGGCCGCACTGATGTGCGTCCCGCTGCCGTGAACGGCGAAGGTTCCTGCCGGGGCGGTGAAACCCAATACGGGCACCGGCTGGGCGAACGTATAGGTTGCGGAAACCACCGGCGACGTCCCCAGTCCCGCATTGCACGCGACGGCCTTGAGGGTGGGTGCCGGATTGTTTTGAAGGGTGGGGAGGGCGTACGCATTGCTAGCCACTGCAACGGCCAAGGCCGCGACTCCGCCGGCCGGAAGGACCGGATCGGTGACGGTTACAGCCGGGCTCTTGTCCGTGAAGCCCGAGCAGCCCGTCGCCACGAGCGCCGTAACTGCGCCCGCCGTAATGGTGCCGGTTACGCTGGAGCAGCTTCCACCAGGCAGCAAGGCATTTGGCGTGAACGCGATGGCGGGCAATACGGTGTAGTTTGCGCCTTGCGCACTGGGTGCCAATGTCACGGTCTGCACCGGGCTGAGCGCGGCGGTCGCAGTGGCCGTCACGCCTCCCTGCGCGGCAATTGCCACGGTTGTGGGTGCGCCGGTCAGCAGGTTCGTGCATGCCGTGCTTAGCTGAGCCGGAGTGAGTGTGAAGCTCACGAGGTGGCCGCCGTTTTCGACGTAGTTACCGCCGCTTGCGATTATCGCAGTGCATGTTTCGGTTCCCAGCGCCGTTGCCGTCGGACCGGTGATGGTCACAACCGGAGCTGCCGTGTAACCAGCGCCTGCGCCCGTGTTCCCGGTGACGGTGAACGTCAGCGATTGCGTGACGTGCGCCCCGCCAGCAACCGCGAGGCCGCTTCCAAGAGCGAGGCCGACGGTAGGTGGCGTCACCGCGCCCGTGCAGGTGCCTCCAGTAATGCCGGTTACCGCGCCGGCACCAATGGTTGCGACGGGCGTTCCGGAGCACGCTGGGCTCGTGGCCGTGAGAGTGACGTACGGTGCCACCGGATATCCCGACCCGGCCGGCGCCAAGTTGTACGTCAGGGTCTCGTTGGCCGTTCCCCCAACCGTGCTGCATTGACCTGTGGCCGCACCCGCAGTGCACGCAGGCGTGGTGCCATCGGTCGTGTAGCAGAGAGTCATCCCGCTCGCGCTAACGTTCGTCAGGACGGGGTTGACGGGCTGATTGGCCGG
>CAZVPE010000411.1:0-3854 GCA_964628155.1 uncultured Polyangiaceae bacterium | reverse complement strand
CCGGGCGCCCTCCGACGTTAGGTCGTCGATGACGAACAATGTCCGTTCGGACAAGCGGCCACTCGTCCCACGCTCACGCCCGCTTTTCGAACCCCGCAACCCCGACCCATCGTTCTACCGCGGAAGTTTGGCGGTTTCTCTGCGAAACGGGAACTGATCCCGTCTCCCGCGACGGAATTCGTGGAGGCAGCGGCGATCGTCTCGACAATCTCCACGTACGGGCAGGAACGTGCCAAGGCAAGCGGCGAGAGACAGCTCTCGAACGCCGCGTCTTGGTGGTGACCGCCCCCTCGCGCCAAGCCCGCTCTGCGAGCAGCGCGACGAACTCGCCCTCGGTCGGATGTCCGACGTCGATGGCTTCTACGCCGCGCCGTTCTTGGTCGTCATCGCCGAGCACCTCAACGAGGGGCCTAGCGACGTGACCGCCGATCTCGGATCGGGTTACGCCACGGTCTTCGCGCGGCGCGACTGCCCTGAGCACTGCGGCGCCGAGCTCCTGCGCCGGGCGAGATGGTTCAATGCCGAGCCACAGGGGGAGGGTGATCCGGCGGGACTCGATGCGGCATCCACGAGCGCCACCTCGTCGCAAAGTAGCAGGCGTTGATTGCGCGTACAGGGTCCTATGCCGCGCTCCGCTTCGAACCGGAGGAGCGCTTCGTTTTCGCGGGATGCTTCACCGCATCCGCCGCCTCGACGACCGCGCGCAGGGCCGCGTTCACGGCCTCCGAGCTCCCAAAGCGCGCGAACACCTCCGGTTCGACGAGCGCGACCGCGAACGACCGCCTCGCCTTCGCGGCGTACTTCCCGCGCGGAAGCCGCTTGGCCTTGGTGAAGTCGACCTCCGGGATCTCCCGCAGCGAACGCTTGGTCGGTTCAGTCTCCTTCGACATAGGCTCTCCGCTCGCGTTTCGTGGCTCGCCTGGCGCTGATGATTCGGATGGTACCGCGCGCGACGCGCTCGGTGAAGACCACGAGGACCGTCCGGCCGAGCCGCGACTCGCCGACCAAAAGCAGCCGATCTGGATGCTCGGCCTCCTCGAAGGGGACAGCCAGTTCGTCCAGGAAAACGGTCATTGCCTCCTCAAACGTCACGCCGTGCTTGCGAACGTTCGCCTTGGCCTTCGCGTCGTCCCACTCGAACTCGCCGACGCGGACCGTGCCCATTGCGCGGACGCTACCACGGCAGCAGAGCGCTCTTGTGCGGTCGGCCCCGCAGGAGGCGCGACGGAGCGACCGACCCGTGGTCCGGAGGCGCTCGCTTCCCCCGCGTCTCCAAAATCTCTCCACGGACGGCGGGCGATCAGGGGCTGTGGCTGGCTACTGGCGGCTTCTCGTGGCGACACCTCCGCGAGCTTCGAGGCTTTCGACGGAACGAGGGAGGTCCTCGTGCGAGTTCCTTAGGTGGCCGCGCTGTCCGGTGCAGTAGAATGCCCGCGATGAAGCGAGGCGCTCCGGTGCTTGTCGCCTGCTTCGTGCTCAATCTTTGTGGTTGCGGGCGCTCTACGCTTCAGGAACCCGAGGCCCAGGGGGCGCCCCCGACGGCGCCGAGCCGCGTCCCACCCTCGCTCTCGCCTGCACTCTCCCGTCCTGCCCCCGACCGCCTGGTCGCGATTGGCGACCTTCACGGCGATCTCGACCATGCGAGGCGTGCGCTCCGCCTAGCGGGGGCCATCGACGAGCACGACCGGTGGGTGGGCGGGCGCCTTGTCGTCGTCCAGACCGGCGATGAGATTGATCGAGGCGACGACGACCGAGCCATCCTCGACCAAGTCGAGGAGTGGGAACGACAGGCCGCCGCTGCCGGGGGTGAGCTCGTGGCGCTACTCGGCAACCACGAGATCATGAACGCGTCGCTCGACTTCCGCTACGTGACGCCTGGCGGCTTCGCGGCCTTCTCGTCGATGAACCCCGCGAGTGGCACCGCCGAGGGCATACCGCCCTTGGAGCAGGGGCGCGCTGCGGCGTTCCAGCCGAACGGTCCGTACGCGGCGCTTGAGGCGCGCCGGCCGCTCGTCATGAGGGTAGGTGACACGGTCTTTGTGCACGGCGGCATCTTGCAGAAGCACATCACCTACGGGCTTGATCGCATGAACGACGAGCTGGACTCGTGGCTCTCGGGCAAGCGGCGCGATCCCCCCCCGGTCGTCGTCGCCGACGACGGGCCCGTCTGGACGCGGGCCTACTCTGCCGAAGGCAAAGCGCCGGCCTGCCCGGAGCTTTCGGCGACGCTCGCGGCGCTTGGGGCCCGCCGCATGGTGGTAGGGCACACCGTCCAGCGGGCCGGAGCGAACAGCGCATGCGACGGCGCCGTCTGGCGCATCGACGTCGGCCTTTCGCGCTTCTTCGGTGGACCCATCGAAGTGCTCGAGATCCGCGGCGCCGAGGCGCACGTGCTCCGTGAGACCGCGAAAAGGCCATGACAAGATTCGGCGGGACGAGGGTCCGAGCGAAACCATGACGCCGGACGGCTTCTGTCTCCCCGACGAACGGGTCGGGAGCGACAGGCGTCTACCGCGAAAGGAATTTCGAAGAATGGGAATGGCCTGTTGTAGAGTGGCGATCAATGCCCAACGCCCTTCGTTCTCAAATGTCTGAGCTCGCGACGTCGCTCGTGGAATCGATTCTTGCGGCCGCTCGGTCGGTTCCCTTGGAGGAGCTATGGGCCGAACCCCGCGATACTCGTCAGGAACCACATCGCAACGGCCGCGGCGCAGCGAACAGGCTGCCGGCCGTCGTCTCGTCTGCTGAGGCTCGCGGTGGGCCCGCGCAAGCCGCGGCAAAAACGCTCGAGCTTGTCGTGCTGCTCATAAGGGGCCAACCGGGGGGCATGCGCGCCGAGCACCTCCGCAAGAAGCTCGGAGTCTCCAAGCCGGAGGTCACGCGGGCTCTAAAACAAGGACTCGAGACCAAGAAGATCGTCAGGAAAGGCGAGCGACGCGCGACGACCTATTTCGCGGCTGCGCCATAGCCCATCGCAGTGCGACCGACAGCGTCGCAGCGGACGCCAACGAAGCAGCCGGCATACCCGCGTGTTTTTCAGGCTGCTCTGGTCTCCGGGACCGGTCGAGTCACGGAGTAAATTCGATGCTGCCCGATTGCGAGAAGCACCGCGCCGCGCCGGAGCTGTCGGTCTGACAGCAAAGGTCGTACTGTCCGCCAGTAGGTACCTGCCAACCTGCTGGGCAAGCTCCGCAATTGTCTCCCCCGCACCCGGATGGCGGGCACGCCCCGCACGAGCAAAACTTCAAAGGACAGCCGGCTCCATAACAGCAATAAGCGCAATGAACGGAGCTGTCCATCACGTCGGAACAGGTGGGCTCTGGAAATGCGTCTCCAAGTTCGTGAGGCGAATATCCACCGGGACCACACGCGTAGTAGCAATTCACTGGGACTGCGCCATCATCGGGCGGGGCGCTGAGAACCGATGCTTCGCCGCAGCCACCATCGCCGAGCGAGCAGCACGTGCTTGGATCCGGAAACGTCAGCGATGCCTTGTCGCACGTCGCAAAGGGTGCGCCCGGACATTCCGCGCATTCGGTCGCCTGCGTTGGACCGGCACGGCAGCATACGTTTGGATGCGCGAAGCCGGTGTCACACGCGGCAACGGAATTCGACCCGTTAGCGGTCGAAAGGGTCGAGAGATCCACCGGCTGCGTCGCTGGGCACCCTACGATTGTGGGAGAGATAGCGCCGCCGTCTGCCGCGCTGTCCACACCTGATGAACTGGCATCATCCGGTGAGACCCTGGCATCGGGATTCAGTCTACTCGAGCCACTGTCGGCGCTCTTGGAAGTCGTTGAAACCACACTACCGTTGCAGCTGGGCACGAAAGCCAATGCACCGCAGGAAACCGC
>CAZVPE010000410.1:0-3854 GCA_964628155.1 uncultured Polyangiaceae bacterium | reverse complement strand
GGGTGAGGTTCTCTAGGGGCCACGAGACAAGGAGAGGGCGCCCTGGCGTGGGCCTTTTCTCGAAGGCCGAGCGCGATGTGACGAATGATGAGACGCTCATCACGCCGCGGGCGGGCCGCCCACACGCCCGAGAAGCGTCTCGAGCGATGCCTGGACGGGGCTCGTCAGGCGGACGGTGAAGAGTTCCTTTGCACTGCCGGTCCGGGTGAGCTCGAACGGCCCGGCGAAGAGCCGGCGGGCGAGCGCCTCGAGCTCGGGCCCCACGGCGGCGAACGTCGCGTCGTTGTTCGGCGCCGCGAGCCGATCGTTGATGCGGAAGATCATGTCGTTGGGCGTAAACCGCAGTTTCCCGGAAAACGCCGCGTCACGCTCCAAGAGAGAAGCTGCGTGCAGCGTCCGGCGCGCGAGATCGCCGAGCCGATCGGCGGGTGGGGCTCCGGCTCGCTTGCGGTTGTGAAGGAGGCCGAGCCGCCCCTCGCCCTGGTCCATGAAGTAGTCCGACCCGTGGCCGATGAGCACGACGCCCGGCCCCTCGGGCACGTGCGCGTAGTTGGCCACGTCGACCAGGAGCTCGGGCAGAACGTGCTCTTTGATCCAATGGTGAAAGACGGGTACGAAGGCGTCGAGTTCGACGGCTCGGGCCGAATTCGCGTCGACGAAGATTTTCAGCTGCAGTTTGTGCGCGTCCATTTCTTACCTCGGATACAGCTACGCGCTCGTCGAGACAGCGACCACGGAGCTTCGAACTGCGGCGCCGAGCCGCGCGTAGCACTGGTGCACGGCGTCGACGAAGAGCGTGGCCTCTTCGATGAGCTGGTGGGCCGCCTCGGCCGTCGTCGGCTTGCCGCGCTCGTCGTTCGCCCGAAAAAGGTAGTGCGCGAACTTGGGACCGGCGAACGGGTCGAAAAAGAGGCGCGTGTCGTAAAAGTGCTTGCGAAACTCCGCGACGATCTCGTCCGGCTCCGTACCGATGTTCGCGTTGCGTTCGCGGCCGAGCACGCGCGCCCCGCGCAGCATGGCGCTGAAGGCTCGCGCGGCGGCGCCGTCGGCGCTTCCTTCGTCGAGGAGGACCTGGGACTCGAAGATCTCGCGCTCGGCCGCGGCCAGCTCGACTTCGACGTACGGGACGACCTCTCCCGCGCACTCGCCCTCCGCCATGTCCGAGATCGTGTATTCGCGCGGATCGCCCCAGTCGCTGTAGTTGCTCGGGTCTTGCTCGTACGAGGGTAGCCGCTGCATCTCCTCGACGAGCGCGCGGATGGCCTTCTTTCCGATGCGGTTCGTGAAGTCCGCGAACGATTCGCCCTCCGTTCGTTCTTTGGCGAACCGCTCGGTCAGGCGCTTCACCACCTCGGGAACGCGCTTCGAGGGGACGGCGCCGATCGCCAGTCCGTAGGAGCCGGCGTTGTTCGTCCACTGACCGCCGACGACCAACTGGAAGTGCGGCACCCGACGCCCGCCGACCGTACGGCTGACGCCGAGGAAGCCCAGATCGGCGACGTGATGTTGCGCGCACGAGTTGAAGCAACCGCTGGCCTTGATGTGCAAGTGCTTGGCGTTCGGGTCCCGGTCGATGCCGGTCGCCCGAAGCTCCTTCGTGAGCTGCGCGGCAAGCGCTCGGGACGACGAGATACCGAGCTTGCACGTGTCGGTGCCCGGGCAGGCGGTGATGTCGCCGATGGTGCCGGCGCCGGGCTCGGCCAGGTGCACGCGCTTGAGTGCGGAGTAAACCTCGGGGAGGTCGGCCTCGCTGACCCACCGCATCAGCATGTTCTGGTCGGCGGTCGTCCGCATCGTATCGCCCGTGAATCGCCGCGCGATGTCGGCGAGCGCGCGACCCTGCTCCGACGTCAGATCGCCCAGAGGGAGCCTGATGATGGCCATGACGTAGCCCGGCTGGGACTGCGCCAAGACGTTCGTTTCGCGCCACCGGGCAAACTCTTCGGGCAACCCCCCGGGCAATCGCCCCGGCGGCCTTAGCGGCTTCTCGTCGGTGTTGTGCAGGTCGGCGAGAAATGCAGTCCAGCGTGGATCGGGGCGGAGCTTCGCGCGCTCTTCGAGCACGAGCCGCTTGGTCTCATCGATGCCGAGCTTCTTGACCACGAACTTGAATCGCGCGCGCGCGCGATTCTGGCGCTCGCCCAGGCGGGAGAAAACGCGGCTCATCGCCTGGGCGATCGGGAGGAGCTCTTCTTCGGGGAGGAACTCGTCGAAGACCTGGGCCGACTGCGGTACCGCGCCGAGTCCCCCGCCCACCACGAGCTCGAACCCTCGCTTCGTTTCACCGGCCACCTCGCGCGTGCGCGCGATCGCCCCGAGGTCGTGGAAATTCGTGAGTCCGCAGGCGTTCTCTTTGCAGCCCGAGAACGCCACTTTGAACTTTCGCCCGAAGTCCTGCGTGTCGTCGTGGCCGAGGAGGAAGAACGTCAGGGCGTGCGCGTAAGGAGTCACGTCGAACCGCTCGTCCTTGCACACGCCGGCGTAGGGACAGGAGGTGACGTTGCGCACCGTATTGCCGCACGCTTCGCGCGTGGTGATCCCGACGGCGGCCAGCCGCCTGTGCATGTCCGGTGTGTCTTCGATGTGCACGAAGTGAAGCTGGATGTCTTGCCGGGTCGTGACGTGGAGGATCCGATCCGAGTATTCCTCGGCGACTTCCGAAAGGACGTCGAGCTGGTCGGCCGTCACGCGCCCGTAAGGAATCTTGATCCGCTGCATTCCGGGCGCGTCCCAGAGCGTGTTCGGGCCCTTGGTCGCGTCTCCGGAGGGAAAGGCGAGCGTCTGCGTCTTGTCGCCGTCGTGGCGCTGCCCGTTGTCGTAACGCTGCCCGTAGGCCCCGCGGCGAAGGCGCGTCTCGGCGAAGAGCTTCTCTTCGATCTTGCCCTTTTTTCGCAGATCGATCTCGGTTTCGAAGACGTCGATCTCCCGGCTCCAGGCCGCCGGAAGTCGCTGGCCGAGGACTTCCTTCCACGTTTTGTTTGTGCTCATCGGATTCCCTGAATTGCCCGCGCTCTTGTTTCGGAATTTCGCGGCGCCGGGCTCTCTCGCCTGTCTCGTCTACTGGAACTTGCTGATCGCGCCAGGTCCCCGTTCGGGCACCGAGCCGACCCCGGGGGGTCAAGACCCGCGCAACGTTTTCCTTGTCGCAAGGTGGACTTTCGCGATATCCGCCATACATTCGCAAACATGGAGGAAGGGTTGGCCACGCGCAAGTCGAAACGGCCCACCGGCGGCATCGGCGACGAGGTCGGCGCCGCGCAGCTCGGTCGGCGCGTGGCAGAAAATCTCCGGCAAAGGCGCAAGGCGCGGGGCCTGTCGCTCGACGATTTGGCGCGCGCGTCCGGCGTGAGCAGGGCAGCGCTGTCGCAGATCGAGACGTGCAAGAGCAACCCGACCGTGGGCGTGCTCTGGAAGATCGCCGTCGGCCTGGCCGTGCCGATATCCGAGTTGATTGGCGCGCCCCGTGCGGGCGCGATCGTCCTCCGGCGCCACGATTCGCAGCTGCTGCGGTCGGCCGACGGCAAGTTCGAGAGCCGCCCCCTGGCTCCCGCCGGCGCGTCGCCGCTCGTCGAGCTTTACGAGCTTCGCCTCTCGGCGAGGTCCACGCACACGTCCGAGCCTCACGCCGCCGGAACGCACGAACTCCTGGTCGTTCTCAGCGGCCAGCTTCGCATGCACGTCAACGAGGAGAAGTACGAGCTTGCGGCGGGCGACTCGATCGCCTTCGCGGCGGACCGCGCGCACGCCTACGAGAACCCCACCGGCTCCGAGGCACGCTACCACAACGTCATCGTGTACGAGCGCTAGAGCACCGAACGGTTTGACTCCCGTCGGCTTTGCCGCGATTTTCTTCG
>CAZVPE010000409.1:0-3865 GCA_964628155.1 uncultured Polyangiaceae bacterium | reverse complement strand
TGGTCACGTTCACACCGGTGCTCGTACGAGGAGTGTTCCACCAGAGCCCGCGGGGTCTCTCGACCGCGTTGGCCGCGTTCGGGGCCGGGGGCCTGCTCGGCGCCGCCGCGTTGCTGGGCATCGCGCCGACGTTGGATCCGCGCAGGCTGAGCTCGGGGTCGGCCATCGCCTACGCAGCCGTGCTGGTGCTCGCCGCGCTTAGTCCGCGGTTCTGGGCGCTGCCTCCTCTGCTCGTCCTCGCCGGAGCTTCGATGACCGTGAGCAACACGGCGGCAAACTCGCACTTGCAGTCCACGACCAACCCACGCCTGCTCGGACAGACGGTCAGCCTCTATATGCTCGCGATGCGGGGCGGCCTCTCTCTTGGGGCGCTACTCACCGGCGCGACCGCCAATCTGCTCGGAGTGAGGAACGCTCTCCTCCTGAACGGACTGGCGGCGGTCGTGATTCAGACGGTGCAGGCGCGGAGCTGGCGTCGCGCCTCGCTCCTCGAGTCGAATCCGGGATGACGTGCGCGGCGGCGCCTTGCGCATCAAGTCGTGGACGACGAGGGAGACGACGTCGAAGTCGATTGCGTGGCCTGGTTCAGGATGCCCAGGGCGGTCTGAAACGCTTGCTGGACCTGGCTCGATTGGCTGCCGTTCCCCATACCGCCGCCGTGATGATGGTGGTGATTGTGGGCGCCTTCACTGCCGCCTGCCGCCTGAGTGGCTTGAACGGCCTGCGCGGTTTGCGTGCCTTGCGCCGGCTGCGCGGGCTGGAGACTGCCCGTTTGGGAAGCTTGGTTCAGCTGGTTGGCGAGGTTACCCAAGAACTTCGCCTGAGGACCGCTCGCCTGGCTCGCGGCGTTCTGGAAACTCGTCGCAAGCTGGGCGGCGACAGCCTTGAACTGCGTGGGGTCCTGCTGCGAGAGTTGCTGCAACTCGCTGAAGAATTGGGCGGGCGTCGATATCGAGGCCGTGGCGGCTCCCCCGGCGGGCGGAATACTGCTCGCACCCGTGTTGGACGTGCTTATGGCGCCTACATTCCCCACATTGGTCAGCGGCGAGTTGCTCAAGTTTCCATAGAGGTTATTGATGTTCATTGACTGCTCCCGTGATGGGCGGCATACATGCGAAATGCAGGCCCGGATGGCTCGTACAATGGATGAACGGCGACAAAGCTGGATGCCTTGAGAGGATCTGGCTGAACGGTGGCCCATTTGCGACGGGCCGCGCCCGCGCAGCTACGAGCCGAAGAGGACCGGCTTTCTGGAGCGGCCGGCCCTCCCAAGAGTCGCGACGTTGACGTGGGCGCTGGACCTTTGACGCCGAGACCTCACTTTTCGAGCGGTTTCGTTTCCGACCGGCGGTCGATTCGTGCCGACCAGCCGCCCGCCTGCATACCCGCGGTATGCTTCCCCTCGTGACAGACCGAACGAGCTGAACGAACCCCTTGCTCCGCGGATCGCGCCACGGCTTCCTGTCGGCAGAGTGCGACCAAACTGGCGGCGCTTTCGGCGGCTGGGCGGTCAAAAACTTGCCGCCTTGGTGGCCGGGTGCATGCATGCCGAGCGTGCGGAGGACTGGTGGCGGGCGAATCCATGCGCATACGGGAGAGCGTTGTGGTGCCCGAGGGGGCTACGCTTTCGCTCAACTGGGGGACCGACGGCATGGCGCTCGTGGACGCGGCCTCCGGGGTGGATGTCGTGGGTCCCGCCGTCGTCTGCGCCAAGAATGGCGAAGGCGATACGGCGCTGATGCTGGAGTCCGGAACAGCGCAAGCCGACGTGGCATATGGCGGCGAGGTGGCGACAGCGTTTGTAGTGACCGGCACGGAACTCTACATGGGTGGTCGTCGCGCGGGAGGGCAGCGCACGGGACGGTCACCGAGCTGACCGTCGAATCGAAATTTTCGCTGAAACATTCTGAAACAACAGCGAGCCCCTCGTTTTCTTGAGGCGATCCTACAGTTGGACAGCAAGGTGGGTGTTGGAACGACGACGTCTATGGTAGACGCGCTTATCGTGTCGTCCGGGACAATCATTTCAGCGTCGCTGGCCAGCGCGTTGGTGATTTGCTCCTTAGCCGTACTGGGGTGCTCGTCGAAGGACAGGACGACGATCCTGCTCGTCACGGATGAGGAGGCCGGCACTTTCACGCGAGTACCAGCTCCAACGACACTGCGCGTGGATGCCCTGGAGTTTACTGGCGACGGAGGAACGCAGACCGTCACGCTGTCGCGAACCAAGTGGCCCGCGTCGACGCTCGATCTCGGGTGGATCGACGAGAGCACGACAGGAGTGCTCACGGTCTGGGGCCTGGACATGTCGGGGAGCGTCGTGGTTTATGGAGCCTCGCCGCCCCTAACCTTTGGCAATATCGCCAATGGCACTATCTCGGTCTTCGTCCAGCGGACAGGCGAATTCGCTCGTCTGCCCAACCCGCTGTCCGACTCCAGGCAGGCGCCGACATTAGCGGTCCTGCAAGGGCGTTATCTCTTCGTCGGCGCAGGAAACACCCCTATCGAGCCGGACGCTTCATTCGCGGGGACCACGCAGCTCTACGATTTCTTGGCCATGGCTCCGATAGCTGCGCCGCCTACCCTTCCGCGAGTCCCCGAGTCGATAGCCCTTGATGGCACTGTGAGCTGGCTCATGGACGCGGAGGGTGGCACATATTTCGGCTTCTCGGACGACTACGTCGGGGCCATTTCGCTGCCCTCCGGCTCATTCGCCGACGTCGCTGGCGGTGCGACGATCACTGACGAGAACGGCGCCGAGTACGTCGTTGCCGCCACGCGGACGATGGGACTTGCGTCGGCGAAGGTTCTCAAAATCGATCCGAACGACTCGAGCAACTCGAGCTACCCATATGGCAATCCCTCTTGGCTGATGCTGGCGCAAGCCCGTCTCGGTGCAGCGGCCACATGGGTGACGGGGCGCGGGCTTGTCGTCGCGGGAGGAGCCACCTCTGGGGCTGGCATCGAAATTGTGGCGGCCGGCACAACCGCAGGCATCGCGCTTCCTTACCCGGCCGATTCGTCAACGGGGTCAGGCGCAGCCATGCTCGATGCAAGTCACGTCCTGCTTGCAGGCGGTCTCACCCCGACAGGAGCCGATGCGGGCGTCAGGGTCGTTGATCTGGGATGCGCCGCCGGATGCAGTCCCACCCCGTGGCCGGGATTGACTACCCCGCTTATTCGCGCCCAGGTCTTCGTTGGCGGAGACGGAGCAAATCTTCTGGTGGTTGGAAGCGAGCCGGCGACCGGAATTACGCATGTCTATCGCCTGTCATCGAGCGCGGCAACGGAGATCCCAACGCGCATGACGCACGTCAACGCCAGGGCAGCCGTATCTCCCACTGGAACGGTGGTTCTGTTCGGAGGGGCGGCGACAATCGAATCCTTCACCCCGTAGGTCGTCCCCTAGCGAGCTGCTCTCGCTTTTCTCCGCGCACCTCCCCGACGAGGTGCTTGCCATGAACGCGGCGGCTGGGTGCCATGCGGCGCGGACGGCGGCCTCGAAGAACGCGTTCGAGCACATCGTCCGTCGCGCCCGAGCGGCCCTGCTCTAGCGCTTGAGCCCGACGCGATCGACGAGGGCCAAGACTCCGCCGCGACCTGGGCCTTGCCGCCCTGGACATCGGGTTCGTTGTTCTACGGTTCGAAGGCGTCGGGCCCGTCGAGTTCCCCGATGCGACGGACCACCTGTTTCGCACCGTCCGCAATTTTATCTCGAAATCGGGGCACACCCCATTTGAACTGGCGGCTCGGCTTCTTCCGGCGTCGACGCAACCTCCGAGATGCCCTCACGTAGTTGAGGCGGCAGTTCGGACAGGACACGTCCCGGTCAACCGTGACCGTTGGCGCCGACGGCACGGGCGGC
>CAZVPE010000408.1:0-3867 GCA_964628155.1 uncultured Polyangiaceae bacterium | reverse complement strand
AGCAGAGCTCCGATCCGGCGCGAGGATGCGGAGCTCTCGCCGCTCCGCTCCTAAGGCCCCATGCCCGGGTCGAACATCGGGCGCAGCTCGGACTCGCCCTCGAACGCCGGCCAGTGCTTCTGGTGGAGCTCCATGAACTCGGTCGCGACGCGAATCGCTGCGGCCCTCGAGTCCGTCTGGAGGATGGCCCAGCCGCCGATCACCTCTTTCATCTCGGTGAACGGCCCGTCGGTTACGGTGATCTTGCCACCGGCGAGGCGAATGCGAGCGCCGTCCTTGCTGGGGAGGAGCCCGCCCGTATCGACGAGAATTCCTTCCTTCAACGATCTCTGGACGAACTGGCCCATCGCTTCCATGAGTGCGGGCGGCGGCTGGGCCTGGCGATACGACTCCGAGTGGCGAATGAACGTCAAGTATTTCACAGGGTTTCTCCTTCTCTCCTCTTTCCGGGCCTTCGATCCAAGGACGAACGAGCGGGCGGCGAGCCGACGCGCCCGTGTTCTTTTTTGCCGCCCCTCATCCGGCGCCGTCCTTCCTCCGCATCAGCCGGTCAATCTGCATCCGGATGTGCGCCGCTTCCGCCGGCGACTTCGCGAGGGCCAGCGCGCGATCGAACTCCCCGCGCGCCTCGTCGGGTCGACCGAGATCTACAAGGAGCGCGCCGCGGACTCCGAAGAAGTAGAAGTATCCACGAAGCTGCTCGCCGAGCGCGTCGATCATCGCGAGCGCTGTCGCCGGGCCACTCAGCTTGGCCGTGGCGACCGCGCGGTTGAGCGAGACTACCGGAGAGGGCTGGAGCCGTTCGAGCGCAGCGTAGAGCTGTTCTATCTCCGCCCAGTCCGTGTCTTCGAAACAGGGCGCGCGGGCGTGGAGCGCGGCGATCGCAGCCTGCACCTGGTACGGGCCCGGGCGCGCGTGGCGGAGAGCCTTGTCGAGAAGCGCCAGACCCTCGTCGATGCGGCCACGGTCCCACTGGCCACGGTCCTGGTCTTCGAGGAGAACGATCGCACCGTGCGCGTCGAGCCGCGCCTTCGACCGCGAGTGCTGAATGAGCATGAGCGCGGTGAGCCCGAGCATCTCCGGCTCGCCCGGAAACAGACGGAGCAGGAGACGGGCCAGACGGATGGCCTCGTCGCAAAGCGGAACCCGCACGTGCGCGCTGCCGCCCGTCGCCGAGTACCCCTCGTTGAAGAGGAGGTAGAGGACGGCCGCCACGGACGCCAACCGCTCCGCGCGCTCCGGCGCGCCCGGGGTCTCGAAAGGGATTTCCTCCGCGGCGGCGCGGTTCTTGGCTCGCGTGATCCGCTGTTCCATTGCGACGTCGGTCACCAGGAACGCGCGGGCGATCTCAGGGACTGTGAGGCCACAGACGATCCGGAGCGCGAGGGCGATCTGCTGTGTGGCCGGAAGGTCGGGGTGGCAGCACATGAAGAGCAGTCGAAGGAGGTCGTCGCGGTAGTCCGCCTCGTCGAGTCTTTCGGCGAGGGGACCCTCGGCGTCGCTCAGATCGGACAGCGTCTCCTCCCCCGGTAGATCGCGTTCCCTTCTACGCCTTCGCACGCCGTCGAGCACCGCGTTGCGTCCGACGAAGACCAGCCACGCTACGCCATCGCGCGGAGGGCCGTTTTTCGGCCAGCTCTTCAGCGCGCGCAGGCACGCTTCCTGGAACGCCTCTTCTGCGAGGTCCAGATCCCGGAAATGGCGGAGCAACGCGCCCATCGACTGGGGACGCGCGCCGCGCAGCGCCACGTCGATCCAGGCGAGTGCGCTCACGGCCCCGGCGCCTCCGAACGTCGCAGGCGAAGGGGGCGGATCTCGTAGGAGCCGCTCGTGCTACTGGCTTGGCCGAGGTCCTTCGCCGTGGCAATCGCCTGCTCGAGCGACGCGCACTCGACGATGAAGAAGCCGAGCAGCTGCTCCTTGGTCTCGGCAAACGGCCCGTCGAGGATGATGGTCTCCTTGCCCTTTCGGAGGGTCGTCGCGGCCGTCGTCGGCATCAGGCGGGCGACCGGGCCGAGGCGCCCCTCGCGGGCGAGCTTCTCGGTCACGACGTCGAGCTTGGCGATGGCGGCCGAATCCTGCTCCGGTGTCCAGGACTCGACGACGTCTTCGCGGTCGTAACAGAGGATGGCGTACAGCATCTTCGCGGGTCTCCTTCTCAGGACGAAGAAGTAGGCCGGCGGCAGACAAGGGGGTCGAAAAAAAACTGAGGAAGTGTCGGTGCGGTCTTTCCCCGGTGATTCTGTCGACGCGGTCGTCCGCGGTGTCGCGTTATCGGCGATAGCGCTCAGGATCGATGACGAATCGTTTGAGCCATCGGTGCACTTGCATCCGCGCTTTGCCTAGCGCACGGGCCACTTCGGCCACGTTGCCTTCGTGCTCGACGAGAAGGCCCTCGAGCTGGGCCCGCAGCAGCGCATCGCCCGCTGCTGGGTGCCCCTCGACCGGGACTGGCTCCGGCTCGAGCACGGCGCGGACCTGCGGTGGCAAATGCGAGACCTCGAGCCGGGGCTCGCCCGTCGCGAGCGCTTGCGCGCGGGCGAGACATTGAGCGAGCTCTCGTATGTTCAGCGGCCAGTCGTACCTGAGGAGGGCACGCCCGACCTCGGCCGAGATGGTTTGCTTCTGGGAAGGCTCCGGCGACGCACGCATCAAGTCGGACAGGATGAGGCCCAGGTCTTCACGGCGTTCGCGCAGCGCGGGTATAGCGAAGGTAAAGCCGTCGATCCGGGCCAGCAGATCGACGCGAAACTGGCCGCTCGCGGCGAGCGTTTCCAGCGGTCGATGGGTCGCCGCGACTACGCGGAGATCGACCGGGACGGCTCGCGTCGAACCCACCGGATTGACTTCGCCCTCCTGGAGTACGCGAAGAAGCGCGGCCTGAGACGCCGCCGGTAAGTCTCCTATTTCGTCGAGAAAGAGCGTGCCTCCGGCCGCCGCGCGAACGAACCCGGTTTCGTCCCGAACCGCACCCGAGAAAGCCCCCCTGACGTGCCCGAAGAGTTGACTCTCGACGAGCGGGGCGGGAATCGACCCGCAGTTGACCGGGACGAACGCCCCGCGGCGCCCGGAAAGCGCATGCACCGCGCGCGCGGTGAGCTCTTTGCCCGTTCCAGTCTCGCCGCGGACGAGCACCGAAACGGGAGATCGGGCGATTCGAGCGAGCGCGTCGATCTCGCCAGAGAGCGCCGGAATCACCGTGCCCATGCCGCGCGCCGGAGGTTCGGCGGCTCGGGAGTCGAAGTCGAGCGCGGTTTCCGGAGGGGCGTGCAGCGCCTGCCGGAAGATGAGAAGTGCGTGGCCCGCTTCGATGACGTCGCCGTCGGCAAGGGCAAGGTGCGCAACAGGTTGTCCGTTCACCCGCGTGCCGTTTCGCGAGCCGCGATCCTCGATGCGCCACCTATCCCGCTCGAGACGCATCTGCGCGTGCAGAGCGGACATCCATTTGCCGGGAATGCGGACGGCAAGGCGACCCCCATCCCGCGCCGCAGCGCGGTCGGAACCGCGGCCGATCGTAACTTCGGTCACCCCGCGCAGCGAGTGGCGCGAAGACCCCGCGAGGGGACGGTCGCACTCGAGGACGACGACGAGGTGCGGCTCGGGGGCGGCAAGCGCAGTCGAACCCGCGGGCGACTCGGTGAAGGTCTTGTCGGACGATGCAGACACGCCAATCTCCCCGTTTCTCGTAACATGCGGCGCGGCGTGTACGGGAGACGAGGCTCGTTCATACTAGCTGGGGCGGAAGATGACCGTTGGCGCAGGCGAGCAAGTCGGACAGTACATCTTACGCCGCGAAATCGGCCGAGGAGGCATGGCTACGGTCTACGAAGCGGAGCACGTCGATCTCGGCAAGCGCGTGGCCCTCAA
>CAZVPE010000407.1:0-3868 GCA_964628155.1 uncultured Polyangiaceae bacterium | reverse complement strand
AAAGACGCTTCGCCAACGAGCAAAGACGCTTCGCCGATTGGAAAAGACACTTCGCCAATCGAAACGCACACTGAGCCGACCGGCAAAGACGCATTCCCGATCGAACCAGACGCTTCCCCAACGAGAACGGACGCAAAACCGATCGAACGAAATGATTTGCCAATGAGAAATGACGCGCTGCCAACCGAAAAGGAGGCTCGACTCCACGACAAATACGCAAAGCCGACCGAACATGACGCTTCACCAATCGGAAATGCCGCTCTGCCGAGTGAACATGACGCGGAGTCGACGAGAAACGACGCTCTACCGATTGAACGCGCCGCTTTCGTCGCCGCCGTTCGCGCAGTCCGCGCAAACAATCGCGCAACTCCGTGCGCAAGTCCGAAGGAAAGGATGCGCGTCGGGGCGACTCTTACCGCGATCTCCGAGCTTCGTCATGCTCTGTGCAGGGTAGCGGCACGTGTCCTCACATTTCTGCCCCTATTTGCGCCCGCGACGGTGCCGATAGTTCGGATTGGGTCGACGAATTCGAAATGGATCGTACGCTATCTTTTCCCCTGCGGGAGTGCGCCGCGGGACGCGAGGTGCAACGCAGTGAGTGTTCTCAATCGGACACAACGCCCGGCAACGTTCCCCGTGGCTCTCGGCACGCTCTTGACCGGGACCATCTTCGTCGCGGCCTGCACCGGCGTCGTCGGGGCCCCCGGCCCGGCAGGAAATGGCCTGACGGCGGGATCGGTCGCCGGTGGTGGGGCTGCCGGCGCCAGCGGCAGCAACGCGGGAAGCGGCGCAAGCCAAAGCGGGGCGGAGGCCGCGGCGTGTACGGGGCAACCTTCACCGGGGCCGGCACCACTCCGGCGCCTCACCCAGTCCGAATACAACAGTACGGTCCGCGATTTGCTTGGCGATACGACGCAACCCGCGTCCTCGTTTCCCCCCGACCAGCAGATCGGCGACTTCACGAATACCGCCGTCGCGCTCACCGTGCCGCCGCTGCTCGCGCAGGCTTACCAGACCGCGGCCGAGCAGCTGGCAGGGACCGCGGTATCCAATATGGCCGCCCTCGTGGCCTGCGATCCGGTGCAAACGGGCGAAGACGCGTGCGCGCAGCAGTTCGTTCAGACGTTCGGCAAGCGCGCCTTTCGCCGGCCGCTGACCGCCGACGAGCAGTCCGGACTGGTCGCCCTCTACCACGCGAACCGGAGCGGCGCCGACTTCACGAACGGCGTCCGATCGGTCGTCGAGGCTGTCCTCCAATCCGCGCCGTTTCTCTACCGGGTGGAGTTCGGCGACGCGACCGGCGTGGTCGCGACTTCGACCCCGCCGGTGGTTCCGTTGACCGCGTACGAGATGGCCTCGCGCCTCTCGTACTTCCTGTGGGACTCGATGCCGGACGACGCGCTCCTCACCGCAGCCGATGCGGGTCAGCTCACGACAGCGGACCAGATCGCGGCCCAGGTCGGGCGGATGCTGGCGGACGCCAAGGCCAAGCCCGCGGTCGAGCAATTCTATGGCCAGTGGCTGACCCTTGACGACGTCGCCTCAATCGCGAAAGACCCCACGACCTATCCCGAATTCACGCCGACCCTCCAGGCGGCGATGCGCGCCGAGACGCTTGCGTTCGTCGATTGGGTCATGTGGCAGAGCGACGGTCGGCTCTCGACGCTGCTCACCTCGCCGACGTCTTTCGTGAACGCGGAGCTGGCGGCGGTGTACGGAGTCGCCGGCGTCACCGGCGCGGCCCTCCAGCAAGTACAGCTCGATCCGGCCCAGCGTTCCGGTCTCCTCACGCAACTCTCGCTCATGACGCTCCTCGGGAAGCCCGACCGCAGCTCGCCCGTTCTCCGTGGCAAGTTCGTGCGCGAGCGGCTGCTCTGCCAGACGATCGCGCCGCCGCCCGCGAACATCGTCATCACGCCCCCGCCGATTAAGCCGGGGGTCACGACGCGAGAGATGTTCTCGATGCACTCGCAGGTCGAGCCGTGCAAGAGCTGCCATGCGCTGATGGATCCCATCGGCTTCGGGTTCGAGAATTACGACGGCGTCGGCAAGTGGCGTGCGGTCGACGAGGGGCAGCCGGTGGACGCGTCGGGGACGCTCTCGTCGACCGACGTCGACGGATTGTTCGACGGGGCCGTCGGGCTCGCGGCCAAGCTCGCGCAGAGCCGGGAGGTGAGCGACTGCATGGTGACCGAGTGGTTTCGCTACGCGTTCGGCCGCGGAGAGACGGCCGCCGACGGCTGCTCGCTCGATTCGATGAGGCGAGCGTTCGCCGCCTCCAACCTCGACGTCCGGGCCCTGCTCGTGGCGGTGACAGAGACCGATGCCTTTCGCTACCGCCCGGAGGTGACGCCGTGACCGCCCGATTCGACCGCCGCGCCCTCCTCGGCGCGGGCGCCGCGATGGCCGCGACCTCGCTCCTGCCGCGCCGTGCGCGAGGGGCGGACGGCGGCGCGCCTCCGACGCGACTCGTCATCATGTTCACCGCCAACGGGACGATTTACAACCAGTGGCTTCCGCAGGGGACCGGCTCGTCGTTCACCCTTTCGCCGATCCTGGCGCCCCTGGCGCCGTTTCAGAGCAAGCTCCTCGTGCTCGATGGAATCAACGTCCTCTCCGCGGCCAACGGTCCCGGCGATGACCACATGAAGGGCATGGGCCACATGCTCACCGGCATCGAGCTCCTGCCCGGAACGACGCAGGGCGGCGCCGGAACGCCCGCCGGATTCGCGGGCGGTATCTCGGTCGACCAGCGGATCGCCGCCGACATCGGCGGCCAGACACGGTTCCCGTCGCTGGAGTTCGGCGTGATGGTCCAGAGCTCGGACGTCTGGAGCCGCATGATCTATAGCGGCGCGAACCAGCCCCTCCCACCGATGGAAGACCCCATGAAGGCCTTCTCGCGCATCTTCACGGGTTCCCAGCTGAACCCCGCGGCGCTCACCGCGCTGCTCGCGCGCCGCAAGAGCGTCCTCGACTACGCCCAGGGTTCCCTGGCGAGCCTCGCGCCGCGCGTCTCGTCGGACGACCGTGTCCGCCTGCAGCAGCACGCGGACTCCATTCGTCAGATCGAGTCGCAGCTCCTCGCGCAGACCTCGGCGTGCTCCGCCCCGACGGTCACGGCGATCGATCTCACGAACAACGCCAATTATCCTGCGGTCGGAAAGGTGCAGATGGACATTCTGGCCGCGGCGCTCGCGTGCGGTCAGACGCGCGTCGCGTCGCTCCAGTGGTCGCATTCCGTCAGTGACGTGCCGATGTCCTGGATCAACGTGACGAGCGGCCACCACACGCTCTCGCACAAGCCCGACACCGACACCGTTTCCCAGGGGCAGCTCGTGCAGATCAACACCTGGTACGCGCAGCAGTTCGCCTACTTGCTGGCGAAGCTCGACAGCGTCGCCGAGGGGAGCGGGACGCTCCTCGACAACTGTATGGTCGTCTGGGTGAACGAGCTGTCGAAGGGCAACGTTCATAGCCACAAACCGCTGCCCGTCGTCATCGCCGGCGGCTGCGGCGGCGCGCTGAAGACCGGGCGCGTCGTCTCTTTTTCGTCCGCGCAGCCGCACAACAATCTGCTCGTGACGCTCGCCGACTTGATGGGGACGAACATCACGACCTTCGGCAACCCGGCGTACTGCACCGGTCCCCTCTCGCTCGCTTAAGGACAGGTCTGAGAACCTCACCCCCGGCCCCTCTCCGCAAGCGGAGAGGGGTGTCGGCGGGTCTCGCGATACCAAGACCTGCTCGCCCTCTGCGCTTTGCGGCACCAGCGGAAGACCTCACCCCCGGCCCCTCTCCGCAAGCGGAGATGGGTGTCTGCGGGTCTCGCGCGATTACCAAGACGTGCTCGCGCTCTGCGCTTTGC
>CAZVPE010000406.1:1556-3873 GCA_964628155.1 uncultured Polyangiaceae bacterium | reverse complement strand
CTCGAACATCGGCACGATCTCGTTGGCGTACGCGGCGGCGACGAGATTCCACGGTTCTGGCGAGGAGAGCGGCGAGGCATTCATTCGCGCATCGTACTGCTGGAACTACCGCCTTCGAGCGTCGGGCGCTCAGCCCCGATAGACCTCGCGCCGGTGCCCGATGCGGACAACGAGGACCAGAAGCACGGCGTCCTGCACGCTGTAGATGATTCGATACGCCCCAACGCGCACCCGGTATTCGTTCTCTCCGCCTGCCAGCTTCTCGGAGCCGTTCGGACGCGGGTTGTTGGCCAAATCTCCGACGCGCTTATAGACACGCCGCGCGACGTCGCGTGGTAGGTTTTCCACCGCCTTTATCGCAGCGGGACGCCACTCGATACCGTAGATCAACGGAGCCCGAGGCGCTTACCAACCTCCGCGTGGGAAAGGTTCTCTCCGGCGTCTTGGCGCGATTTGCGCGCCGCTTCGAGGTCGAGTGAGTCTTCAAGCGCGCGAAGGGCGTGGAGGTCGGCAATGGGAACAAGAGCGGCCATGGGTCTTCCACGCTTGCCGATGACAACACGCTCGCCCGAGTACGCAACGAGACCGAGCGTCTCCGACAGATGCGTACGCGCCTCGGCGGTGGAAAGGACTCGCTCACCGCGTGCGACAGGGGAAATGAGCGCGCGTTTGGTGGTCTTCTCGTCTTTGATGAACGACGTGCCGCGCTTGGTGGAGACGCGCTCCGCCGTGCTCTTCTGCTTGGTGCTCACCGTGACAGTGTAGCATCTTGGACATCTTGCGCATCTTGTACGTTACGCAGCCGTGCCCCGAAGACCTTGACCGGGACGTCGTGACTTTCGCGCCCCGCCCGGGACCCGGCTGGAAGCATTGTCCCGCGATCGAATTGGCCAGCACTCCATCCGGGTCAACGACCCGTTCCGCTTTTGCTTCACTTGGACCGTCAGCGGTCCCGAGAATGTCGAGTGCGTCGACTACCACTGACCAGAGGCCGCCCCATGAAGAACCGAATGCGCCCAGCAGCTCGCGGGACGCGCGCGTCGAGCGCGCTGATGTCGAGTACGTGCGCATTCTGCACCTGGCCGCGAGTACCATGCAGGCACGCGTCGCGGACGTTCTTGACCAGATCCTGGGCCGTGGTGAGCGTCCGGACTTTGCCGCCGTCAGAGCGATGGCCTCCCCTGAAAGGCCGCTCGTCCCCGAGGTGCATGTCCCGCCTCCGGACCTCGCCGTTTATGACCGCCTGCTCGTCGGAGGTGCGTCATGAGCAGCTTTACCCCGGACATGGCCTCACGCATGCGGCGGGCGCCCCCCTCATTCTTCCCGAGCACGCCCCGGGCCGCGAGCGCGGCAGAGGCCCAACGTCCTGCCGGACCCGTTAGAGCGGGTGTTCCGTCCGACCCCCCCGGAAGCTCGCTCGACAATCTCGCGCAGCGTGCGGCCGATACGAGCGGCCCCCTCGGCGCCCAGCGGCGCGATTCCGCTCCCCCTTCCTGCCCTTCGTCGATGGAACGCTCGGCGCGCGCGACGAGGGGCTGGACGCCGATACCCGCGTCCAGCGCGAGCATCGTCGACGCCCTCGCCACCTTCGGTGCAGGTCAGGCCGCTCGGCCAGATCGGGTCTGCCGCTTGCCGGGATGTTTGCTGCTGAGGCGAGTGGCCCGTTTTGCTCTCCTTCCCTTCTGGACGACGAGCGAATCAAGGGGGATGCCGAGGTCGAAGTGGAGCTTTCGCACCATCTCCAAGGTCAGGGAACGCTTACCGTTGAAGACCTCGGAGATCCGAGCTGTCGTTCCAAAGATCGGGATCAGATCCCTGCGGGTCAGCCCAGCCTGGTCCATGCGAAACTTGATGGCCTCGATGGGGTCCGCCTTTGGAAGAGGTTCCAGTGCCCGTTCGTAGTTCTGCGCCAGCATCGCGAGGACTTCTAGCTTCCGACCGTCGGCACTACCTGCTTCGGCCGACCACAGCCGTTTGATCTCCGCAAGCGCCTCTTGGTAGTCCTGGTCGGTGGTAATGGGGCGAATGTCCATTTCAACCTAACATTGGTAATGGTTCGTTCAGAGTGCCGCCACGTTGAGCCGGTCGTATTGCTCGTGGGTTCCCACGAAGAGGACGAGCACGATGCCATTGAGCGGCGGGTTTATGTCGAGTTTGGCGTACTTGACGCGAACGATGAGCCTGTACTTGTTTCCGCCGATGTCGAAGATGACCTTATCACCCACGAAATCGGCTGAAGCGTGACGCGCCTTGAGTTCGGCGGGGGTGGTGTAGCGAGCCTGGTTAATCTCTCTGATCCAAGCAGTCAGCGGGCCTC
>CAZVPE010000406.1:0-1546 GCA_964628155.1 uncultured Polyangiaceae bacterium | reverse complement strand
TGCGTTCGCGTGATCCTTCCAAAAGGTCCGTAAGGTTCGCTCCTCGAGGACCCACACACGGAAAACCTAGCACCTCCCACTATGGGAGCAAGGGCCTCCCGCGCTGGGAGCTCGGCATCACGACCATCGCGATGTCTGCGACGCACCGTTCATCTCGGCTTTCGTTCCGGAACACACACCGTCACCCGCACGTGTTCCATCTCCGCCAGTGTTCCGGCCTGCGGATCGAAGGATCGGCGGCGGTCGGCAAAGCGAGCCATCGCGAACAAGTGCGGGCCGAGCCAGACGTACAGCCTCATCGCGTTACGCTGCGGGGAAGGAGTGGAGGTCGCGCCCGTAGCTGACCTCGTGGTTCTTCATGGCGACAACAAGCTGCTCAAGCGCTGGGCGATCGACGCGGCGAGCGCCGATCCTAGCGGCCAAATCCGACGTCGTCGCCGAATTGATCTCGGCAGGGTTGGCGTTTTCCGCTGGCCAAGTGAAGACCGCGAGGCCCAATCGTTGATAGGCGAGCCGTTCGGGCGCCGGGCAGCGCAAGCGGAGAGCAGGAGCCGAGTAGGTCACCCGGGCACGACGGTCCGTCGGAATCCGGCGCTCTGCCCAATGCCGGCGATCGCGGCGCGGTCGACCACCCGACCCGTTGCCCCGAACACCCCGCGCAGCCTGGGGCGGTCGCCGGTTCGCGGGGCGTCGCAAGACGCGACGTCGCACAGGGCACGAGGGAGTCGGCCGGACTCTCGATGGGGCCTGTCTCTTGAGCGTTTCCAGCGCGGCGGCTCTTCGTGTCGTCTCGTTCCGTCGGGTCGCCTTTGTCGCGCCTCGAGACCGTTGGGCCCCTCACGCGGGGTGCCGCGCCTCTGCTTTCCCGGTTCCCCCGAGCGGTCCCCCCGGGAATGCGGCGCAGCATCCGAGGAGCTCCGGCGGCCCTTCGTGGAACGAGAGCCGACACGAAGCGGCCTCGCACCGGAGACCCCAACATGAACATGCACCTCGACGCGCAACCGACCTCACTCCCCGCCCCTGCGATTCCCGTCGCGCTCGCCCCTGACAGCACCGACCGGTCCGCTCGGTACCGCGCCATCCTGCAGCGCCGCATCGACGACGGGGCGCAGCGCGCCGCCGAGATCCTCGGCGCGATTCAACGAGACCAGCCCCGCGATCAGATCGTGCCCATGCGCGTCGCGGGTTTCCACGTCGCGACCTCCGGAGGGTTGCGCATCCAAGTCGGTGCCGACCAGTACGAGCCCACCGAGTACGCGCTTGGGCAAATCGCCGCCAGAGCCGGCGTTCCCCTCCCCTATCTGAGAGAGCTCGCCGGACCCACTGCGGCCGCCTGGCAACAAGAGCTCGCGACCGAAATCCTCCGCCGGCATTACCATCACGCGCCCGACGGGCGGGTCCTCGTGCGAAGCGTTCGCGGTCAGATGCGCGGGTGGCTGAGCGACCGGTACCGCCGGCTAGATTCCCGGCCCCTCTTCGAGGCTCTCGCCCAGGAGGCTGTCAGGGCCGGAGCCGTCCCGGTGGACGGCGTCGTGACCGAGACCCG
>CAZVPE010000405.1:0-3880 GCA_964628155.1 uncultured Polyangiaceae bacterium | reverse complement strand
GAGGTGATCTTTGACCGTGACCATTGGCACCTACCTTTGGAGAGCGCGTCGGGTCGCGGCAGCGCCGGTCCGAAGCTTTGCCGGCAGAACCGATCCACTGAGGGGTCTGCCATGCGCCGGCGATTGTCGCGATGACGAGGTCGTTCGCCAGGCCGTTTCTACAGCGGCTGTCGTCCGCGTGACGATTCCTGGTCCGCGAGCCGCCCGTGCAATCCCGTCGATGCAGCGGTGGTCAGAGCTTCGGAGGAGCGACTGATGCGCGCGCGACTTTGCGCGATCCGCCAAGCGCTTCCTTGGTGTCGCTCGCCGGTCTTCCCATAATCGCTATGAGGACGGCATATTGACCCCAGGCGCCGCCGGGCGCCTTGTGATGCGTCACGCCGATCTGCACTTCGAGAGGACTCCGGGCGAGGAGATCGTCGGTGAACGGAAGGTCCTTGAGGTCGCTCGTTTCGACGTACCAGCCGGAGACGCTGCGGCGCTGGTCGGACACGACGTGTTGCATCACTTCCTCCAGAGCCGTGGCGCTGGACGCGGCGTTGATCATGATTTCGGACAGCGCCTTGTCGAGGGTCGCGTCGCTCGGGATGCGCGTGGGAGGCGGAGCGCCCCGCGCCTTCCGGACGCGTGTGAGTCTCTCGAAGACCGCGTCCTCGTCGGGATGGTGGTCGGACGACTCGAAGAACGCGTACGTGGTCACGAGCGCCATGACGCCGGAGGGCTCGACCAGACCGGTGCCGATCGCAACGCGAGCCATGCTCGAATCGAGGAGCGACCACCGGCCGAGGGGGCTGGCGAGCGCGTGGGTCAGCCAGCGCCCCGGACTGCGAGAGGCGACGGCAAGTTGCGAATAGAAGCCGCCGTCTCGGATCGTCCCGCCGACGTCCCAGCCGGCCAGGAGGCCAAGCGCCATTGTGTCCACCTCTTCGGCCTTGCCTCGGAGCGCGCTGTCGAAATACGGAGACACCAGCGCGTCGCTGTCGTGCGACTGACTTGGCTCGAGTGCCAGGGCGCGCGCGCCCGCCTTGGCCCTCGCGGCGTTGAGGCCGTCGACGAGGGCGCTGCGGAATACCTCCGCGTTCGCGGCCGGCCCCTCGGACCCGTATGGACGAGCCTCGTACTCGAGACCCGCTTCGGCCTGCCGCCGAACGAGCAACTGAAGGCTCCGGCGCATCAGGACTTGACCTGGCTTGCGCATCGCGATCTCGATTCGCGCCTGCGGATCTGCGTCCGCCACGGGGCAAGACAGCCGGAACATAGGCGCCTTCACTGTGCCGTCGGGCTCGCATAGCGACACGCCGAACACGCCTTGCGTGACGAACCCCATGACGAACGACGCGTCCGGGGCGGCTTCGCCTTCGAGTATGACGCTGGCGCCTTGGACGAGGCTGGAAACCGTCTGTATCCGGCCCGTGGGACTTCCATATAGGGCTACCGCGGCGGCGCGCCCGTTACCGCGGGCGAAGGCGACGCCCGCCTCCGTGCCGCCCGCGAGCGCCTCGGCGACGAGCGCACGGCCCGACTTGGCGTAGAACGCCTGCACCTTCGCGTCGGGCGTGTCGTCGGGTACCGCCCCCGAGAGCGACCGGGCCGTTACGTTGGCGAGCGTGCTACCGCAACGCAGGAGCAAGTACTCGCGCAGGGAGTCGTCGGGGAAGGCGCCATTCTGCACGTAAAAGCGCGCCGACTCCTGGGCGGCGCAGCGCAGCTCGGGGGCGAGGCGCGCTTGGCTGGCCGCGGACGCCCGGCCTTCGGCGAGCATGCGATCCCACGCGTCGTCCGTGGGATAGGGCGCCCCCGGCGCGGGGATGGTGGCGTCGATCGTCCAGCGATCGATTGGAGCCGTGTCGACCGGGGGAGCAGGTTTGCTCGGCCGCGCCGCGAGTCGCTGCAAATCGTCTTTCGAAGGAAACTGCGCAATCGGTCGCTCGGTCGAGTTTCCCCCACATCCGCCGCAAATTACTGCCGCAAGTGCAACCACTCCTGCTCTTTTCATTGCCGCCGCCCCTCCCTTTTTCTCGATCTCCTACGCCGGGATGGCAGCACTGGTCGGGCGAGGCGTCAATGACAGGCCAATTTCACAGGCCATCGAACATCGCGGCCCCACTGTCCGCCCCCCCCGTCCCCCGACCCGCCTCAAGACCGAAGCACGGCTCGAAAACCCGTGCAGCCCTGCCACCCGCAGCGGTGAACACGACCCTGATCCGAACTCGCTTCTGCGGATAGAAGGGGAGAGAATAGATGAGATACTCCGACAAGGCGCGGCCCTCGATCGACCTTCTAAGTCGCGCAGGTTCGAGTCCTGCCGGGCGCGCCAGTGAGATCGCTCATCTTTTTGGGGTCCCAGAAAAGGTCGTGACGGGGCCGTGACGGTTTTTCCCGGCGGCTTGAGCGGCGTTCGCAACGCCCTGCACGACGTCCGGAACGATGTGCGCGTTGCGCTTGGTGACCTTGACCGCAGAGGGCCCGAGCACCATGCGCACGTCCTCCAAGCGCCAGCGCTGACCCCACCAGCCCGAGACAAGGGATGACGCGCACGTGTGGCGCGGCCGCTCCGGTTCGGCCGCGGCGGCGTATCCGCCAACCCAACCGAGAACGCGCCCGATTCGTGCTCGCCTGATTTGCGAACAGGGAGCAACCGTCGTGTATGAGGTTCACGTCAGCCCGCGCTCAATACAACCGTTCGCGCCAATTCTCGGTGCCGACCGAATCGCATCGATCGAACGACAGGCCGAAGAAGTCCGCGCGATTCTCGGGGCGCGCGTGATCTGGAACGTCAACTCGACGGCTTCCGGCGGCGGAGTCGCCGAAATGCTGAGCTCACTGCTCCGCTATGCTCGGGGTCTACGTATCAACGTACGTTGGCTCGTGTTGGAGGGGCCGCCCGAGTTCTTCCGTATTACCAAGAGGGTGCACAACGCGCTGCACGGCGTGAAGGGAGACGGATCGCCGCTCGGGCCCGAACAGGTCTCCGTGTTCCGGCGCACGACGAACGAGAACGCGATCGCAATCGACGCCCTCGTGCGCCCGGACGATCTCGTCATATGCCACGATCCGCAGACCGCCGGACTCGTCCCTCATCTCCTCGGCAAGGGCGTCCGAGTCGCCTGGCGATGCCACATCGGTTACGAGCAACACGACGACGAGGTCGATCGCGGGTGGGCATTCTTGCGGCCGTACATCGAGGGGGTTCCCCTCGCCGTCTTCTCGCGTGCCGCATACGCGCCGGCATGGTTGCGCGGCAAGCGCACGATGGTGCTACCTCCCAACATCGACCCGTTCTCGGCGAAGAACCAGGTGATGGATGACGCGACAGTTCGAGCGATTCTCGCTCACGTCGGTCTGATCGAAGGACCGCCGGGGCCCGGTGCGTCGGTCTTCGTCCGAGATGACGGCAGCACCGGTCGCGTGGACCGGTCCGCCGACGTGATCCGCCTGGGACGCGCGCCGACGTGGGACACTCCGCTGGTCGTGCAGGTCTCGCGGTGGGACTTGATGAAAGACCCGGTCGGGGTGTTGGATGGATTCGCCCACTTGGTCGAGCCCGAGGCTCCGAGAGGCGCACAGCTCGTGCTTGCCGGGCCGAGCCTTCACGCGGTAGCCGACGACCCGGAAGGGACCCAGGTATTCGCCGACTTGCAGCGGGCCTGGCTTGCCCTCACGGACTCGCTCCGCAAGGCCGTGCACCTCGCGATGCTGCCGATGGACGACTGCGAGGAAAACGCAGCGATCGTGAACGCCCTGCAGAGACACGCGGCGGTCATCGTTCAGAAGAGCCTCCGAGAGGGGTTCGGCCTGACCGTGACCGAGGCCATGTGGAAGAGGCGCCCGGTCGTCGCGAGCGCCGTGGGAGGCATACAGGACCAGATCCGCGATGGGG
>CAZVPE010000404.1:0-3880 GCA_964628155.1 uncultured Polyangiaceae bacterium | reverse complement strand
CCGAATACTGGATCGTGAATCTCGTCGCGGGCGTCCTCGAGCGCCACCAAGAACCAGGTCCGCAGGGATATGGGCACGTCACGCAGCGCGGACGCGCGCAAGAACTGACCGTGCCCCGGTTTGCCGACGTCGTCGTGCGCGTGGCCGAGGTGCTTCCGGCGGCTTGAGAGCGCTTGCATCGGAAGGCCTCGTCACCCCTCGACCAGAGGCCAGTACATGCGCAGCATGGTCCTCGGCGCGCAATCCCGGACTTCGATCTGCCATCCGTCCGAAGTGGTCACGACCGGCGCTGGGCTCTCCTGCCCTGTCGCCAGGTCGGTGACGCTCCCGAAAGGCTCGAGCGCTCCGGCATTCTCCCGCGCGAGCGAGAGCACGACGCTCGAGCCACCGTAACGACTGAGAAGGCCGACCCATTCGAACGCGTTCGACGGATCGGACGCGAGTCGCTCGCTCGCGGTTCGGCGAAGCGCGTCGGCGATGCGGTAACGCGTGACCCCGTTGAGGGCGAGTTCGACCCGCCGCCGGGCGCGCGGACGCGTTGCCGAAAGGGACCGACGCCCGTGGACGAATTCGACGTACCGATGCAGGTCCGCGGAGGGAAGAACGGCCACGCGGCGCTCGCACGCGTAGTCCCAGCGGTCGGCGGGCGACGTGCGGCTCGGTGAGAGGACGAACCGCGCTTCGTCGCGGGCTACGACCGCCGCGCAGTCCCGGGCGTGGCCCGAAACGGCTTCGGGCTCCCAACGGGCATTGCGCCGACTCACGCGGGCCATGTCGCGGCGAGTCGGCGTGCGTGGGGAGCGGCGCGACGGAAACGAGACAGCTTGCACGCGAACGCTGTCGCCTTCGATGGTGAGGACGTTGAACGATGGCCACAGGCTGGCGGCCTCGGGATCCTGGGTCGCGTCGAGCCGTTCGCGCAGGCCGGCGCTACCCGCCGAGACGATGAGGACGTCACCCGAGCTGTCGGCGAGCCCGCGTACGAGCCGAGCGGTGGGAAAGTGCTTGTGACCGTGCAGGAGAAGCACGGGCCGTCGGAACGTGTGCAAGGTCGACAGTGCGGTTCCAGCTCCGAGCGCGGTCATCGTGAGCTCTTCGCGATCGGCATTCGCGACGAGGGACGGCAGGGCCTTGTCGAGAAGCCATCGGGGAAGTCGCGCCATGGCCAGGCCCGCGCCGATAAAGCTCACGTCCGTGACGGGAGTGGGAATCAGGTGGTGGTGGACGAGCAAGACGAGGGGTACGGCGCTCGCGCCGGCGTCCAGTCCGGCAAAGGCGTAGAGCAGATCCTCTTGGCGGATCAACCCACCGGCACTGATGAGACCGTGGGGCACGTACGTCGAATCATACGACACGAGATCGAGCGGCAAACCGTGGAACTCGCGCGGCACGACTTCGGCCAGGAACGGAAACCTGCATCCGCCGACGTAAACGGACCGCGGGTCGACGGATGCATGAAGCGCATCGAAGAGCGTCGAGCGACGGGGCCCGAGGAGGCCCTTCCAGCGGCGATCGTGATTGCCTGGAATCACCACCGAAGGAATCGCGCACCCGAGCGCGGCGACGATGCGGGCATGGAGGTCCAGAAAGCACGGTACGGCCTCGGCCGGCGGCAGCGTGCTCGAATCGAAGACGTCGCCGGTGATCACCAAGGCGAGCCGATCGGCGTGCGACGCTTGTTTCTCCCGGCTGATGGTCTCGACCAAGACATCGAAGAGGGCGCGCTGGGTACCGCTCCTCGGATCGATATGCAGGTCGGAGAGATGAAAGATGATGGGCATAGCGGGCGGTAGAGCCTATCGAGGGTCGCTCGCGGCGGAGGAAACCCCGCGACAATTCTGCGTCAATTGTCCCGGTATCGCGCGCGAGACCCCATCGGCTATGGCGCGCCGCGCCGTCTTCCAGTGGAGTCGTACTCGTTAATAAAACGCTTGCGCATTCCAAGCGATCGCGTAGACGGGGGGGCGCGCCCCGAGGGGCTTTGGAGTGGCGGATTGATTGCGCTCCATGAAAGGAGCTTTTCGATGGGGTCCAATCGGGTTTCGCACTCGTTTCGCGGCGTGGGGTACGCGGGGCGCTTTTCGGTGGTTGGTCCAGACCGCTCGTTGCTGCTGGCGGCGAGCCTGGCTGCTTGCTTCTTGCCGGCTTGCTCGGACAATAGCAGCGGCTCCACGCCCCAGTCTCCGACGGACGCGTCGACGAACGACTCCGCGCCCGGCGATTCGGGTTCGGCGCCCGGCGATTCGGGTTCGGCGCCCGGCGATTCCGGCTCGGCGCCGGTCGACTCTGGCTCGACGTTGGATGCGGGCCCCGCGACCAATCCGATCGTTCCCGCTTGTCCCGCCGAGGCCGGCGCGACCACGCTGTCCTTCACGAACTACACGTACGGCAGCGACGCCCGCTTTTTTCTGCGGAAGGACGAAGCCATCTTCAGCGGCATCAATACGTTGGACGACCCCTACACGCAGCGGATGCGGCTGCACAACGGCGGCACGGCCTCCGTCACGATCACGAGCGTCGGCGTCGCCCCTCAGGCGAACGTGATGCCTGCGAGCTTTCGGCAGCATTCCAATGCCACGGCCTTCAAGACCACGGTCGTGGCGGCTTCGGACGCCGGAGCAGATGCGGCGGCGACCGCCGTTACCCTGCCGGCGACGATTGCGGCGGGCGGAGACCTCGACGTCGAAGTCCAGTTTCTTTCCACGAATACGAGTCCGCCCAGTCGCTTCGACAACACCGGCGGCGAAGCCGTCGCCGCGTTGCTGGTCGCGCAGACGAGCACCGATTGCGTTCAGGCCGGTCTCTACGGCGTATCGCTCTGGAACAACCCCGAGAGCCTCAACGACGCGGGTGTTCCTTCCGGCAACTACGGCCGCTACGAACCCACGCTCGGGCAAATCATCGCGACCCTCGGATACCAGGTCAACGTGGGCGACAATTTGAAGACGTACCTCAACGTAAACCAGGTGAGCCCCCTGGCGATGGCATCACCGGCCGCCGGCGGCGACACGCCCTCCGATGAAGTAATCATCCAAGATTTCGAGCTGGCCGACACGACGCAGCCGGCCGTGCTTCTCGCCCCCGCCCGATTTGCTCCAAAGATCGACTTTCCGTTCGGATGGTTTGCCGCGGGTTCCGTCACTACGGCCATCGCGCAGCCGCCGGCCTTGGCCATCACGAAGGTTCCAGGACCCGCGGACTTCCCCGCGGGCCTTCAGTACGTCGCCGCGATGTCCAGCGTCCTCGCCAGTGACCCGTATACCTCCGACCACAGCGAGATGGTCTTTCCGCCGATCAACGGCAATACGGCGGGCACGTTCACGCCCACGGGAAGCTTCGGCTTGTGGTGCTTCGGCGCCCAGCGGAGCGACGGGAGCATTTCTCTCGCGCTGGTCCCCAACCCCGCACCGCTGAACGGGGATTACGACTACTCGGAAGACGATCTCAACATCGTCACGCAAATCGCCAACCCTCCGCTGCCTGCCGACATCGTCGAGGCAGGCGTCAATTTCGGCGTATCGTCGCCAGTTCACCGGTACCGCGTTTGGCCGCTCAAAGACCGCATCGGGAACCCGGTCGCGAACTCGTACCTCATCGCCCTGGAGGAAGCGAGCAACGATGACTACCAGGACATGATCTTCGTCATCCGCAACGTGAAGCCGGCGACGCCGACGGACGGCGGCGGGGGCACCGCAGAGGGCGGCAAGGTCACAGACGCGGGCGCCACCGACGCGAAGGCGGACTGACCGAGCGTCTCTCATTCGTCACATCGCGCTCGCCTTCGAGAAAAGGCCAGTTCGCCCCCCTCCTTGCCTCGCGGCCGCTAGAGAACCTCACCCCCGGCCCCTCTCCGCAAGCGGAGAGGGGTGTCTGCGGGTCT
>CAZVPE010000403.1:0-3894 GCA_964628155.1 uncultured Polyangiaceae bacterium | reverse complement strand
GGACCTCGCCGTAGCCGTGCGGCTCGCGCACGCGCACGGTCAGCACGAGAACGTCGGCCGTGGCGTTCGGTTTGGCACCGCTCCAGACCAAGCCTTCGGCATCGATCCACGGAGCGACGCGATCGTGCCCTTGAAGGACGATGAGCCCCGCGGGCGACTGTGTGTCTGGCTGCGCCTGGGCGAACGCGTCGGCACGGAGCCGAAGAGGATCTGCCTGCGCGAGGCGGCTCGCCAACGCGGCGCCGATGACGGCCAGCACGACGGCGCCGGAACGGAGAGCCCGCGAACATACGGCCTTGCGTTTATGCGGAGCCCCGGGCCATCCTAAGAAAGGGAGGGCGCCTCCGGCGAGAAGACAGTGACCGCGTTGCATTTCCCCCTCCTCGCTGTCATTGCGCTCGCCTCCGCTTGCGCGTCCGCCGCGATCATCATCGGTTATTTGATTGCGCGACCCGAGCTTCACCGGCCGGCAAAAATATGGCTCCTTTTCGGGCTTGGCGTGTTTCCGTTGGGCGTCGCCTTCACAGGGAACATACAGGGGTTCGAGGCGACAAAGAAGCGCCAATTCTGCGGCTCCTGTCACGTCATGATCCCTCACGCGTCCGACTCCGATGCGGCCGACAGCTCGTCGCTTTCGTCGCGTCACGCGCGAAACAAGCTATTCGGAGACGAGAACTGCTACGCGTGTCATGCCGACTACGGCATGTTCGGCACCGTCGTGACGAAACTCGGAGGAATGCGGCATGTGTGGCTGTACTACACCGAGTACCGGACCGTGAGCATTCCGCAAGCGAAAGAAACCATTCGCCTTCTCAAGTCATATCCGAACGACAATTGCATGCAATGCCACTCGACCGAAGTGAAAATTTGGAAAGAACAATCCGACCACAAAGCCACCCTCGCTGATGTGCGTGCGGGCGGGGTGAGTTGCGCCAGCGGGGGGTGTCACGGGTACGCCCATCCGAACTTCCGCCCCCTCCACGAACCTGGGGCGACGCCGGTATCGAGCGGGGAGCCCGACGGCGGGCGCGCACCATGAAACCTCGCGCTGCATCGCGCTTGATCGTCGTCTCCTGCCTGCTCACGCTCATCGCGCTGGTTCTGATGGCCTGGTCTCTGTTCGACCCGACGCCGATTCCAATCATCGCGTCGATGTCGCTCGGACAGGTCGTCGGCACGCTGTCGCTCGGTCTCTTTGGTTACGTCGTCGCAACCGATCTGCGAGCGCAGATCCGCCGCCGGCCGGGAAGCTCGTATCCGCCGAGCGACCGAGTCAGCTCGGGGTGATGCTGTGCACGAGAGCCATGAAGGACGGGCGCGCCGCACGCAACGTGGCCTGCGGGCCAATCAGCTTGAAGAAGTACGGCAAGCCTCGACCCTGCACGATGGCGCCTATTAGCGACCACCCAGGATGGGCCGCGGGCGGGGCCCCGCCCATCATCGAGCCCGCCGAATAGGTTCCACTTACTTCGACGAGCGTGACTTTCAGCCCAGCGACGGTCTCTTCGGCGCGCGTATCCTGGCCGGCCTGGTCGAACTGCCCGAGCCATCTCTGGATGTTCGCCTCCGGTGTGCCGCCGGCGCGCGAAACGCTTGCCTCGGCGTCTTCGTTGTCGCGATCCGCCGCAGGCACCTTGTAGGTCGCGATCCGCATTGAGTTGGGATTCGGAGCCACTTTCCAGTTGGGGGGCACTTTCCAAGTGATCGCCGCCGCGTCGTCGGACGGAGACGCCGCGGCTGCATGCGGCGCCATGGTGTCTCCGACCGGCGGATGGTTTGGTGGAAGGGCACCTTGAAGAGATGCACCTTCGCCTTCGCGATCGGCCACGGGAAACTCCACGTGCGCCTGTGCCTTGGCGGCGTCCATGGGGCCACCGTTACGGCCGAGGGCAAAGCCTATGGCGCCGCACAGAGCACCTACAATGACGATCGTCCAGACGTGGTTCGACATGATCGAGTCCCCCCTTTGGGGCCAAGGTTCTGAAACGCCGTAGAGGTTCCCTCCTGCGTGGCGGAACGTCCACTGTTTTTGCCTCGGTCACTCCCCGGCAGGCGCGCGGGGCAGCTGGATTGGAAAGCCCAGCCAATGCCCCTCGGTGGCTCTCGGCTCCGAAGACGGACGAGAGAAGGGGCTCGACATCGGGAGAGAGGGTCTCCGGAGGCCCTCAGTTCGTCCGGCAGTAGCGCGCGAGGGAGTTATCGGCGAGCAGCGCGACGATGTCCCCGTTGGGTGCGAACGTCGCGAGAACGGACTGGGCGTCGAAGACCCGCTGTTCGCCGTCAGGAAGATGAAGGATGGTTGTGCCCGAGACGACCCAGTTTCCCTCCGGCGAGATCTTGGCGCGCATGCTCTGAAGCTCGGGCAAGTGGCGGATCAGCGTCCCGTCCGCCAACGAGTAAAGAGCGTGTTCGGAGCCCTCGTCCCCGCTGCGGCTCACCAGGAGCTCCTGGGCGTTCGGGCGAAACTGGATGTCGTCGTAGAATTCGTTGGTGAACTCGGTCGGCGCGACCGGAGCAAACGGGTCGGCCGAGGCGTCGCTCGCACTCCAGACCGCCGACCAGTCCGACGTTCTGTAAAGCCGTGGGTCGGATGTGGCCACGAGGGTGCCGTCGGGGCTGAAGACCGCTCGCGCATTGCATCCGAGCGTTGGAAGAAAGCGCCCGGCCATCGTTCCACTTTTGACGTCGAGGACGTTGCTTTGCCACCCACCGAAGGCCATGAGGTCGCCCTGCGGCGAGAGTCGGGCACCAACGATCCCGCAGGCCGCCAAGATGCCTCGATGACGCGGCCCGATGCCTCGCGGCCCACCTTTCGACTCGTCGACGGTCGGCGAGGGCTCCCGTCCCGCTCTCTGGTCACCTATACGACCCGCGTTCCTTTCATCGCATGCGTGCCCCGCACGCAGTCTTTCAGCAGGTCACCGTCACACCGACGCCCGAGCCAACTTGATCGCCTTCTCGGGGCAGGCCTCGACGCACTTGCCGCACGCCTCGCAGGCCGACGCCTTTGGCGCGTACGCGGTCTTCCGGCCGTGGACGATGCTCTTCAACTTTGCAAGCGTACCGAGTAGGGCGAAGTCGGCATCGTCGATGCGACGTACCTCGAACACGTGGAAGGGGCAGACTTCGACGCACTCGGCCTTGCCCTCGCACTTGGCGCGATCGACGACGGGTGCGAACTCACCCGGGGCGGCACGGCATCCGGCCGACGCTGCGGTGGTCATGGGCGAACTTCCACGGGCATCCAGAGATTCGCTCGCCGCGCCTCACGGTCCTCGACTTTCTCGGCGCCGTACTGCATGGGCTCCGGTCGCCGAGCGAACGGCTCGCGCTCGTTCAGGACGTTCACGTTCACGACGCCGAGGGCTCGGCCGTTCGCGTCCATCGTCGCCGCCACGTAGACGCCACAAGCGCGGCAGACGAGAAAGTCCGTGATACCGAGAGCGAAGCGGTAGCGGAGGAGCTGCTCGCGCTGCCCCGCCTCGATCATCAGCCGCCCGGCTGGATCCGAGGTCGTCACGGCGCCGTGGCGCCGGCAGAACGAGCACTGGCAGGCGCGGAGCTGGAGGTCACTGGGGTCGGTGTTCGTCTCGAAGACGACCTTGAGATTGCCGCAGTGGCATCCGCCGCGCAGGGTCGTTCGCATCCTCCCAACCTATTACTTCATCTTGCCGCCGTGTCACACTCGCGGCGAGCGACACGCCATTGCTTTCTCCGTCGGGCACCTCTCGAGCTCAAACCTCGGCCCTTCTAACTCTATGCGTCACGGATCGCGTTTATCGATCGCGTGCACTCGCGGGCCGTGACGCACGGAGCGTCCGCGCGTGTCGATGGCCAGAGCATCGCGTCACAACATCGGGCGCGAAGCGAAAGGCGAACGCTGCGATCGTCACG
>CAZVPE010000402.1:0-3917 GCA_964628155.1 uncultured Polyangiaceae bacterium | reverse complement strand
TCCCAGAAGAACGACGTTCACGTCGAGCATGAGAGCCGGGCGGACCGGATCGACGGGGGATTGCATGCGCACATCGTATCAAGATTGACTCCGCGCGGCGCACGCGCTCTTGGTGAACCGACCATGCTTCGGTTGCCGTCAGTCTCTGGCGAGGACGCTAGGGAACTCGCGAGGGCGCTGTCGTTGACCCAGACCGCGGCCAACATCCTCGTTGGCCGTGGTCTTGGTGCGCCAGAACACTCGGCTCGATTCCTCGATCCGCGCCTCGCGCATTTGACGCCTCCGGAGGCGATGAAAGACCGCAGCGAAGCGGTGGAACGGGTTGCCCGGGCCGTGCGCGCAAAAGAGCGCATCTGCGTCTTCGGCGACTACGACGCAGACGGAGTCACGGCGGCTGCGTTGCTGTCCGACGTCCTTCGGACGCTCGGCGCGGAAGTGGCCACCGAACTCGCCGACCGATTCGGGGGAGGGTACGGACTATCCGGGCAGGCGCTCGCTCGCGTTCTTGCAACGGGCGCCACGCTCCTCGTCACGTGCGATTGTGGCTCGAGCGACCACGATCGACTCGAGACCGTGCGTCGCGCGGGCGTCGACGCCGTCGTCATCGACCACCACCGCGTCCCCGACGCGCCCCTGCCGGCGCTCGCTTTTCTCAATCCGCACCGCCCGGAGTGCAACTTCGCCTACAAAGGGCTCGCGTCGGTCGGGCTCGCCCTCTCGATGGGGGCCGGCGTGCGCGCGGCCCTCGGCGTGCCGCTCGACATGCGACAATGGCTCGACTTCGTCGCGATCGGGACCATCGGGGACGTCGCTCCGCTCGACGGCGACAATCGCGCGCTCGTTCGGGCCGGACTGGGGCTGATCGCGCGTAGCGGACGGCCAGGAACACGCGCGCTGGCCCAGATCGCAGGCTTCAGCAGAGGCCCGATCACGGGAGAAGACGTGTCTTTCCGCTTCGCGCCAAGAATCAACGCTCCCGGGAGGCTCGACAAGCCGGACCTGGCGCTCTCGCTCCTCTTGGCCAAAGACGACGAGGCCGCCCAGCGGCTCGCGGGCGAGATTGAAACCCAGTCCACGCGTCGAAAGGAGATTCAGAACGCCGTACTGGCCGAGGCGCTCGAAGCGCACTCCGACCCCGCCCTCGCTCGTCTCCCCGCGATCGTGCTCGCCAAGCAGGGCTGGCACCCGGGGGTGGTGGGCATCGTCGCCGGGCGCCTCGCTTCGCGCTTCGGGAAGCCGGCCATCGTCATCGCGCTCGACGGGAACGCCGGGCGCGGCTCGGCGCGCGCACCGGCCGGTTTTTCGGTCTACGAGGCGCTCGCGAAGTGCCGCGACACCCTCATCGCGTTCGGCGGGCACCACGCCGCGGCGGGGCTCGAAGTCGCGAGCGCACGGGTCGACGGCTTCCGCGACCGGTTCTGTGCCGCTTGCGAAGCGATGGGGGTGCCGGACGGGGCTAGCCCCTTCGACGCAGAGGCGCGCCTGGAAGAAGGGGACGCGCCGGCGCGCGTGGTGGTCGATCTCGATCGCTTCGAGCCATGCGGACAGTCGAATCCCGCGCCTCACGTCGCCATCGACCGGGCCCGGGTGCTCGGCACGCGGGAGGTGCGCGGGGGCCACCTGCGCATCTGGATCGACGTGCGAGGGACGCCGCTCTCGTGTTTCGGTCCGGAGATGGGAGCCCTCTCGTCGCGGCTGGGGACGCACGCGAGCGTGGCCGGCGTTCTCCGCCGCGACGCGTGGAAAGGGGGCGATGCCGTGGAAATGCGCCTCGCGCTCGTCGTGCCTTCTTGACGTCCGACGTACTGGCAAACGCCCCGGGGACTCGATTGACCCTCCCTAGAGCCTGGCGGTTCACTCCCCGTCCTGTGCGACCACCCCTCTCCGCGAAAGGGGCTAGGATCCCATCCATGACCAGCCCTGACGCGACGGGCGGCCGCCTCGGCGAGGTTTTCATTCGATATATCGGCGTTCGGAAGAGCTTCGGGCCGAAAACGATCTTCTCGGACTTGAACCTCGACATCCGTCGCGGCGAGACGCTGACCGTTCTCGGTGCTTCGGGCGGCGGCAAGAGCGTCATGTTGAAGATGCTCATCGGCCTTCTGACCGTCGACGCCGGTCAAATCCTCTTCGACGGCGCCGACGTCGGCAAGATGGACGACGCGGAGCTGACCCACGTGCGCCGTCGCATTGCTTACCTCTTTCAAGGAGCGGCGCTTTTCGACTCGCTCAGCGTCGGCGAGAACGTCGCGTACGGGCTTCGTGAGCAATTCTGGAACACCATGTCCGGACCGGAGATCGACGCTCGCGTCGAGCAGGCGCTCGGGCTCGTCGGCCTCCCCGGCATCGAGTCGATGCGCCCGAGCGACCTCTCCGGCGGCATGAAGAAGCGCGTGGGCCTGGCGCGTACGCTCGCTCTCCAGCCCGAAGTGATCTTGTACGACGAACCGACGACTGGGCTCGATCCGATCAATACCGCGCGCATCAATCATCTCATCAAAGGCATCCAGCGTTCGCTCAAGCTGACGAGCGTCGTAGTGACCCACGACATGGGGACTGCGTTCAGTGTGTCCGACCGCTTGGCCATGATCGGGAAGGGATCCATCTTGCTCGTGGGCACCAAAGAAGATTTCCGCAGCACGAGCAACGCGGCGGTCCGAAACTTCATCGAAGGGCACGCGCCCGAGACCGAGGACGTGGCATCACTGCTTGCGTCGTCGTGACGCCGGTTCCATAACGCTGGTGAGGACCCATGACGCGGCAGCTTAAGGTCGGTCTATTTGTCATCCTGGGGCTCGCGCTGACGATGGTCGGAGTGTTCCTCATCGGTGATACGCGCGGGCTGTGGCAGTCCAAAGTCCAATACCGGACGGCGTTCCATGACGTCGCCGGCCTCAAACCCGGGGCTCCCGTACGCATGGGCGGCCTCGACATCGGCGGCGTAACGAGCGTCGACCACAGCAGCAATTCAGGCGACGCGCGCGTCTTCGTGTCGATGTCCATCTCGAAGAAGGAAGCCGCCCGCATCCGGACCGACTCCGTCGCCCACGTGGTCAACAAGGGCTTGCTCGGCGACAAGATGATCGAACTCACCGTCGGCTCGCCCGATGCGCCCCCTCAAGATCCAATGCGCCTCGTCACAGCCGAAGAGCCAAGCGACGTGCTGGCGCTCGCGAACAAGGTGGCTGCGGTGGCGGCCGACGCGATCGAGCGGATCGCACCTCTCGCGCAAGCGCTCGGCGACCCCAAGCTCGCGGCCGACATCAAGGGCTCGATCGCGGACTTGCACTCGCTCCTCGACGCCACCGTTCACGGCGACGGGGCCGTGCACCGACTCTTTTTCGACCGCCGCGAGGCCGACGAATTCGGTCAGTTGCTCGTTCACCTCGATGGGGCCTCGACGCGGCTCGACGGCGTGCTCGCCGATGCCCAGGACTTCGCGAAGCAGCTGCGTCAGGGGCCGGGAATCGCGCACGCCCTCGTCTACGATGGTGAGCTGTCCAAGGACGCCCTCGGCACGATGTCTGAGCTGCACGAGGACTTGCGCGCGATTCGGGAGGGGAACGGGTTGGCGCACGCGCTGCTATACGGCGACAGTTCCTCGCAACACGTCATCGGCAATCTGAACGCCATGAGCGACGACTTGCGAGCGATCGTGGGGGATCTTCGCCAGGGCAAGGGCACGCTCGGCGCGCTGCTCGTGGACCCCACGGTGTACGAGGATCTCAAGAGCGTCATCGGGAACGTGGAACGAAACGACGTGCTGCGTGCGCTCGTGCGCTATTCGATCAAGGCGGACGAGGCCCGCCCCGCGCCGAAGGCTGGCGCTTTCCGCCGATAACTTCGCGATCCCGGCAGCGACCGTGCTCGCGTACGGTCGTACGCTCCGCGCGCTCGCCGCCGGCCTCGCTCGCTCT
>CAZVPE010000401.1:0-3933 GCA_964628155.1 uncultured Polyangiaceae bacterium | reverse complement strand
CCCGCGTTACCGCGGGCGCGGTGGGCTCTTACCCCGCCGTTTCACCCTTACCGTCGGCGCGTCCGAAGACGCGCGGAAGGCGGTCTTTTTTCTGTGGCACTCTCCTCGGCGTTTCCGCCACCGGGCGTTATCCGGCATCGTGCTCTGTGGAGCTCGGACTTTCCTCCCGCCACGCCATTTCAAAAAAAGGACATGACCGGCGATCGCCCGAGCGGCGTCGACCGGACGAATGTGCCTCTGGACGGCCCGGGAAGCAAGTCATGCGGCCACGCTCGCCAGGTCACTCGCGCGCGTCTCCAGGTGACGGCGGATCTTCTGTTTTGCGCGCGCCTCGAGCTGGCGGGCCCGCTCGCGAGAAACGCCGAGGCGGCGCCCGATCTCCGCGAGCGACAGCTCCTCGGGGCCGTCGGCCATCATCCGGACTTGCACGATGAAGCGCTCGCGCGGGTCGAGCTTTTCGACGGCTTCGCGCACGCAGTCGCGAATCGCGCTCGAACGTTCATGGACGATGAACTCCTCCTCCTGGGTGGGCGCTCCACTCGGTAGGGTATCGACGACGGCGGCCGATCCGTCGTCGAAGACTTTGGCGTCGAGCGACACGTCGCGTGCTTCCAAGCGGTGCGCCAAAAGGGCGATCTTTTCGCTCGTCGTTCCGAAGCTCTCGGCCAGCCTCTCGTTGGCTTCGACGAGGTCGCTCGTCGATGCCAGGATCCGTGCTTTCTCGCGCCGCAGCCGGAAAAAGACCTTGGAGCGAAGCGGCCCCGCCCCGACACCCACGATGCTCCAGGCGCGAATGACGTGGTCGAGTACGTACGCGCGGATCCAGTGCGCGGCGTACGTGACGAAGCGCGTACCGCGGTCCGGGTCGAACTTCTTGAGCGCGATCATCAGCCCGACGTTTCCCTCGGAGATGAGGTCGGCCACACGCACTCCGTATCGCCGATAGCTCAGCGCAATCGCCACGACGTAGCGCAAATTCGCCTCGACGAGCTGACGCGCGGCCGCGCGGTCGTCGAAATCGCGCACGCGGACCGCGAGCTCGTACTCCACTTCGCGCGAAAGCGCCTGGATCGCCTGAACCCGCGCGATGTAGTGCGAGAGCGTTACACCCCCGTCTGCCACTGGGCGGGCGGGGGCGGCGCGGGTACGTTGCGTCGCGGACGCGCTGGAAACAGGCATGGCCGAGCTCGCGTCGCCCTACGGCCGACGCCTCCAGCCCAACCTCGGATGCACGTGCCGGGCCGTACGTAACGCCCGGACTACCGTCTACGTCAGCACGGACTGCCCACTCAGGCGCTGAAGCTCGAGCCGCAGCCGCAGGACCCCTTCGAGTTCGGGTTGTTGAACTTGAAGCCTGCCCCGTGGAGCCCCTCGACGTAATCGATCTCCACCCCCTCGAGGTACTGAAAGCTCATCGGGTCGACGTAGAGCTTGACGCCGTTCGACACGAACTCTTCGTCCATTTCCCCGAGTTTGTCCTCGAAGTAGAGGTCGTAGCTGAAGCCCGCGCAGCCGCCGCCGACCACGCGGAGCCGCAGACCTTGGCCGAGGAGGGCCTCTGCCTCCGCAATTTCCTTCACCTTGAGCGCAGCCTTTTCCGTAATCGTGATCATTGGGGGGTTCATCCTTGCTTGGCCTCTCGAGGGTTTGCGAGGTGCCCTGCGCCTTCGTCTCAGCGCTTACTATAGGAGCGCTCGCGCCCTTTTGCTACCGCAGGCACTCCCGCCGCGCGTCGTGCGGTGGGCCGCACGGGGGTTGGTCAAGGCTGGGATGGCCCCTTGCGCCCGCCGATGGCGAGCAGGCCGCCAGTGTGGCAAACGGCTACGAACACGCCGTTCTCGAGCGGAGCCAAGCCTGCCACGGGAGGAGCCGTGCGGCTGGCGTTTCCGATCGGCGGCTCGCATGCCTCGCCGAGGAGGTCGACTCCGTTCGCGCCGGCCACGCCGATGGCGCCCTCGGCCGTGGCAAACGCGAACGCCCCCGTCGCGTCGACCAAGGGCGGGGTGTGCGCGTGGGCGGCCAGGGCCGGGGGCCCGCCGTCGGCCGCCGTCGCGGTCGAATGCACCGCGAGCGAGACCCGCGCGATCTCGTTTCCGCCGGCATCGACCGTCACGGCGATCTCGCCGGACGCCGTGAGGAGGACCACGTGGGCGTTGCTCCCGCGCATGGCTGGAGGTCCTTGCCAGACGCCCGCCAGCGCGAAGGCTCGGGTGGTCGCCGTGCCCCGCAGGAGATCGACGGCGGTCAGGTGCAATTGGTCCGCGGTGACCGCGACGAGGGTGTGGTCGTCGGCCAGGGCGGCGCCCGAATCGACCGTCGATCCAAAACCGGCGACGCGCTCGGGCTCGGGCGCGCCCGGCGCCCACGACCAGACCGCACCGCTCGACGTGACGGCGACGACCCGGCCTAGCGCGGCGACCAGGGGCAGGGTGGTGGCTTCGGCGAGCGTCGTGCGCGCGCGCTCCCGCCCCTCGGAGTCGAGCGCCGCGAGCTCCTGGGTGGTCGCGACCACCACGCCGCCGTCTTCGAGGGGCAGCGGCGCGGGACGCGCGGCATCGGCGCGTCCGAAAGGAACGCGCCATCGGACGGATCCGTCGCGCACCGCGACCGCCGCGCCCGCCGCGTCGACGAACACCACCGTGTCGTCCGACAGAAGCGCCGCCGGACCGGGCTGGGCGGCTGCCGTGGATACCCGCCAGCGCTCCGTCCCGTCGCGGGCGATCGCGATCACCTCTCCCCGCGTTCCCACGACGTACGTCCCGCCGCGCACGTCGACGAGCGGAGCGTGTTCGATTTGCGCGCCCAGCGCGATGCGCCACTGCGTGCGAAGCCCCGCGCTCGGCAGCGTGGACCGTGTCCGGCCCGTCCGCGCGCCGTCGACTCGATCCGATCGGGCGCCCGCAGAGGGGAGCCCGACGACCAGCGTCCGCGGCCGTTCGACGTGGACGGTTTGACCCGAAGCCGCTGCGGAGGCGACGAGCGCGGCGGTCGCTGTCCCCCAGGCCGCCGTGCGCCAACTCGGACCGCTCCACGGCGGAGCTTCGTTCATCGCTTCGCACGCACGACGAACTCGGCCTCGACCTCGGGGACGGCCTGCGATGTGGGGGTCCGGTACGCGCGGGCCACCCGCCCGTAGGCCTGGATGCTCTCGCCGCGGGCGAGCGAGAGATCGCGCCCGATGATCACCCGGGCCAGGCAAGGCCCCTTCGCGCATCCGCGTCGGTCGTCCACCAGTGCGAGCGTGCGGTGCGCCGAGCTGCGTGCCTCCACGACGTCGCCTTCGACGACGATGTTTTCACCGGTTTTCTCCGCCTCGATGTCGCGCATCGCCGCGTCGTACCCGATGGTCCCACTCTCCTCGAATGCCCGGGCTGCGTCCGCGAGGTTCGCCACCCGGGTCACCCGAACGTGGACGGTGCGAGGCGCGAGCGCTGCCGTTCCCGCGCGCACCTCGACGGTGCGCTCGCCCGGCGCATCGATGGGGATGGTCGTCTCGAAGGCTCCGTCGGGAGCGACGGTCACCGGGTTGCCGTCGACCGTGACAGTCGCCCCCCGGGCGGCGCGCCCCGCGAGCAGGACTCGATCGTCGTCGATCACCGTACTCGTGCCCGGTGCGTCCACGCGCAGCGGCGCGACGGCGATGCGTGCGCTCACCGTGCCCGTTTCGGGCGGCCGACCCCTCGGCACGACGACGTACGGCACGTCAATCGCGACGACGCGCGACTCGTCCGCGGGGCCATCGGTGAACTTCGTTTGGTCGAGCGCGTAGCTGCCGGTCCCCGCCGCGTCGAGCGGGACGGGATTGTCGCTGACGCGAACTTCCGTTTGCGGCGGCGCCTCGACACGGATCGTGATGCAGGGACGCGGGCCCTCCATCGTGGTGACGTCCGCCCGGACCCGATAGGCGACGGGGACGACGAGCTTGACCGACTC
>CAZVPE010000400.1:0-3943 GCA_964628155.1 uncultured Polyangiaceae bacterium | reverse complement strand
ATTGGGTCGCTGACGACGGGCGGAGGGGGCAACGGGGGCTGCGCTACAGTCCCGGCCGCTGGCTGCAGTGGTTGGGCGATCGCCGCCGTGTTTGTGGTCGAGACAGCCAGGAGAAGTTGGAGGAGGTGAGCCTTGCGCATTGATGGCTGGCCCCCCTATAGCCTCGGACGGAGGCGGACGCGCGATCGAGCGAGGCCGCTGGGAGACTTGGCCCCCGCAGCATGTCTACCGGCGACGGAACGTCGCGTACCTCTCGTCGCCGGGCATCAGGTCGAGGTGCGTTCGCAGTTCGCCGAAGCGCCCGCGGAGACTGGCAACGCCGACTCGAAAAGACGCTGCCACCTCTGCCTGCGTAAGGGGAACGTGATCGACGTAAACGATTGCGTACGCGATCGCCGCCGCAACTGCCTGGACCGCGGCGTCGCCGCGGGCGCCTGCGGGGCGGGAGAAGTGATTCATCGCGTCGCGCGCCAACGACTTTGCCCGGGCGCGTTGCTTTGCGTCGAGGGGAAGGCTGGCGAGGCCCCGCGCGAGCACCTCATCGAGTTCCGTTAGGACCAAGGATCGTCGCGACGCGTTCGCCTCCTCGTCTTGTTTCGCCCGAACACGGCGCGGGGTGGCGTCGCCGCTCCGGCTGAAGGTCGAGATCGCGTGCACGGGGGCTGGGCGGGGAAGGGGATGATCTTTGTCCGCCGGCGCTCCTTGCTCGAGCCATCTGAGGAGAGCCGCGTGTTCTCGCGAGGCCGTGCGCTTCATGGCTCTCGTGAGGACGTTGCGCGCCTCGCTCAGCCGGCCGGTACGCGCGAGCGCGTGCGCATAGCTGGCGGCCAGCTCGCCGCTGTTGCCCGCGCTCCGGTACGCTCGCTCCAGCCACGGTATCGCGTCTCCCGCTCGACCGAGGGCCACGTCGAGCAAGTGTCCGAGGTTGTGCGCGTACCACGGGTTCTTCGGCGCGCTCGCTATGGCCTGATGATAGGCACTCGCTGCGAACTTGTAGTTCCCCAGGAGGGTTTGGCAGAGGGCGAGCGTGGCCCAGACCCGGTCGTCGGCGGGGCGGTGTCGTAGAACGCGACGGGCGTAGAGCGCGGCACGCCATGGGTCTCGCTCGACGAGAAGCTCTGCGAGCCGCAGGTGAGCGAACACGCTCTCGTCGGAGCCGTCGTCCGCCACGCGCGAGAGACTGTGGAGCATTGGCAGGACGTCGCTCGGGTCCACCGCGCGCGCGAGCGTCCACTCGATTTGGCGGCGTAGCTCCTGCGCTTGTTGTCGGCGCGCGTCCATTTCGTTCTCTATCGGTGTAGCTTCCTCTTTTGGCATGCGCAACGCGCAAAACCGCCACGGTGCACCAGCATTTGAGCCACCCGACTTTATGACTTGCGCTCCGCGGTTTCCGGGTTAGTGGCGGTCCGCGGAGAGGCGTAACCCCTCAGCGAAACGATACGATTTTCTGTTGCACGAGCTCGTGCAGAATGCGTAGGGCATCGAGCTTCGGCATCCCGGACACGTCTAGAATCATATCGACGGACGACGATCCGTCGATGAGAGAGAGGACGAAGCCGGCGCGGTGGTCCATCGACAGCCACCGCATTTGGGCGCGAGGCACGAGCACCGTGGGCACCCGTTCCAGCGGCCCAAGGCGCGCGGCATACATGTTCTCGAGCACCGTTCGGCAATTCTCTCCACATTCGGTCGCATCGACGTGGTCGGGATCCTCGGCGAGGATGAGCTCCGACATTTCGAGTGCTCCCGTATAGTCTCCCAGCGAAAAGCGCTCACGCATTTCCGCGACTGGATCGTCGATGGTGCGCTCGGTAATCTCGGGGGGCGACGACTCGCCGATGGCATCGCGGACTGCGGCTTCGATGCTCGACGCGGCCTCGCCGGGCCCACCCGCTGCCGGGTCGACCGGGGCGACATGGGGGGAGCTCGAGGCTCGGGCGTTCGCGATGGACAGCACGCTCGAAGTGACTGTGCGCACGGGTTTTCGTCCAGACAATGCGCGCGCTCTCTCCTGTTCGACTTCGCTGGTCAGCGAGATGCGGGCCGTTCGCGCTTCGGGACCGAACTCGGGGTCCCAGTGGGGTGCCGGAGGGCGATTCGTCGGCGCGTCCGAGGTTGCGCCCGGCTGATCGGATGGGGATGACGCTGCGCGCGCAAAAGCCTCGAGATCGAAGGGAGGGTTGATGGTCGGTCGTTCGTTCGCGCCCGCATCGTCCGGTGAATCCGGGGACGGCGTATCGCTGGTCTTGGAAGGCTTGTCGGTCAATGTGTAGGCCCTTCAACCCGTCAGTGAGTTTTGGCCACCACGCCCTTGAACATCCGATGCGTTCTCGACAGACCCTCGATCTCTCCCTTGACCGTGGCGATGTCGCGCTTCGCGATGGCGGACCGAGCTTTGGTGACGATACTGCGCGCCTTGTCGATCGCATCGCGTCCGAAGTCGCTTGCGGCGACGATCTGCTCCACCTGCGGTAGCAAACGCTCGATTTCACCGACGAAGCGCTCCGCCTCCTGCTTGGCGGCCTCGAACTCCTCCGTGGTGCGACGCTCGACCATGTAATCCTTCGCGCCCTCCATCATGTCCCTGATCTCGTCACGGGTTAGACCGCTCGACGCCGTGACCTCGATCGATTGCTCTTTGCTCGTTTCAAGGTCCTTTGCATGAACGCTGACGATTCCGTCGGCGTTGATCTCGAAGTTGACCTCGATCTCCACCGTTCCCTTCTGGGCACGACGGAGGCCGGTCAGGATGAATTCTCCAAGGAGCTCGTCTTCCTCCGCGCGTTCGCTTTCTCCCTGCATGACGACGATCTTGACGGCCGTTTGGTTGTCCCGGCTCGTCGTGAAGATCTTCGTCCGATGGGTAGGTACCGTTGTATTCTGCGGGATGAGCTCCTCGAAGTAACCGCCCTGCGTCATGATCCCAAGGGCGTGCGGCGTCACGTCTAGCAGGACCATGTCGTGCTTGTCGCCGACGAGCGCCGAGCCCTGGATTCCCGCGCCGAGCGCCACGCTCTCGTCGGGGTGCACACCCTTGCACGGCTCGCGCTCGAAGAATTCGGCAACTGCGAGCTGGATCTTCGGCATCCGTGTCATTCCGCCGACGAGGAGCACTTCTTCGATGTCCTCCTTCTCGAGCCGAGCGTCGGCAAGGGTCTGACGGCAAATGTCGATCGTGCGCTCTACGAGGTCGTTCGACAGTCCCTCGAGGGTCTGCCTATCGATCGTGCGCTGCAAGTGCAGAGCCTCGTTCCTGCCGCTCGAGATGATGAACGGCAGGTTGACCTCGGTTTCACGCACGGTCGAGAGCTCGCATTTTGCTTTCTCCGCGGCGTCCTTGAGGCGCTGGAGCGCCATCCGGTCTTGGCGAAGGTCCATCCCGTGCTCTTCACGGAACCCCTGAACGAGCCAGTCGATCACCCGAGCGTCGACGTCTTCGCCGCCCAGGAACGTATCACCGGCGGTGGCGATGACTTTGAATACGCCGCTGGAACCGATCTCCAAAATGGAGATATCGAACGTCCCTCCGCCGAAGTCGTACACCGCGATGGTCTTTTCGACGTTCTTGCCGAATCCATAGGACAGCGCGGCCGCCGTCGGTTCGTTGATGATTCGAATGACGTCGAGGCCCGCGATCTCGCCGGCATCCTTGGTTGCTTGTCGCTGGTTGTCATTGAAATAGGCGGGGACGGTGATCACGGCCTTGCCCACCTCGGCGCCGAGATAGTCTTCGGCGATGAGCTTCATCTCTTGGAGCACCATCGCGCTGACCTCGGGGACGCTGTACTCCTTCTCGCGGAGCACGATGCGTACGTCGTTGTGCGGACCCTGGACAATCCGATAGCTCGACGTCGCCACGGAGTTCTTGACTTGGGGAGAGTTCCACTTGCGGCCGATGAGGCGCTTGGCCGCGTAGACGGTGTTCTCGGCGTTAGTGATCGCC
>CAZVPE010000399.1:0-3946 GCA_964628155.1 uncultured Polyangiaceae bacterium | reverse complement strand
GGCGTGCAAACTCCGTTCGCGCTCGCCGCGCAGTGCACGCTGTTCGCGCCGCTCGAGGCGCAGGGAGCCGTGGTGCAGGGTGAGGGCGAGCCACCCGAATCCGGGCTCGTGCCGGCATCGATACCGGAGTCGTGCCCCGTGTCGTTGCCCGCCTCCGGAGTCCCGGTGTCCTCGCCCGAATCCGCCGCTCCGCTATCGGGCGCTCCCGTGTCCAGGGTCTCGGCGTCCACGCCCGTATCGGCAACCGCGGCATCGGGCCCGCCCGCGTCTTGGATGCCCGCGTCCGTCGTCTCCGGACCGGTCTCCGCACGAGCGTCCGGGGTCCCGGGGTTCGTCGTTCCGGTGTCCGGCGCCGAGGCTTCCGGCTGGGGAGGCGGCGAGCCGCTTTCCATGGCCGGAGGGGGCCCGCCTGTCTCGGGCATCGTCGTCCCCGGGGAACCAGAATCCATCGGCGCGGATACCGTCGAGTCGGGGTGCGAAGAATCCGCTCCACCGCTGTCCGACACGGTGGAACCAACTTCGGGGGCTCCCGTATCCGCCGCATTCGCCGGTGCCGCTTCCGAAGCGGCTTCCACGGCGCCCTGGTTCGGAACCCCACTTTCGGCGGCCGGCGTACCCGCGGTTGCGTCGTCGCCGCCCGCTCCCGGCACGGCGGAGCTGTCGCCCACGTCACTGCAGCCGACGATGGAGCTGCTCCACAGGACGAGGACCGCCGCCGCCCATCCCCAGGCTCTATTGCGTTTCATGGTGCGTTCTCAATTGGAAAGCGAAGACTCGACATCTGGATTAACCGCCGTCGGCGCTGGCGTGCGGAAAACACATGTCACAGCGGGGCATTGTCGAGGCACGCGCACAAGAAAAAACGGCCATGACTTCGGCCGCTGCATAGCTGCTCTGCAGGCTCAGGTCGGTCAAGTGCTCCAGGATCGTCGTTGCGCTCGTGGAGGAGGTCGCTTGAAAGGCGTCTTCGATCTGTTGACGACAAGCTCCATTGGGAGCGCCAGGTTGCAGACAGGCGGATCCCGCCATCGTTCCGCAATAGCAATTGTCCGCGCGCGCCGGGACCAGACTGTTGATGCAATTCGAGTTTTCGACGCACTCGAACAGCCTTCCGCAGAGGTCGAAAAGTGGCTCCAGCGCACCATTTCCCGCCGACGCCGTCCCCGCTTCTCGTAGATCGCTACAGGGGCCCAGTACGCCCACCGACGTCACGCCAAACCCGATACCGACCTCACCCAGACCGCAGCCGTTGGCCCTCAAGCAGTCATCGCAACTCATCGCTGCGGCATCCGCGGCGCCCGTGGCCGTGCTCGAATAGGTCTGGAACCACGGATAGGTCGCGCAGGATCCCGAGTCGTAGACGTGGGTGTCGGGCGCCTCCCCCAGAAAGTTCCCGCCGTCGTCGAGGAGGGGTACGTCGGGACCGCACGGGGGCCAGAGGTCCCAGGGGTTGGGAGCCGCGTCGGAGCCCGCATCGCCCGTTGGGTTGGAATTCGGAATGTACACGTCCAGTCGCGCCGCGTCGGCGTACACGATCACCGCGTCGAACCCACCGTCGCTCGAACTCGGCGGTGCCGTCGTCCCGTCGGGTGCGCCGGCGTCGCCGTTTGACAACGTCGAGTCCAGCCCGAGGCTTGTCGCCCCAACGTCGGACGATCCCCCGTCGGCCGCCGTCGGCCCTGCGCCTGCGCTGCTGTCGCTTGTGCTCGCGTCCGTCGAGGGCTGCGGCAGTCCCTCCATGCCGTTGGTGCCGCCGCACGCGACGAACGCGCTCGCGAGCGGACCGACGAGCACGAGCGCCGCCCAAAGCCCACGCCGACTTCGCCGTAAGGCTTGCTCGCAAGACGACTCGGTCATCCTTGGCTCCGGCGCGTGTTCATAGCCGACTCCCCTACCCGCCGATTGTGACGGTTGCACGACAAGTCGAAGACAAGTGCCGGCCCGGGTCGCGGGGCTCGACGCGCTTCGTCCGTCGTTCATTTGCCATACTTCTTGCCTGGCGCGCGGTCTTCCGTACGCGCCTCCAACCCGAGCTCGCGCAACCGGCGGAGCAACGTGGAACGATGAACGCCGAGCGCGCGCGCGGCGCGGCCGGAGCAAGCCTTGCCGATCCCGGTGAGCGCCGGTGAACGCGCCGCGCACGTGCCCGAAGAACTCGCCGTCGAACATGTCCGGCGGCGTCAGCGCGCAGTTGTGCGGGACGAAGCTGCCCGACCCCTGCCGCGAGAGGCGATGGATCGCGCGCGCGACCAGCTCTTTGCCGGTGCCCGTCTCGCCGGCGATGAAGACGTTGACGTCGCTCCTCGACGCAAGCGCCACCAAGTGCCTGACCCGAAGAATGGCCGCGCTCGCGCCGACGATGTCGTGCGCCGTGTCGTCCTGCGCTCCGCTCGGCGGCAGGGAACGGCGCGCGAGCGCCTTCTCCGCGGCAGCGAGGAGAACTGCCGGAGCGACAGGCTTGATCAAGTAGTTCACCGCGCCGCGCTGCACCGCGACGACCACGGTGGCCACGTCTTCCTCGACCGTCACGAGCATCACCGACAGAGAGCGCCGGTCGCCAAGAGCGGACCGGCTGAATTCTACGGCAACGTGTTCCATGCGGCCCTTCCTTCGATTCTCGGAACGATGCACACGAAAACCGGAGGCGCCCGAGAAAGTTGCGCGTGGGGCGACCACGGGGGAGGACGCGGGCGAACGATCGCCCGCGCGCGCGCGACGCCACGCTGCTAGGCTCGACTCCTCCTTCGACAACGTGACGGACGCGGGGTGGTGATGTTCGGCAAACTGCGACAATTCATTTCGCATGAAAGCGGCCGTCCTCAGGTGCGCTTCGTCGTCGTGTTTCTCGCGATTTCCGTCTTTCTCTTTTCCGTATACTCATTTCCGTATCCCGAAGGCAGCTGGGCGCGGCACTGGAGCGACGCCTACCTTCGCGCGTATGCCCACTTGGCGGGCTGGGTGCTCTCCATCTTCGAGCGGGGCATCGTCTTGTCCGGGCAAAACATCGTCGGACGGTACTCTCTGCGCATCATCCGGGGATGCGACGCCGTCGACGCGCAGATCCTCCTCGTGGCCGCCGTCCTCGCGTCTCCCTTGCACTCATGGCGCTGGCGCATCGGAGGCGCGATCGCCGGCGCTCTGCTCGTCCTCGTCGCGAACGTAGCCCGCATCTGTTCGCTCTATTACATCGGCCTCTTTCTGCCCTCGTACTTCGACCTCTTTCACCACGAAGTCTGGCCGCTCGTCCTCATCGCGTTCGCCGGCGGGGTCTTCGTCCTCTGGTCACGGATGGCGCAGGGCCACGGTGAGGTCGGGCGTGCGGCAGCCTAGCGGTCCGTGGTCGGCGTTTCTCTGGCGGTTCGTCCCGCTGCTCGTCGCGGTCTTGTGCCCCTGGCCCGGGCTCGCTCGCGGCTTCTCGGGCGCGTTCGCCGGCGTGTGCAACGCCTTCGCGGGGGTCGACCTGGGCTGGGACGCGGAGGTTCGGTTCGTGCCGCACGCCAGCGCGGAGCACCCCTGGTGGGTCCTTCTGCACGTCACGAACGTTCTGACGGGACAGCATTTCAGCATTCCCGTGGACACGAGGACCGCGGCGTACATCCGCCTCGCCGTGTTCGTGGCTCTCGCCGTGGCGCTGCCGATCTGGAAGACCCGCCGAGGGCTCCAGGCGGTAGGCGTAGGTTTCGCCATCCTCGTCGCCGTGTGCGCGCTGACCGTCGCGATGCCCCTCCTCCAGATACTCGGGATGGTGCACGTGCTTGCGCTGGGCGTCCGCACCCAGTCCGCGCTCTCCATCGGAATTCTGACGTTACTCTCCTACCCGAGCATGGCCTTCGCCATTCCCGGACTCGTGTGGCTGCTCACGATGCGCCTGGCCGCCGCCCCCGGCGTTGCGTGACAAAAAGAAAGAAGGCGCACCCCTCGCGGGATGCGCCCTCTCCTTCAAACG
>CAZVPE010000398.1:0-3966 GCA_964628155.1 uncultured Polyangiaceae bacterium | reverse complement strand
GTACGCGAGCACGCTCGCTGCCGGGATCGCGAAGCTATCGGCGAAAAGCGCCAGGCTTCTTAAGAGGAGGTGCGGTTTCGGCCGCCTTGTTTCGCAGCGTAGAGCCGCTCATCCGCGCGCTTGTACAGATCCTCCCCGGACACCTCTTCGGCCCCGGTCGCCGCGACCCCCAGGCTCACCGTGCACGGGACGATGTCCCGTTCGTGCTTGAGCGGAGTGGCCTCTACGATGCCGCGCACCTTTTCGGCCGTCGTGCGCGCGCCGTCGAGACCGACCTCGGGCAGAATGATCCCGAACTCCTCGCCTCCGGTGCGCGCAAACACGTCCTCCCGGCGCAACCGAGGCTTCACCGCGCTCGCGATCTGACGCAAGAGATTGTCGCCCGCGAGATGACCGTACGTGTCGTTGACGCGCTTGAAGTGATCGATGTCGAAGAGGATGAGACTGAGCGCGCGCCCGTAACGCCTCGAACGGTTGAACTCGCGCTGAAGCGCTTCGTTGAAGTAACGACGGTTGAACACCTGCGTCAGGGCGTCGACCGTCATCAGTCGGTAGATTTCTTCGTGGTATTGAACTTCGACGTTCTCGCCGGTCATGAACTTCAGGATCGACCGCCCGACCCGCACCTGATCCCCGTCGCTGAGGCGCTGTTCTCGGATCGCCACGTCGTTGACGAACGTACCGTTCGTCGAATCGAGATCGGCCACCCAGTGTTGGGTACCGTCGAATGTGATGCGCGCGTGGTGGCGGCTGATGCTCTCCTCGTCCAAGAAGAGGTCGTTCTTCGAGGAACGTCCTACCTCGAACGGCGCGATCCCGATCTGAATACGCTTTCCCAGCTCTGGACCGTAAATGACGACAATACAGGCCGAGCCGGAACGTTGAGGCGAAGCAAGGCCAACGGGGACCTCGGTCACCCGAGTGATGCTTGTTCTATCGGAGTCGCGGGGAGGCACCGATATTCATCGTACACGACGCTTCGGTGACGTGCAGCTTTGCAGACGATTTTGCCACCCATCACACATCGAGCGCGCGTCCGCAGTATTCCGCTCGTTTCTAGATCGCTATCTCGCGCAGCGTGATCTTCGCGGGGTCGGCAATACCGACACCCAAATCGGCCGCCGCCTGGATGTACGCGGGCGGACGACCCTCGTCGGTGAGCGACTTGAGCTTGAACTTGGCTCTCGCCTTCTCGACGACCTCCCAGCCGATCGCATCGAGAGCCACTGGGTCGGTCGACACGTACACCGACTCGTGCGGCGTCACGTACTCGGGGTGCTTGTAGAGCGGACCGCCGTGCGCCATCACCTTGAACCCGTCGATGATGCAGAGGCGCAGCCGGCTGCGAAGGACGTCTTGTGCCGACAGAATCGCGATCTGCGGGCTGGCGTGGTGGTCGTGGAAATCTTGCGGGTTGACGCTGCAGCCGTGCGTCATGTTCTTGAGCGCACCCGTGTAGCCGCAAATCGAGTGATCTTTGATGAGAGCGAAATTGATGAGCGCCGTCGATTCGGTGAGCGTGCGCACGAACTTCGTGTGCCTCTGCGTTCCCGGAATGTCGCGCCACTCCATCGTCGCGTCCTTGTTCGTGTGCCACGCGACGCCGACTCCGGCGGGAACGCCCCGCGCCGTAATGCGCGTACCGTTCATGAAGCCCGGGTACTGCTCGAGCACGGTGATGTTCCCGGCGGGCACACCGGAAGCGATCATCGCCTCGATGAACGGCAGGACCAGCTCCTTATTGGTCGCCATGTTTTGGAGCGCAATGCCGTTGACCTTGACGCACACCTTGTCGTCAGGGTGCACGAACATCTTTGCCGCTTCGGCGAGGTCGCTCTTGCCGGTGAGTTCTTGCATCGCGCGGCGGAGCATCTCCTTCGCGTCGTCGGGTTTCGGATAGATGCCGTTCGACTCGAGGCAGCCGCCCTTCGTCACCTTGACCACGCGGCCAGGCGCGGCGAGCGGCACGAAACCAGCGGGCGGCTTCGCTGCCAACTCAGGGGTCCGAGCAAGCGCCGTTCGAGCGGGCAAGATGGTCGCCGCGGCAGCCACCGCCGCAGCGCTCCCAAGGAACGCGCGGCGCGAGCCCATCGAGGCGCTGGCACCGTCCGACTCGATGCGGTCCACAACCAGCTTTTCGTGATGGGAAAGATCGAGCGCCATGACAAACCTCCGACGTTCTCTGGATAACACGCGACGGCTGGGCGGGCCAAGCCGGCCCAGTCCGCGGAGGATACCAGCATCGAGTGGCCGCGGACAGGCGCGGTCCTGTCCACGGCCGGGCGCCTCCCGCGCCGCGCCCCCTTTTTACCGCAAAATTCAAGCGATCAGGCGGCGGCACGAGGGTCGCACTGTCACCCGCTCGGGCGCCCGTTCATCGGTTGGCGGGCGCCATGCCACGAAAAACGTCCTCGGCCGCTCTGGCCGAGGCGCAGGTCAACACAGGGAGCGGACCATGGACGAGCAAACGAACAGGACCATGAAAGTAGTCTGGACGGTGGTCGATCGGGGACAGGGAAAGTCGTTCTGGACGCGCGTCGGCGTCGGATTCGTGAACCGCGACGGATCACTCACGCTGCGGCTCGACGCGGTCCCGATCAACGGGACATTGCAGGTGCGCGAGTGGCAGGAGCCCTACGAGCGCCGCGCCGATTCCGCGGACGCCGGGGCGCGCCCGAGGGCCAAGCAAAACTCAACGAGCGATTCTCTCCTCTAACGCGAAAAGACACCGCCGTGGAACCACCGTTCCGAGGCGTTCTGTCGCGCGCTGCGGCGCGCGTGGTCGACTCTCGCTTTGCGAAGCCGATCGCGCGCGCCGCGCTCGCGGGAGCCGGCCTCGCCCTCCTTGCATTGATCGGACGCACCGCGGTCGCCGGCGCAGTAGCCGACCCGCCGGCGGCGGTCGCCGCCTCCGTGGCCATTGCGACGGCCGAGCCTTCCGCCACTGCTCCGCGACTGGGCGAAGCAGCGGAGGCGCCCGTTGCGCTTGCACCCCATACGGTCGGCGCGGACAGCGCGTCCGCAGTGCCCATCCCCGCCGCACCCGCCGCGCCATCGCGCGCGTCGCCCGACGATCCGGTCTTCCTCAATACGGCGTCGGACGTCGAACTACGGCGACTGCCCGGCGTCGGCGCAAAGAGGGCGGACGCGATCCTCGGGCTCCGGGCTCGCCTCGGACGGTTCCGCGCGCTGGAAGATCTCCTCAAAGTGAAGGGCATCGGCCGAGCGACGCTCAAGCGCTTGCGCCCTCTCGTCCGGCTCGATCCGCCAGCCTCCGACGCCGGCCCGCCGCGGCCCCCTACGTCGAATTCGCGGTGACGGCTCTTCGAAGCGCGTCGACCAGCGGCCGTATGCGTTCCTGCCGCTGCTTGTATGCCGCGCGATTCGCGATCAAAACACTGGAGATGCGCGCGATTTCTTCGCGCACTTCCAGCCCATTCTGCTGCAGGGTCTCCCCGGTCTCGACCAGGTCCACGATGAGGTCTGCGAGCCCCACGAGTGGAGCCAACTCTACCGAGCCGTGCACGGAAACGACCTCGGCCTGAACGCCGCGCCGCGCGAAGTGAGCGGTCGCCGAGCGGGGAAACTTCGTCGCGACGCGCGGCACCCCGGTCGGAGCCGGCTTCCCCGTCACCCCCGCCACGACCATTCGGCAGCGGCCGATTCCGAGATCCAGCGGCTGATACAAATCGCAGGAGCGCTCCATCAAGACATCGCGGCCACACACGCCCAGATCCGCGGCGCCGTACTCGACGTACGTCGGCACGTCGTCCGGCTTGAGCAGCAGAAAGCGCAGTCCGGATCCGGGCATTTCGCGCACGAGCGAACGGTCGTCGGCGAGAAGCGCGGATGTATCGGCGCCGGCGAGCGCAAGGAGCGGCGCAACAACACGGAGCACCCTCCCTTTTGGTAGCGCGATCGTCAGTCGCTCGGTCATGCGTCGGCTCCCTTCACGCGCTCGATGGT
>CAZVPE010000397.1:0-3993 GCA_964628155.1 uncultured Polyangiaceae bacterium | reverse complement strand
TAGCTCGCCGAAATCTCGCGGCTTTTCCGCCCGCTCTAATGTCCGGTCCACGTCCGCCGTTCCCACGAGGGAGATGGTCAACGCAACCGGGCGAGCTTTCGAGGCGAACGAGCGCTCGCGTCCGCGTCTCCGTACGCTCCCGGCCCTTCCCATGCCGGGCGACACGATCGCCGGAAAGTACGCCCTCGTGCGCCTCATCGGCGAGGGCGGGATGGGGGTCGTCTTCGAAGCCACGCACCTTCGCCTGCACCAACGCGTGGCGATCAAGATCCTCCGGCCGGACCTGCCTGACTTCGAAACCGTGGTGGCGCGCTTCGAGCGCGAGGCTCGCGCGGCCGCCCAGCTCCAGTCCATCCACACGGCGCGCGTCATCGACGTGGACGCGCTGTCGAACGGGCTACCGTACATCGTGCTCGAGTTTCTCGAGGGAAGGGACCTCGATTCGGAACTGGAAGCAACCGGTCCGCTGCCGATCGAGGACGCAGTCGACATCATCCAGCAGGTGACGGGCGCGATGTCCGAGGCGCACGCGCTCGGGATCGTTCATCGCGATCTCAAGCCGTCGAATCTCTTCGTGTGCAGGGTGGGAGATCGAAAGCGCGGCGTCGTGAAGGTGCTCGATTTCGGCATTTCGAAGAGCGAGAGCGAAGGCAAGCGCCTGACGCCGACCCACGAGTACTTCGGAACGCCCTACTACGCCGCCCCCGAGCAGCTGCGCGCCGCCTGTTCCGCCGACGCGCGAAGCGACGTTTGGTCGCTCGGTTGCATCCTGTTCGAGCTTCTCACCGGAAGGACGCCGTTCGTCGGAACGCCGACGTCGGTCATCGCGAAAGTGGTCTCCGAGCCCGTTCCATGGCCCACGGAACTCCGCCCGGAGCTCCCACGCGAACTGGCGCGCATCGTGATGCGCGCGTTGCAACGAGACCCGCAGCAACGTTTCCAGAACATGCTCGAGCTCGGGCGCGCGCTCGAGCCTTTCGGCCCCAAACAGACCATCGCCGAGGCCGTCGCCGAAGCGCCTCGTGGCCGTGGAAAGCTCGGGGAGATCCTGATTGCCGAGGGCCTGCTCACGTCCGCCGACCTGGAGCGTGCCCTCGCCGAACAGCGCCGGAGCGGTAAGCTTCTCGGGCGCGTTCTCCTGGACCTGCACCTCGTGTCCCAGGTCGACCTCCTGACCGCGCTCGCGAAGCAGCAAGGGGTCATCGTCACGCCCGAGACCCCGAGCCCAATCGAGCGCGATTTGCGGCAGCGCCAGGCGCCGACGACCCCCCCGGCGACGCCCTCGGCGCCGTCGCGCGGATGGTGGAAGCAGCCATGGTTCTTCGCGGCGCTCGTCGGACTACCGCTCGGCATCGTCGCGGCCGTCGAACTGGCGAGCGCAATGAGCTCCAGCGCCCGGGCCACGGGCCTCGTCGAGGCGGCATCCGCACGAGCGCTTTCGCCGGTCACCCTCTCGCCGGCGAACTCCGCCGCCAACCTGGCCCCGATCCCATCGTCCCCAGCCGGACCGGGCGCCACCGCCGTGCCGGCCCCGACCCCGAGCGCGCCTTCGATGCGATCGCCGCGGACGCGGGTTTCGGCATCGCGCTCGCGGGACGCATTCGAACCGACCGGGATCTGACGACCCGGTCCGCGGGCAAGCCGAATCGGCGTGCCCCTTGCCCCGCGTGCCCGCCCATGGGCTCTCGGCACGTGTCCTTTCTGCAGGTCGGCTCGGCGTTCATCGCCGCCGGGATCGCTTCGAGCTGCTCGCTGCGCGTGGGGTCGGGCGGGCCGCCGCCGAGCCCAGACAAGGGCAACGGCCAAGTGTTCGGAACGTCCGCCTGTGCGCGGGTCGGAACCGAGACCAGGATCGCGTTCGGCGAGGGCGCCCAGTCCTTCGCGTTCGCCTGGGATACCGACCACTACGTCGTCGTGTATCCGGACTCTGCCACCGGGGACATCTTCGCGGGGACGCTCGCCGCGGACGGCGCCGCCGAGGGTGCGCCGGTCGACGTCCAGGCGACCCCCGCGAAGAGCGACTTACCGAGTCTGCTCGAGACTTCGAGCGGCTACGTCGTCGCTTGGGAGGAAGGCTCCGCGGGCAATGCGGTCTACGCTCACGCGCTGGACGCCGCTGCCCGGCCGTCGGGCGAGGGCGTCACCGTGGCGACCACACAGTTGCCGCAGCCGCGTCCGGTGCTCTCGCGCGCACCCGGGGGAGAAATCGCGATTGCTTGGATGGACCAGTTTGCCGACGGCGGCCAAGGGGTTGCGCTCGCCACCCTCGACCCAAGGTCCCTCCAGGTAACCGGGTCGCAGCGCTTGGCGCTATCGGACTCCGCGGGTTGGCCCTGGGTTTCCGGCGACGACCAGGTGCTCGCCATGGTCTGGCGCGACCAGGGGACTGAATCGAACGGAACGGCTGCGTACGACATCCCGTTTGCGCTCGTCAATCCGCAGAGTCTGCAGCCGACCCTCGAGACGTCGCTCCGCGGCAGGGCGACGACCGCCGCCGCCCTGCCGCGCATGGTCCGCACCACGTCGGGCTTCCTCGCCGCATGGGAAGACATGCGCGGGGGCGACAACGAGATTTTCATGTCCATCGTCGATGCCGGCGGCAAGCCCCTCGGCGGGGGGGTGGTCGAAGAGCCGAACAGCGGCGATGCGAATTGGCCCAACATGGCGTGGTCGGGCGGAGCGGGCGCGGTCGTCTACTACCAGTGGCGCGACAACCGCCCGCAGATCTTCATGAGCTTCGTCGACGGTACGGGTGCACGCGTCGGCGGCCTGCACGATCTGCAGGTTTCGAACGGCACGAGCGGCACGTCCAAGTATCCCGACGTCGTCTGGACGGGAAGCGACTTTGGCGTGATGTACGTCGATACGCGAGGCGGAACGGCCGCGCTCTGGTTTCAGCGGGTCTCGTGTCAGCGGTAGGGCCGGTGCTTGCCATCGCGAGCGGCGCGGCGGCGGAAGTTCCCTCACATGGACTTTGCATCCCTTCGGCGCGAATGCAGGACGACCGCGATCAACCGACCGTGCGCCTCGTGCGGGAAGCGCTCGACGAAGCGCGCGAGCTCGTACGTTTGGAGTTGGCTCTCGCGCGTGACGAAGTCTCGAGTGAGCTCCGCCACGCCCGATCGAGCGCGCTTGCTTTCTGCGGCTCGGCGGGCGCGCTGGTGTCTGCGTTCACCTTGTCCATGCTGGCCGCTGCCCTCGCTTTTTCGATTCCTTGGGTCGCGGCGCTCGCAATCGCGGCGATTCTCCTGATTGTCGGCGTCGTGCTGGGCCTGGTCGCCTACAAAGGGTTGCCCGCGAGGCCGATGGCGAAGACCAAGGAGCGTATCGAGCGGGACTTGAACCACCTCAGGGAGCGGAAAGCATGAGCGACAACTCGAAGTCGCGCGAGGAACTCGTCCGGGACGCATTCCTCGCCCGTTCGAAACTGCTCCGGACCGTCGGCGAACTCGACGACCGCCGTCACCGGGCGCTCGACATTCGAACTCGCTTCCAGAAGCGCGTTCGAGACCTCGCCGTTGCGGCCGCGCTCGTCGTGGTCGCGACCGCGAGCGTGGTGGCGCTCCTGGCGGGTCGCGCTGGCACCGCTTCGGAGCGACGGCGGCGCGACCGCTTGCGCCTCGCCGGGCGCCTGTGGTGGAACCCCGAAAAGGTGCTGCGCGCCGAAGGGCCCTCCATCTTCGAGCAAATCGGCCGCTCGGTCCTGGTGTCCGCTTCGAGCACGGTCGTGTCGGTCCTTGCCCGACGGTGGGCCGCGAAGACCCTGGGCGCAAGCACCGCACGTTGACATGCGCCGCGCGCGACACAAACTGTCCGTGCGCGCGGCGTTACGCCCGCGCCCGCGCGTGGCATCCAGCCACGCTCGGTTGCGCCCGCGGAGAGCGAAATCGCCTCTGCGAGGAGGTCACGACATGCATCCAGGAATGTTCTTTTGGCATGGGCACCGCCGCGCTGCGTGCGGCGAAAACGGCGGTTGGCACGCTGGTCCTTTCG
>CAZVPE010000396.1:0-4014 GCA_964628155.1 uncultured Polyangiaceae bacterium | reverse complement strand
CAGCCGCATCGACGCGCTCGAGATGCGTCCCACGCGCAAAGACCGGCAGGAGCCGTAGGATGCTCCACCGCGAGTACGGCGCCGCTCTTGTCGGCGGTCGCGCCGGCGGTGCCCGCCGCCGTGTGAGCGGTGGTCGATCGGGCGCTCGCGTTCGACCGGGGGCAGCGATGGGAGTCTGCGGCGAAGATGCGATCGGCGCTCCGAAGCGCGCATCCGTACGAGCCTCTGGGATAGAGGCGACTACTGCGTGAAATAGATCTGCGACACGCAGAATTCGAACGGGGCGTACGTTTCGGTCGGACCATTGCCTTGGACGCTGAAGACGGTGGCGAAGACGTGCTTCGGGTCGAACTGCGCCACTTTCGGTCCCCAATCGGCCTGGCTCAATTGGTCCCACTGGATGGTGTATGGCGCCCAGACGCTGTCGAGGATGAGGTTTTGAATCGACCAGTCGTTCCCGCACCCACCGGCGTCCGCGTACATCTTGCAGCCGGCCGTGGGGTCCGCCGCCTCCGTGTCCAGATCCGGAAATTGGATTTTGATCGCTTGCCCCGCCCACCGCGACCAAGCCCAAAAGCGGATCCCCGTGTAGGCGCTCACGTCAAACGGATCGCCCGCCGGTGTGAGCTTGCCCTGGGGCAAGACGAAGTTGAAGCCCTCCTGCACGAAATAGCCCGTGAATGGCGAGTCCGATTTCAAGCACGCCGCGTTCATCGGCCCGCCATCGGGCGTCATGGCGGGCGGCACTGCCGTGTATGTGAAAAGGAACGTCGGAACGGGCATGAGCGGCGCTTTGGGGTCATCGGTCGCGGCAAACCAGAATCCGGCGATTTCGTCCCGGCGAGGGGGAGCGATCTTGACCTGGGAACCCCCGGACATGTCGTCGATGAGCAGCGACCCCCCGTCGCCGCCGGTGCCGTAGGCGCAGCACGCCAACCCGCTCCGAACGTTGGAGTTCGAGCCGGCTCCCGCATCCGCGCGCGGCGGCGGCGACCAGCAGGCTTGTGCGCCTTGCGACACCGGAGCGGAGCCGGAACAGGAGAATCCCACCCAGCTTGGGCCCCAGTCGGATGGGCAGACGTCCGCCGTAATGCACGTGTCCGGCCGCCCGCAGATGGGAGTTTCGGGGCGCTTGGCCGGACAGCTCGGCGTCGCGCGGGAGACGACGACCCCGTTGAGCGTGGTCCCACTGTCGTCGCAGACCGCCTGCGGCAGAGCGATCCGCGTGGTTCCGTCGTCTTCAGTGAGCGTGGTCCACCCTTCCGGACCTCCGCGCGCGAGCGGGATCAGACACAGGCCGATGACTCCGCACGCGCCGTAGTTGCCGGTCTGCGACGTATTGATCGCGAGGGCGACGTTCCAGTCTTCGTTCCCGCCGATCGGTATATTCTGCAGCACACAAACGCCGGTCTTCGGATCCGGCATGACGGACTGCACGCCGCCCACCGGCTGTAGGAAGCACGCCCCCACGTCGAAGCACGCCCCTGCATCCGGCGGCGTGTACGGAACCGACTCCGCGGCCGAGGAAACGCACGCGCCCGCCACGCACGTTTGCCCCGCCCCGCACGCTAGCAACGGATTGGCATCGATCGTACAGAGCCAGTTGAGCGGCATCGCCAATCGCTTCACTTCGCTGTCGGCCGGCAGCGTCACCAGGGCCTCGCGGTGCACCCGCGGGGTGCCGGCGCGCGACGCGTCGAGATCGACCCGTACGGTCCCTGTTGCGGCGTGGTCGGACACGATCGCCAGCGTCTGGGGCAATGGAGTTGCCTTCAGGTCGACCGAGCCGGCCTGGACCGGGCCCTCGTCTCCGGCCACTGATTCGTTCTGGAGGAGGGGCTGCCGCTCGACGACCTGAGTTACCGACCACGCCAGCGTGTCGATGTCCTGCGGCACGGCCAAGTCGCTCGTGATTACCACGACCACCTCCCCGGGCGTCCGCGTCTTGGCCGTCGAGCACGACAGGACGACGAGCGGCCCGAGCCGGCCGAGTATCCGAGCGAGGTTTACGGTGAGAAGTCGCATCCGGTTCTCGTGATCTTACGGAAAGTGGACCGTGTCGATGCCTCCCGAAATCGGCGGGGCTCCCGTCGTGGGCTCCGACGTCTTGAAGACAAAGTAGCCGGCGGTCACCGCCCCGGCTGCAAGAACGACGCCTCCCGCGACCCACGCCCACGCGGGCAACCCGGCGGGTCGCCGCACAGGCCGGAGGGTGACGTCGACGGATCGCGTCTCGTGCGCTCCGACGACGACTTCGGTCTCGAACGGCATCGACCCCGCCTCGGTCACCCGCACGATGTGCGGACCGACCGGCAACGGTCCCGTCCACGCGCCGATGCCGAGCGGCGTGCCGTCGACCGCGATCGTGTCGGCGGGGCCCGCGCGAACGGCCAGGCGGCCCTCCGGCGGCGCGATCGGAGTCAGAGTCGCGGCCAGGTGCACCGGCTCCGAAGTCACGACGGTCAACGTTGTCCCGTATTCCGCAAACCCGTCTTTGGTCACGGTGACCCGATGCGTGCCGAGATCGACCCGTGTATCGGCGGCGAGCGGGGTCGAGCCTTGCGGGTCGCCGTCGACCGTGACCAACGCGCCCGGCTCGCTCGCCTGAACGTCGAGGGGGGCCGTGCGCGTCTCGGCCGCCGCAAGAAAGTCCCGCGCGTCGCGCTCGGCTTCGGGCGTGATCAGATGGGAATGCGAGTCGATGTAGCGGTGGACCAGGGCGACCGCGCGCGCGTAGTGCTGCATCGCCCGCTCGCAGACGGCGGCGTTCCAGAGGAGCCGCGGGTCCCCGGACGCCTGGGACGCGCTTTGGAACTTCGCGAGCGCCCCGGGATAGTCCCCGCTTTCGTAGAGTCGCCGGCCGGCGTCGTACGCCTCTTTCGCGTCGCCGGTGAGCGCGTCGGCAAGCGCGGGCGGGGGCGTGACCGCGGACGTCTGCGCGTGGGCGGCCGGCGCGACGAGCCAGAGGGCCGCGCCCAAGACGGCCGGGACGATGAACGTACGGATGCGCATGATCGCCCTCACTGAAGCTCGATGTGAAGGGGATCCCGCTGGCGCGCGTCCGCGCTCGACACCGGGGGCGGAGCATCGGGCTTGGCGGGAGGAGGCGCAGGCAACGATGCGCGCGCCGATGGCCGGGCGCCGGCGGACACCGCGGACGGGATGGTCATCGGCGCAGATGGCGCGGGCGGCGTGGGCGCGGGGACCTTCGGGGCGTCCGGCACAGCCGACGATTCCGTGGGCAACGGCCGCGGGGCCTCGATCGCGGGAGCGGCAGGGGCCGTCACTGGGGGGGCGGTCGACTCGTGAACGGCTGGTGCGCGAGTCGCCGAGGCCGACGTCTCGCGTTCGTGCGACGACTCCCTCACCGACTCGAGCGCGACGCTTCCCACCCCCAGTCCCGCGACCGCAGCGACGGCCGCGATGATCGCCGCGCGTCGGCGCCAGGGCCTCCCTTCGGTCGCGCGGTTCGAAACGGGCTTCGCCGTGGTCGTCGCGACATCGCTCTCGGCGCCGCGCAGCCGGGCGATCGGCGATTCGGGCGTCGTCCCCGCCGGGGGTACCAGCTTTGTTCCTTGCTTCCGGGCGGAAGGACTCCTCGCCTCGTCGCGCGGCTCTTCGGTGCGTGCACTCTCGAATTCACACGGCGCGTGCGCAAGGCACTCCTTCAGGGAATCGTGGCTGAACGCACCGAAGAGCTCTTGATGAATCTCGGCCACGGCCTCGCGCATCGCGGTGGCCGAATCCCAGCGCGCCGACCGTTCGAACGCGAGCGCCTTCGCCACGAGGTCGACGACGGCGGCCGGCGTAGCGGGAGCGACGTCCGCCAGCGAGCGCGCCGGCATGGTCGCCGCCTTGATCATCATCTGTCGCGCGTTATCGCCTTCGTGCACGAACCGCCCGGAGAGCATGGTGAACAGCGTTGCTCCCGCCGCCCAGACGTCGGTTCGAGGGTCGACTTCGTCTCCCTGCGCGAGGGCCTGCTCGGGCGCCATGAACGAAGGAGTGCCGACG
>CAZVPE010000395.1:0-4036 GCA_964628155.1 uncultured Polyangiaceae bacterium | reverse complement strand
CGCCGAGGGCTACGTCCACTACCTCTATGTCCGCAGCAAGCCGGTGCAGCAGGCGCTCAAGCGAGCGTTCGACATCCTCGCGTCCTCGCTTGCGCTCGCGCTTTTCTCTCCCTTAATCGTCGTGGTCGCAGTGGTCATCAAGGTGACCTCCAGAGGGCCGCTGCTCTTTAGGCAAGAGCGCGTCACCTTGCGCGGGCGCAGCTTTCACATCTTGAAGTTTCGATCGATGGTCGCCCAGGCCGAGCAGCTCAGAGCCGAGTTGGCGGACTTCGATGACCAAGGGCCGCTCTTCAAGATGCCGCGCGATCCGCGCATCACGGCTGTGGGTCGCTTCATCCGCAAGTACAACATCGACGAGCTTCCCCAACTCGTTAACGTGTTGCGTGGCGAAATGAGCCTCGTCGGGCCGTGCCCCCCTACCCCGTCCGAAGTGGCCAAGTACGAAGCATGGCAGCGCCGGCGGCTTTCCGTGCGCCCGGGGCTCACGTGCGTTTGGCGGGTGGGCGGGCGGAGCGAGATCTCTTTCGAAGAGTGGATGTGCGTAGCCATGCGGTACGTCGACCGCTGGAGTTTGGCGCAGGACTTTCAGCTCATCTTGCAGAACGTTCCGGCCGTTTTCACGGGACGCGGTGCCAGCTGAGCCGCCTCGCGCCACTTGAAGTGCAGTCGCGCTAGGAGGAATCGCCCATGGCGCGCGCGAAGGTTTTCGAGGAGACAAATCGGTGGAGACCAAACGAGCAGAGAGCAAGGGAGTGGTCATGCTCGTGGAGGACCATCCGACCGAGCGAGAGGCCATCCGGCGTTGCCTCGTCGACGAAAACTTCACAGTCGAGCTTGCGGCCGATTACCACAGCGCCATCAAGCTCCTCTCGGGACGCGTGCCTGATCTCTTTTGCCTCGACATGACGCTGCCGCGCGAGTCCGGGCTCGAGCTCTGCGAGTACATTCGAAGCGATCGGCGACTTAGAAATGTTCCGGTTCTTGTGATAAGCGACCGTAGCTCTCCCGAAGACGTGGCCAATGCCGAAGAGGCGGGCGCCAACGCATTCCTGAAAAAGCCGTTCACGCGCGACAAGCTGCTCAAGCACGTGGGTGTGCTCCTCGACGGTCCGGACGCAAGCAGCCCAAGCGTCCGGCGCCTCCACCGTAACGAAACCTCCTTTCCTACGCCGGCGCCGAACAGTGATTAAAGGACAAGGCGAGACCAGTCGGCGGCAGCCGCCGGCCCGGACGTCGATCGAGCTGTCTCGGGCCTCGGACTGAGTCCGAAACCAGCATCATCGTAAGCTCGTCGCGTGTCTCTCCGAGCCATGAGGGACAGCCCGCCTCGCCGAGCGTCCAGTCTTGTCCGACGCGCCTGCGTTTAGCCGGTCTGCCAGGCCGTCGTGCGCAGCGTCCACGTCGCCCAAAAGGTTAAGCATGGTCTTCACGACCTCCTCCCGGCGGTCGTCGCGGTTACTGGTTCCGTCAGCCAACCCAACGACCAATCCGGGAAACCATACGATATCCATGAGGTGTTCGAGGAGAATGTTGAATACGCCATACAGCTCGTGACATCTCGCGAAATGGCTCACGAGATCCAGATCGCTAACGCTGGCGAGGTCTCCGCTCTCCTTTAGAACCTCCCAACGTTCAGTGAAGAAACCAACCGGAAGCCGTGCGTCTCTGCTGAGCTGTTCTCGCCAGCGGCCAGCTTGAGTCTCGTTTTGTCTGAATTCGTCAAGCAGCACGCGAGTGACCCTTCTTTCAAGGTCGGTGGCTCGGAGCTCGGTCTGACGCTCGGTTGCGCGGTCAATGGTGCGTTGTTGCTTTTGACGAATCGTGAGAGCGATAGGAATTCCACAAATGAGCCCGACCAAGGTGGCTATCAAATTCGCCTCGAAGCCCATCCAGAACGTCGTGTTCGCCAGCCCGCACTGTGTCTCGATCAATAGTATGATGATGATGGAGCCGGACGCACATGCCAGCGCCATCACGCGTAGGCTCGCCGCGACCGTCTTCGTCATGGTTTCGGACAATATGCTTGGCTGGCGAACCCTCAAAGGGACCTCGTGGAAACATCGGTCTTGGGACGCGGTGACAAAAGTCGACTTGGGCAAAACGCCCGGAAACGGGTTAGGTAAAATGGGACAATGGTTAGTGGTAGACGCAGCAACGCTCGCCGATGGCAAGCTTCCCCGGACATCGTTGAGAATGACACGGGACGAGTTCGCACGGAAGACCCCGCCATGGAGGTTTCCCGACGTCGCGTCCTTTCACCTCCTCGGGTTCCATAGATTCGTAACCAGCGTCCGCCGTTGGATGGTCGCCCGTGCCTCATAGACTTTTCTTGCAGGTTTCGAGACGATGCCAGAATCGCTCTGGGGGCAGGCGCTACCCGCCTAGTGGTGCAGGACCACGGCCAACGATCAGTTGCAGGTGAAGCTGGCGGCGTGACAGCTCACGTTGTTCTTGGCGCAGCACACCTGAGAAAGTGTGCACTTGCTCTCACACTCGGAACAATGGGCATCGCAGTCGCCGTTGCACGCGATCGGTCCGCAGCATGCACTGGCCCCGCCCGGGGGATTGAGCGGGCAGCTGGCAACGATTGACGCGGGAGCGTCCGCCATGAGGGGCGAATCGGTCTCGGCCTGCACGTCGGCCACGTTCGACGCCGCGTCCTTGGAGGCCACATCGCTGGCCCCAGAGTCGCCGATTGCAAACGTCAGCTGCGGTACGTCGTCGCATCCGAGCAGGGCAACAAATGGGAGGACGAGGACGGAGACACGACTCATCGGAACTGCCCGGCGATCGCGACGCCCCCCGCCCCTGGGCCAAAACGAGCTCGACGCGAGCTACTTCGTGTGCGCGCGGGCCGCCCTGCGATGTCAGTTCCAGGTACGCGCAAGTTCCCCGCGAACTGCGGCTTGGCCGATGGACAGCTTTGCGGCGGAACGATGGCCAAGGCGGGAGCCGTGCAAACCGACGCCGGCTTGCCGGCGTGCGGGGGACCGTGCTGCAGCCGCGCCTGCGCCCCGTGGGGACCCACCGGGGTGCTCGTCTGCCAGCCGGTCAGCGGCTGTCACGTCGTCGGCGACCTTTGCATGCAAGACAGCGACTGCTGTGGAGCAACGGGTCTCCCCGGTGGTTCGCACAAGCCGGTCAGCTGCGTGATCTCGGCGCCGGGCGCGGTCGGCGTCTGCCAAAACCCGATGGGGTGCAAACCGGACGGCGACGTCTGCAAGCTCAGAACTAGTTCCTGCAACGCGTCGTGCGATTGCTGCAGCGGGAACTGCGAGACCGAGGACACGTGCCGCCAGGACAACGTGGGCGTTCCCCGATGCGCCGCTGCGCAATGCGTCGCCGCTGGCGGAGCGTGCGCATCCAGCGCGAACTGCTGCGACGGCGCATCGTGCGTTCCGAATGCTCTGGCAGGCGGAACGCCGCCCTACGTTTTGCTTGGGCTCGCAATGCGCGGCTGCATGCGGTCAATGCACCAACACCGGCGACTGCTGCCCGGGCTCGTCGTGTGTCGTGCAGTCGGGAAGCACGCACGGGGTGTGCGGGCCGTGTGGCGGCGGCGACGCGGGGTCGCAATTTGACGGCGGCCGGTGGGCAGGGGGCGATGGCGGCCGCCACGGCGACGCCGCTGGTGGCGGAGGATCGGGAGGCGGAGGACCGGCAAGCGGTTGCTCTCTTTACGGCCAGGTTTGCCAGACGGCGGCCAACTGCTGTAACGGCGTTCCGTGCACGGGCGGCCGATGTCAGCAGCCCCTCTATTAGAAATGTGCCTGGCCTGGTGGTCGACGAACTCCCCTACCCCTCCTGGCTACTCCGGCGAAACTCCGGCGCCGCGGCGCAGCGCCTGGCTGACGAGCGGACTCGGCGCGCGCCACGGAGATGAGACTGAGCAGGCCCCCGCGAGGGGCGCCGCCTCCTCGCCCTGAACTGCGTGGGCGCCGAGGCCGTATGGTTCCCTCGTACAGCGGGCCAAGGTTGGGAGGTTCACGTGCCGCAGAAATCCTATAGACCGCCAAAGATTCCGAGCGCCGTACTG
>CAZVPE010000394.1:0-4070 GCA_964628155.1 uncultured Polyangiaceae bacterium | reverse complement strand
CCGATCTCCCCGGAGGGCTCTCAAGTCGCTGCCTACGCCTCGGCCCACACCGAGCGCTTGTCGATGCTGGTCTCGCATCGCCCCGGCTTCCGGGCGCCGACCGTCGCCGCGCGCGAGCTCGCGACGCTGGACCACTTTTCGAACGGAAGAGCGGCCGTCCACATCATCACCGGCGGCCTCGGCGCCGAGCAGCGCCGCGACGGCGACTTCCTCGGCAAGGACGACCGGTATGCGCGGACCGACGAGTACCTCGAGATCGTCCGGCGTGCGTGGGGGGCCGACGCGCCGTTCGATTTCGAGGGGCGCTTCTATCGGGTCGAGGGCTACGCGCCCACGGTGCGGCCGTTCCAGCGGCGGAGCATCCCGCTTTACTTCGGCGGTTCCTCGGAGACGGCCTATCGCGTCGGAGCGAAGCACGCCGACGTCTACGCGCTCTGGGGCGAGCCCCTTGCCGAAACGAAGCAACAAATTGACAGCATCCGGGCGGCTTCGAAGGCTGCCGGTCGCTCCGAACCGCCGCGCATCAGCGTGTCGTTCCGGCCCATCCTGGGTGCAACCGACGATCTCGCGTGGGCCCGCGCAGATCGAATACTCGAGGCCATCAAGGCCGGTACCGCCGCGGCGGGGTCGACCTTCCGGTCGTGGGTCGCGAGTGGCAACAGGTCCGTCGGCAGTCAGCGGCTCCTCGCCGCGGCCGAGAAGGGCGCGCGTCACGATCGTGCGCTCTGGACCGCGATCGCCAAAGAGCTCGGTGCGCCGGGTAACAGCACGGCTCTGGTCGGGTCGGCGGAGACCGTCGCGCAGGCACTGCTCGACTACTACGACATCGGCGTGACGACGTTCTTGATCCGGGGGTTCGATCCGTACGACGACGCGATCGACTTCGGACGCGAGCTCATTCCGCGGGTGCGGGAGGAGGTTCGGCGGCGCGATGCGGGGCGTGGTCTAGGGCGCGAGCCCGGGGCCGAGGCCACGCTCGGCGCGGCATAGGCGGGCCTACGACTTGCGGTCGCTGTGAGGCCGCGGGAAGCTCAAAGTCGCCCGTTCCTGCCCCTGGGCGGGGGCGCGTAGGTCGAAGAACACTCCACGAGGCAAGCCTTGCTCCACCTCCATTTTTGGCCGACCCCAAACGGAAAAAAGATCACGATCTTCCTCGAGGAGGCGGGCCTCGAGTACCGGATTGTCCCCTGCAACATCGGGCGTGGGGACCAGTTCCAGCCGAGCTTCCTGGCGCTGAACCCGAATCATCGGATGCCTCTGCTCGTCGACGACGACCCGGTCGCCGGAGGCCCGCCCCTCTCCATCTTCGAGTCGGGCGCGATTCTGCTCTATCTCGCCGAGAAGTCAGGCAAGCTCTGGTCGAAGGACCTGCGAGGGCGCTACGAGATCACCCAATGGGTCGTATGGCAAGTGGCCAATCAGGGCCCCAAGACGGGGGAGCTCGGCCACTTCCTGCGCCTCGGAACGAAGCAGGGCGACCAGTCCTATGCGATTCGCCGGTTCAGCGACGAAGTGAACCGGCTCTACGGGGTTCTCAATAACCGTCTTTACGACCGCCGCTACCTCGCGGGCGCCGAGTACACGATCGCAGACGTGGTCTCCTACCCGTGGGTCGTCAACTGGAAAGCGCAGCAGCAAGAACTCGATGAGTTCAAGTACGTGAAGCGTTGGTTCGAAGAGCTGAGCGCGCGGCCGGCGGTGCAGCGGGGTCTCGCGGTCGGCGCCGATCTGGTCGAAGACTTCTCCAAACTCGCTCCCGAAGAGATCGAGAGGCGGACGAAGCTCCTTTACAACCAAAGGGCTCTTCCCGCGCCGAGCTCCGGCTGGAGCTGACAACGTCCGGGCAGCCGATTCGAACTGTCCTTTGTACGGCGCTCGAGAAGCCTCCCGGGCGCTCGACCGCCAACTCATCCCATCGGGTACAAAATCTCGCGCGAGATTTCGTCGACCCGCCCGAGTAGCTCGGAAGGAATCGTCAGCTCGCTCGCGGCAAGAATCTCGTCAAGCTGTTCGACGCGGGTGGCGCCGACGATGGAGGAGCCTACGAAATCATGCGAGAGGCTCCAGGCGACAGCAAAGGTCACTGGAGAGACGGAGAGCTCGGCGGCGAGCTTCGAAACCCGCTCGGTGGTTGCCAGGGTCCTGTCGTTCACGAAGCGCTTGGTCATCGCTTGCCCGCGAGCCGGGTTGTTGCGATAGGTACTGAAACGAGCGGGCTCCGGCCACTTTCCGCCGCTGTACTTGCCGCTGAGCACACCCCCGCCGATCGGGCTGTAAGGAATCAAGCTGACCTTTTCGCGTCGGCAGACATTGGCCAGCTCGTCTTCGAAGCGACGGTTGAGGAGAGAAAAGTTGTTCTGAATGGTCTCGTACTTGGGTAGCCCCAAGCTCTTGCTCGCGTAGAGCGCCTTGGTCAAACCGTACGCCGTCTCGTTGCTCGCGCCCACGTAACGTACCTTTCCGGCACGGATGACGCGATCGAGCCCCTCGAGCGTCACTTCGATCGGAAGCTCCGGGTCCGGCCAATGGGTTTGGTAGAGGTCGATGTAGTCGGTGCCCAGTCGCTTGAGGCTTCCTTCCACCGCCCGTTCGATGTGGTGCCGATCGAGCGAAGTCCTGCCGCCGCGAACGGGCGGCACGAACCACCCGCCTCCTGGGCCGGCGACCTTGGTCGCGATCACGATCGAGTCACGCGGCTTGTCCTTGAGCCATTTGCCGACAATGAGTTCGCTCTGCCCGGCGTATTCCGGTTTCGGAGGCACCGGATACACCTCGGCCACGTCCAAAAAGTCGACGCCGGCGTCGAACGCCTTGTCGAGAATCCGCACGCTCGTCGCCTCGTCCGCGTGCGACCCGAACGTCATGGTGCCCAAGCAAATCTCCGAGACTGTAAGACCGGTGGTCCCGAGCCGACGTCTTTTTATTGCCATGTGCCTTTCCTTTGTATCTCGGACCAAGTAGTGCAGCGAAGAAGTCAGCCGTCGCTCAAGCGAGCGATCAGCTTACCGAAGTTGGTTCCGCGCAGCAGGCCGATCAGGGCCTGTGGACACGCATGCAGCCCGTTTACGATGTCTTCACGGTACTTGACGCGACCTTCAGCAATCCAACGTCTCATGTCGCGTTCGAATGCCGCCTGCTGGTCGGCAAAGTCGCTGACGATGAAGCCTCGAAACGTCAGACGGTTGCGTAAGATCCGACCGAGAAGTTCCGCGGTCAGGTCGGGAGCCGAGGAGGGTTCGGAGGTCGCGTTGTAGTGCGCGATGAGGCCGCACACCGGTACACGCGCGAAGTCGTTGAGCAGCGGCAAGACCGCTCGGAATACGTGCCCACCCACGTTCTCGAAATAGACGTCGATACCCCTCGGAGAGGACTCGGCCAGCTCGGTTGCAAACGTTGGCGAGCGATGATTGAGTGCCACATCGAAGCCGAACTCACCCACCAGTGCTCGTCGCTTTTCTTCGCTACCCGCGATACCGACGGTGCGCGTGCCGTGGATTCGCGCGATCTGCCCGACCGCCGATCCGACCGGTCCCGTGGCGGCCGCAACGACCAGTGTCTCGCCAGGCCTGGGCTTTCCGATCGTGAGCAAGCCTGCATACGCCGTGAGGCCCGGCATGCCGAGCACCCCCAACCAAGCCGTGGCGGGGGCCACGCTCAGGTCGAGTTTGCGCAAGCCTTCGCCGTTCGAAAGGACGTGGGTTTGCCAGCCGGCACGGCCGAGCACCCAATCACCAGGCGCAAAGCCCAGGTTCCGTGACGCAAGCACACGGGCGACGGTCCGGCCTTCGATCACGTCACCGATTTCGAGGGTCTTTGCGTAGGACTTGCCGCCGTTCATCCGCCCGCGGACATACGGATCGAGCGAAACGAAAACGACTTGCAGCAGCAGTTCACCTTCGGCTGGTTCGGGAACAGGCTGCACGTCGAAGCGAAAGTCGTCCAGCCTGGGTTCGCCTTGCGGACGTGCGGCCAGGAGTACGCGATTATTTTGAGGCATTGGGGTGTCGATGACTCATAACGCTGGCTTCGCTTCGCCCCCCGTTGGAGCGTACCCTGAGGATTCTGTGGGC
>CAZVPE010000393.1:0-4077 GCA_964628155.1 uncultured Polyangiaceae bacterium | reverse complement strand
ATCGAGCGGCGACAACCGGCTCGGTGTAGCACTCATGCGTCGAAAAAAGGCGCGCCCTCGCGGTAACGACCCGCCCCCGCGGGCGTACTCTTCCCGCAACTGCAAGGACGAGCGGAGCATCGGCTCCGCTGCCGGCGCGAGGAGCAAACCATGCACAGGCGTCACGCGTACGCGACAACGCTTCTTCTATGCCTATGTTTGGGGGCGTGCCGGCAATCGTCCGCGACGCCGGCTCGGCCGCTCGCGGCAAACCTCGACCCGCCCAGCGCGAAGGAGAGTCCCACCATGCCCACCCGCGGATATTCGAAGCCGCCGATCGATGAGCTGAAGAAGAAACTCACTCCGATTCAGTTCAAAGTGACGCAGAGCGACGCGACCGAACCTCCGTTCCGAAACGAGTACTTCGACAATCACGAACCCGGCATCTACGTCGACGTCGTGACGGGCGAGCCTCTCTTCAGCTCGCTCGACAAGTTCGAGTCGGGCACGGGCTGGCCGAGCTTCACGAAGCCCATCGAAGACGGACGCGTCGCGTCCAAGTCCGACATCAGCCTGGGCATGATGCGCACGGAGGTTCGCTCGAGGTCCGGCGACTCGCATCTGGGACACGTGTTCGACGACGGGCCCGAGCCGACGGGAATGCGCTACTGCATCAACTCTGCGTCGCTGCGGTTCGTTCCGGCCACGCGGCTGGCCGCAGAGGGGTACGGAGCGTACGCGGGGCTCTTCGCGAGCGGCGCCCCCGCTCACGCAGTTCCGGCAGCGACGGCGAACGCCTGCGCCAAGCCGGCCCCGGGCGAGCGACCCGGATGCGAGGCCACACTCGACACGGCGCTCTTGGCTGGCGGACGCGCGGCCCAGTCGGCGTTGCAGGCCATCCCTGGGGTCCTCGAAGTGGAGACCGGCACCGTCGACCACACCGAAGCGCTCCGCGTCGTCTTCGACCCGAAGCAACTGGCCTACGGTGATCTGCTGGAGAAATGGGCCCCCGTCGCATCGGCGAGCGGTCGCCCCGGTCCGGTCGTTTACTACACGTCGGACGAACAACGCCGCATCGCGGAGGACCCGAGGGGTCGCAGCGCAACCGTGCCGCGCTTCGTCGTCCACGCGGGCGACGCGCAAGCCTTCTCTCCGTCCAAGAACTGAAGGGCCAACGAGGGGGGCCGGCCTTCGGGCATCGGAAACACCTCCGCACACATTGGCCCGCACAAGGCGCTTTGCTCCCGCCCCCCGGCGCCGGCATCCCTCGTGAATGGAGGCGAGGTGTGCCGGAAATAGCTCGGAAATGCCCAAGGACGGCGACAGAACGGCCGATCCGAGCGGTTCGGGCGGGACGCATTGTCGCGGTCGGGCGGGACGGCCGATGCCGCGCGTCTGCTACGACGTAACGAGCGGGGACAGCGATGACCGAGGAAAAGCGCGAAGAGGTCGCCGGCGACATCGAGGGACAGAGTCGCGTCCTGCTCTTCGAAGACGACGACGTCCTGGCCGGTCTGCTGGCGCGCGTGCTCCGCACCGAGGGATATCGGGTCGATACGTTCGACAACGCCGACGCGGTACCGGCCCCGGCGAAGGTCGCACGCTACGACGTCGTCCTCAGCGACATTCACCTCGCGAACGACACGAGCGGACACGACGTGCTGCGGCGCGTCCGCGAGGCAAGTCCGTCGACCCCGGTGATTCTGATGACCGCGTACGCGGACATCGACGGCGCGATGAACGCCGTCGGAGAAGGCGCGTACGACTACCTCTCCAAGCCGATCGAGCCGACCGAGCTCAAACACATGGTGTCCGAGGCGATTGCGCGCCGGAAGCTCGCTCGCTCGGAGGCCGAGCCTCTGAAGAGAGGCCGCTCCCAGCCCGATGCTCAGATCATCGGCACGACCCCCGCCATGTTGGCGGTGTACAAGACCGTGGCGCACGTCGCGCCCACGACCGCGACCGTGCTCATCGTGGGTGAGAGCGGTACCGGCAAAGAGCTGGTTGCGAAGGCCATTCACGCGAAGAGTCCCCGCGCGACCCGGCCGTTCGTCGCTGTCAATTGCGGCGCGCTCCCCGAGTCCATCCTCGAGAGCGAACTGTTCGGCCACGAGCGCGGCTCGTTCACCGGCGCGAACGCGACCAAGCGGGGTCTCTTCGAGGAGGCCAAGGGGGGAACGCTATTTCTCGACGAAATCGGAGAGATCAGCCCGAAGATGCAGGTGCAGCTCCTTCGCGTGCTGCAAGAGGGGGAAATCCGCCGCGTCGGCGCCGCCGAGACCATCAAAGTCGACGCGCGCGTCGTGGCAGCGACCAACCGCGATCTCAAGGCCGAGGTCGCGGCGGGACGCTTTCGGGAGGACGTGCTGTTTCGGCTGCAAGTCGTCACGGTCCATGTCCCGCCGCTCCGCGACCGCAAACGCGACATCCCGCTTCTCATCCGGCATTTCGTGACGCGCCACGCCGAGCGGCTCGGGCGCCCCGCGCCGAGGGTCGCGCCGGAGGTCTTCGAAGCCCTTGAGAACTACGCGTTTCCGGGGAACGTGCGCGAGCTCTCGCACATCATCGAGAGGGCGATGCTTCTCGCCCGCGAGGGCGTCATCACCACGGGCGATCTGCCGCCCGAAGTCGCCCGCGCGTGGTCGGTCGACGGGGGATCATCGGGCAAAGATTCGCTCGCCGAGGACTGGCCGGCCCTTGCCGTGTTGGAGCGCCGCTACATCGACCGCGTGCTTTCGCGCACCGGAGGCAACAAGACCCGAGCCGCCGAAGTTCTGGGCATCGATCGCCGGACACTCAACCGGATGTTCGCGCGGGAGCGGGGCGAAGGTCACGCCGAGCCCCTGACCGACGACGAACTGGACGCCCTCGATCGGGAAGAAGACGCCGGTTCCGAGCTCAAGAAGCCTTGACCCTTCCTCCCGGACCGACAGTTCGCTAGAACCTGCCCCGCCCATGAACGAGCAGCCACTCGAGCTTCTCTCACACGTCATAATCCGGCGGGATCACCATGATTTCGTCACATCACTGCCACACAATCTCATCCGTGTACCCCCCGTCAAACAGCGTACCAACTTCAGCTGCGGCAACGCCGCCACGCTCTCCCTTCTGCGCTATTGGCGCTGGGACACGTACGCAAGCGTGGATGAGACTGCCCTCTATCTTCCCTTGGAAACCACCCATGCCAAGGGCACCGAACCTCAGCCGATCGCCGCGTTCCTGAACACCGCCGGTGGCGTAACCGCCGAGTACCGTCACAGCGATGTTACCGTCGCCGAGCTCGAGCGCGCCATCGACGCGCGTCAGCCTCCGATAGTCGACCTCCAGGCGTGGCGCGATCAAGAGACGCCCTGGCGCGACCTCTGGGACGCGGGCCATTACGTCGTGATGGTCGGCTACGACCGCGAGAACCTCTATTTCATGGACCCGTGCACGGTGGCGCCCAGCGCTTACGTCTACCTACCGAGGGCCGAGCTCGCGGACCGCTGGCACGACCTGGCCGGCGATCACGACGAGCCCGTCGAGCGGATGGCCATCTTCGCGCGAGGGTCCACGACGGTGACCATGTACGACGGATCGCCTTCGGAAGGTGCTTCGAAGCTAGGCTGAGCCGTGTCCGTTCTGCTGTCGACGGTCCGCTCTCAGCCTGCGGCGGTCCAAACGCTTCGGCGCGCGCTCGCATCGGGGCGCGTGCATCATGCCTATTTGTTCGACGGTCCAGACGGGGTCGGCAAAGAGCGGACGGCCTTCGGTCTGGCACAAGCCCTCGTGTGCGAGCGGAGGGCCGGCGGCAGCTCCGACGCGTGTGGCGTTTGCAGCGCGTGTTCCCGGGCGGTACCGCGCCAGGGCGAAACGAGGCCGGCTCATCCCGACGTGGTCGTCATCGAGCGCGGGCTCTACGACCCGGCCGCCATCGGAAGGCGCTCGCCGGAAAGCCAGGAGATCAGCATCGATCAGGTGCGTGCCCTCGTGCTCGCCAACGCTTCCTTTCCCCCCTACGAGGGCCGCGCCAAGGTGTTCATCGTCCGGCGCGCCGAAGAGCTCAGCATCGCCGCGGCCAACGCGCTGCTCAAGACGCTCGAGGAGCCCGGAGCGCGG
>CAZVPE010000392.1:0-4091 GCA_964628155.1 uncultured Polyangiaceae bacterium | reverse complement strand
TGGCGACGTCGTTGCCCCCCGGCACGTCTTGCGCGCTGGCCGCGGCGCCGATGTTGCCGGGCTGACCCGCCACCGAGGGGTCGACCGTCATGGCCGCGGCGGCGCCCGCGACCGTCGCCGGCGGCGCGAAGAGCGGACGCCCGCTCACCCCGTCCAGTCCGTAGCCCGTGGACTGAACGGCGTTGACGGCGTTCGAGAAATTGTAGGCAAGCTGATCGAGCTGCGTTGCGGTGTTCGCGATGTCGACGTCGCGAGCCTCCCGCAGGCCGCCGAGCTTGCCCTGGGTGACGCCGGACGTGAGGTCGATGGGCACGCCCCCGGGATTGCTCACCGCAAACTTCATGGCTCCCGACGCGTCGAGGGACACCTCGAGCGCGGAGGCCTTGTTCCCCCCGACGAGTACGCCGCCCGCCGCGAACAGAGTAACGCTCCCCGACGGATCGGCGACGACCTTGGCGCCGATGGTGTCCGCCACCGACGTGACGAGCGTATCGCGCTGATCGCGCAGGTCGGGGGCGTTGTCTCCGCTCGCCTGGGCTTGGGAAATCTGAGAGTTGAGCGCAGCAATCTGGGAGAGGCTCTTGTTCAACGCGGTCGCGTAGGATTGCGCCTGCGAAAAAATGGAGCTCTGGAGCTGCGACAGCCCGTTGGCGGTCGTCGAGAAGCTCTGCGCCAGCTGCGCCGCGCTGGCGAGCACCGCCGAGCGCGTCGACGGGTCACTCGGATTCGCCGTCAGCGTTTGCAGCGACGAGAAGAACGTATTCATCGTGTCACTGACTGCAGCGCCGCCTTGCGGCGCAACCACCGCCTGCGCTTCCCCGAGCGTGCTGCTCAGCGTTTGTGACGAGGTATTCTGGCCGTGCGCGACGAGCACCTGGGAGTAGGTGAACGAATTGAACGATCGCTGGATCTCCGCGACGTTGACACCACCGAGCGGTTGCTCCTCGAGGACGGCGCTCCGGTCGACGTAACCGGGTGTGCTGACATTCGTGATGTTCTGCCCGGTGACGTCGAGGCCGGCCTGCTGAGCGGCCAGCCCGTCCTGAATCGTCCCGAGCAGAGCGTTGAGGGATCCCACGTCAGCCCCGCACCGAAATCATTCGCGGAACAACTCCAGCAGGACGTGGCCGGTTCGCGAGGACCGGTCCCACGTCCGCCCGAACGGCGACGAGGGCATCTCGCAGTACGTCGCGTGCGTGCGCCAGCAGAACGCTGTTGTGGCGCAGCGCCGGCGCGATCGCGCGCAGTCGCGTTGCGTTCTCTTCCGAGAGGGTCCCGCCGCCTTGCTGCTTCAAGGATTCGACCAGCGCCTGTTTGCGCTCGGCGTAGGCCAGCACGCGCGCGCTGTCGAGCTGACGAATGGCCTCTCGCTCTTCGCGAAGAAGCGCTTCAAGCTCAGTTATCGCGTCGCTGCTCATGGGCTCACTATCCTCCATCTACCAGTCGCTTTGCGATCGCCTCTCGGTCGATCTTGAACGATCCGTTCTGAATGGCTTCGCGAAGATTGGCGACTTTGGCCGTGTCCGCCGCCGCCGAAGCTTTTTGCGCGAGCTCGTGAGCCTGCGCGGAGACGGTCACCGCGTCACTTCCTGCCTTCGCCGTGCTCTTCGCGTCCCCGGCGTTCGCGTTGGTCGCAGCTCCGGCCGCAGCCCCTTTACGCGCCGTATCTGTACCGCCCACATTGAATCTGCCGTACGAATCAACAATGCGCATCCCGGCTCCCTCGAAGTTCTTTGCTTGCGATCAGGGAGAACGGCGGACTCGCGGTGACCTTTAGCGTCTACCCGCCTTTCGGTGTGTTCGCGCTTCCGTTCGCTACGCTGTGAGCAATCGCCTGCTCGATTCGATGAGCCAGGCCCAGGCCGCCCCCCTTCTCGATGGCCGACGCGAGGGCGTCGACCGCCATGTCCGCGTATCCGCCGGGTTTTTCGGCTCCTCCGCCGCCGCCGATCTTGGCCGATTTGAGCATCTGCTTGACCAGCAGCGACTCGAATTCTCCGGCGGCGTGACGCAGCTTTTCGATCCGCGGATCGGGTGCCGCCCGGCCGACCGGCGGGGGAGTGACGACGGGTGCGATGCCGATGCTCATTCGACCACCACCTCTGCTTCGAGGGCTCCTGCACCACGCAATGCTTGCAGGACGCTTGCCATCTCTCGCGGCGACAGCCCCAGAGTGCCGAGTGCCGACGCGACGTCCGCAAGCGTGGGTGCGGCAGGCACGTAGGCAATCGACCGTTGCCCTTCGCTCGTTTCGATGTCCGTTCGAGGTGTCACGACGGTCGTCCCCTGTCCGAACGGCGCGGTGGGTTGCGACGCCGTGGGCGTTTCCTTCACGACGATCCTCAGGCTCCCGTGGACGACGGCCACCGGCGAGAGGCGAACGTCCCCGCCCGCGACGATCGTGCCGGTGCGCTCGTTGATGACCACCCGGGCAGGGCGGAGCGGAACGACTTCCACGTCTTCGAGCGCCGCGACGAAGTCGACGACACGCGTCTCGTATCCGGCTGGGAGGTGCACCGCGACCGCGCCGCCGTCCACGGCGCTCGCGGCACCGGCAAATTTCTTGTTGATCGCTTCGACGACGCGGGAGGCGACCGTGAAGCCGGGCGTGCGTAGCTCCAGGTGAAGCGACCCATCGGTCACGAGAGAAGTCGGCACCTCGCGCTCGACCAGGGCCCCTGCCGGGATCCGGCCCGTCGTCGTGGCCCCGCTCCGGAGCGAACTTCCGCTCAATCCGTGTGCGTCGAAACCTCCGACGAGCAAGCTCCCCTGGGCCACCGCATAGACGCGCTGATCGCCACCCTTGAGCAGCGTCTGCACGAGCACACCCCCCGAGAGGCTCCGGGCGTTGCCCAGCGAGGCGACCGTGACGTCGATCTTCGTTCCTTGCTTTGCGAACGGCACTAGCGTGGCGGTCACCGTCACCGCGGCGACGTTGCGCATGCGGAGCTGCGTCGGGTCCGCCTGAACGCCGAGGCGCCTCAGCATCGAGAGAACGGCTTGCTGGGTGAACGGCACGCTGACGTCGTCCCCGGTGCCGGCGAGGCCCGTGACGATCCCGAAGCCGACAAGTTGGTTGTCCCGGGCGCCGGCCACCTCGACGAGCTCGCGAAGTCGGTCGGCCCGGGCGCTCGACGACCACGACAGGATCGCGCCCAGTGCGAGACCGACGATACCCAAGAGAGCGAGTGGTTTGCGGAGCACGGTGTGGGACCTCGGTTCACAGAGGATTGAGCGTGTCGAGAAGCCGGGCGAGCCAGCCTTTTCGGTTCTGGTCGGCGACGTCGCCCCGGCCGGTAAATTCGATCTGCGCGTCTGCGATGCGCGTCGACGAAATGGAATTGTCCTGAGCGATGTCTGCGGGACGGACCAAGCCAGAAAGGTAAAGGTGGTATTCTTCGTTGTTGATCAGCACGACCTTCGTGCCCTCGATGAACATGTCGCCGTTGGGCATCTCCTTCACCACGCGAACGGCAACGCTCCCGTTCAGCTGGCCCTTTCGCTCCGTGGTCCCCGACCCGTTGAAAGCGGCCGTATTCGCGAAAGCGATGAGCTGCGACGGATCGATGTCCGGATACGCGCGCTTGAGAGCGGGGATGATGCCCATCATCCCGCTCACGGCCATGTTCGCGGTGCTGTCGCGGCTCAGATTGGTGCTGGAATCGCCCTGCGCGTCGGCGCTTTCGTTGATGTTGACGATGACGAAGTCGCCCGTGCGAACGGCGCGCGTGTCTTCGAGGTATCCCGGGTTCGCTTCGCTGAAGAGCGACCCGGGGGCGGGCTTTGCGGAGGCGTCCTTCTGCGCGTAGCCGCCGCCATTGTAGATACGCTGGCGCGGCGTGAACGGTGCCACGTGGCGCGGTCCGCATGCGCATACGGAGTCCAGAGCAATCGCGACGAGGAGCGCGCGCCAGGGCTTCATTGGCCGTCCTCGAGTGCCACGGCCTCGTCTTTGCTCGAGAGCCGGGCGCGAATGGTCCGTCCCGACGGACGGAGCTGTACGGGGATGACATCGCCCACGTCGCCGTCGGAGGCGGCGAAGCCGGGGGCACGCACTTCCACCGTGCTCCGGCGCACCACCAACATCACCG
>CAZVPE010000391.1:0-4102 GCA_964628155.1 uncultured Polyangiaceae bacterium | reverse complement strand
CTACGCATACCCGCGCTGAGCGAGGGGTGGCGGGGATCGTTTCGGGAGCTGCTCGACGCAACGGCGAGCGGACTCCCCATCCACGGAAACCCGGCGCTCGGGCGCGCTGGACCCGCGACCGCGCCGGGGTTCCGCACGCTTCGGGTGGCGCGGGTCGCGCGCGAGAGCGCCAGCGTGATGTCCTTCGTCCTCGAGCCGACCGACGGGACGCCGCTTACCGCGGCGCTGCCCGGTCAGTTCGTGGTGCTCCGCATACGGCCCACGCCGGAAGGCCCCCCGCTGCTGCGAAGTTATTCGCTGTCGAGCACGCCGGGGCAGGCGCTGTACCGCATCAGCGTGAAGCTCGAGCCGCGCGGTGCGGTCAGTGGCTACCTCCACAGTCGGGTCCACGTGGGCGACTTGCTGGACGTGAGCGCGCCGCGGGGCAGCTTCACGCTCGGAGCCGTCGGGCCCCATGGTCGCCCGGTCGTCTTGCTCAGCGCCGGTGTCGGGGCGACGCCCGTGCTCGCCATGTTGCACGCGCTCGCGAAGGACCCCTCCCCGCCCCAGGTTTGGTGGATGTACGGTGCTCGCGACTCCACGGAGCATCCCTTCGCGAACGAGTCGAGGGATGCGCTCCGAGCGATCCCCGACAGCCGCAGCTTTGTCGCCTACAGCCGACCGCGATCGCAGGACCAGCAAGGGCGCGACTTCGACGCCTGCGGCCACATCGGCAAAGCACGGTTGGACCAGCTTGGCGTGCCCCGCGACGCGGATTTCTATTTGTGCGGGCCGCCCTCGTTCCTTCACGACCTGACCGGGGCGCTAACGGCATGGGGTGCTCCTCCGCAGCACGTGCACACCGAGGTGTTTGGGCCTGGCGAGTCGACGACTCCCGGTGTCGTTGGCGCACAGGTGCGCGCTCCGCACCTTCCAGCCGGCGCGCCGGGCCCAGGCCCCAGCGTCTCGTTCGCGCGCAGCGGGCTGACGGTGCGATGGGACCCGGCGTGCCGAAGCCTCCTCGAGCTGGCTGAAGCCTGCGACGTACCGGTCCGATGGTCATGCCGCACGGGCGTGTGCCACACGTGCGAGACGGGCCTCATCTCCGGCCAGGTAACCTATCTTCCGGAGCCGCTCGATCCCCCAGCCGACGGCCAGGCGCTTACGTGCTGCTCGCAACCTGCCGGAGACGTGGACCTCGATCTCTAGAATGAGGCCGGCGGCCCCCGAGGCGGCCATGCACGAGGCTGACGTCAGCCCATGTGGGCGGCGGCTACGCAGGGACGCCTCTTGCGATATGGTTTGCCGCGTCGGCGCGGCCCCCTGGCACGCGATGCGCAAGCCGCTTGCCAAGGGGCTGAAACGACTGCGCAACGATGCCTGGAGCATCGTTGGTTTGATGGACGAGCACGCGCACTCGGCAGCCGCCTTCGCGCAGTCAATGCCGGAGCGCTACCGCGAAGCCTTCGACGCCAAGGCCATTGAACAGCACGCAGCCATCGTTGCGCGACGCGACGGGCGCCCGGTCTGCATCGAGGAATTGCAGAGGGTGTCCGAGCGCGAAGTGGTTTTGTGCATCATCGCCGACGACCAAGCAGGATTGCTGTCGCTGATAAGCGCGTCGCTCGTTGCGCATGGCCTCGATATCGTCACGGTCAAAGCGTACACGCGCGCCAATCCCGCCACCCGTCGCGCCGAGGCTGTGGACTTCGTTCGGGTGAAGCGATCGTCGACGTCGGGCAGCGCCTCCCTGGCCAACGATCTCAGCCGGGTACGTGACTCGCTGGCGGCGTTGGTGACCGGCTCGGCAACGGTCGAGTCGATTCTCCGCAAGCAGCTGCCAAGCCCCCGTCGTGCAGCGCCCAGTGTAACGACGCGCGTCGCTTTCGAGGACCGGCTCGATGGCGATCTCGCTCGGCTGACAGTCGAGACGGTCGATCGTCCGGGACTGCTTCTCACGATATCGCGGGCGCTCTTTCGTGCAGGCGTCCGCATCGTCGACTCCGACGCGGCCACGCACGCGGGCGGCGTCCTCGACCGGTTCGCCGTGGTCGAGCGGGACGGGACGCCTCTCGGGCGAGCTCGCCGTCTTGCCATTCAGGCGGAGGTCTTGTCCGCGATCGAATCGCTCGCTCGGACAACGTCGAGAAGATCGAGCACGGTCCCGCCCAAGCCGCGAAAGTCGACGCGGTCCATCCCGGCGAAAAGCCAAAAGTGAACGCAACACCGCGAGAGTCGTCGCGCAGCTACGGTACGGCTGAGTTCACGCGTGCTGCGATACGCCGTGGCGCCTGCCTCTTGCGATGCTTAGCTTGCTCCAGAGTCTCCGTGGCGGCGCTGTCCAGCGCCGGGTTGTCTTGCCGACATCCAGTCGGAGGCCGTGAGGAGAGGTCCCATGCATCGAGTGGCCGCCTTGATCGGAGTGTTGGTGTCGCTGACGCCGGTCGCCTGCGCCACGACGGTACAGCCGGGTCTTGCCAACGCGGCGGCGCTGAGCACGAGTCCGGTCACCGACGCCAGCGTCCACGACGTCATCGCCAACGGGCGGGACTCGTGCCAGCGCGGACTTGGGGCCGGCCCCCTGCGTCACCAGTTCCCGCCGTGCCCCGAAGTCGCGCGACCCGGACCCGCCCCCGCCCCCTTCGTCATCCGCGTTGCGCCTCCCGAGAAGGGATTCGTGATGCCGTGGGTCGAGCACTTCTACTCCCGCTGGCCCTGCTCCTCCACGGAGAACGGGGCGAACCGCGTGACGCTTGCGCGTCCCGAGTCGCCGTACACCGCGTCGGAACGCGGATTGACCCTGAGCTGCGCCGTGCCGCTGTGATCAGCTAAACTCGCCGCCAATATACTCCGCGGTCAGCTTTTCCTTCGGATGTTCGAAGATTGTCGGTGTGTCGCCGTACTCGACGAGATAACCGGTGCGATCTCCGCCACCTGTATCCACATAAAAAAATGCAGTCTTGTCCGCGATCCGCTTCGCCTGTTGCAAGTTGTGCGTCACGATCGCAATCGTGTACTTCTTCTTGAGCTCGCGCATCAACTCTTCAATCTTGTGTGTGGCTACCGGGTCGATCGCGGAGCACGGCTCATCCATCAGGAGTACGTCCGGCTCGGTCGCAATCGAGCGAGCGATACACAGTCGCTGTTGCTGCCCACCGGAAAGATCGAGGGCGCTTCCCTGGAGCTTGTCCTTCACTTCGTCCCAGAGCGCGGCGCCGCGCAACGCTTGCTCGACCTTTTCGTCGCGGTTGCCCTTGTAGCCATTGAGCTTCAAACCATAGGCCACGTTGCGGTATACGGTCATCGCGAACGGATTCGGCTTCTGAAACACCATGCCAATCCGGCGACGAACGGCCACCGGGTCGATCGACTTCCCGTAAATCTCCTTGCCGCGATAGCGCACCGTACCGTCCAAGCGGAAGCCGCGCTTCAAGTCGTTCATGCGGTTCAGGCAACGCAGCACCGTGCTCTTGCCGCACCCGGAGGGCCCGATCAAGGCAGTGATGGTGCCGTTGTCGATGCCTAGTCCGATATCGCGTACCGCGCGGAATTTGCTGTAGTAAAGATTCTTCACAGCGACGTCGAACACTTTTTCGCCTTGGCTCGGCGCCGGGTTGTCGCTCGTGGTAGTCATGATTGCAGCTCTCCCGAGAGTTTCCTCGCACGGCGCGAAAGGAGTTGGCCGCCGAGGGTGAAAGTCAACACGATGAACACCAAGACCAAAGAGGCAGCCCAGGCGAATTGTTTCTGGTTGTCGAACGGAGATTTGGAAAAATTGAAAATCAAGACCGCGAGGGACGCCGTGGGTTCCATCAGCTGGCGGCTGAGCCAATAGTCGCTGAAGGTCATGGTGAACAAGAGAGGGGCGGTCTCGCCGGCGGCTCGTGCGAGGGCCAAGAGTACCCCGGTGAGAATCCCTGGCAGCGCCGTCGGCAAGAGGACGCCCGTGACAACCTCGCCTCGGGTTGCGCCCATGCTGACGGCAGCGTCTCGCGTCTCGGTTCCGACCGAGCGGATCGCCTCCTCGGTCGTCAGGATGATGATGGGGAGCATGAGCAGAGCCAGAGCCGCCCCACCGGCGAGAGGCGAGAACCGCCCGGTCAGGAGGACTACCGTCGAATAG
>CAZVPE010000390.1:0-4127 GCA_964628155.1 uncultured Polyangiaceae bacterium | reverse complement strand
GCGCTCACGGCGACAGCACGGGCACGACGTGGCGGCCATTGCGACGATAGACGTGGAAATCGTGGTCCAGAGTCAAAACCACGCTGTCGGGACCGGTCTCGGTCATCCGGACGAGACATGCATCGGCGAGCGACATGGGCACCGAATGGTACTTCTCCATCAGCTTGCGGACGGCCGTGATCTCGGAGGCCAGGCGAAAATCGAGCGCAAGATGGTCGGCGAGCGCGAGGACCGCATCCTCGCCGCCCGCGAATGAGCGAAGGAGAAAGCACGCCTCGACCAGCACCGCCTCGCATGTCGCGAGCGGAAGCGAGGCGCTCGACGTGAGCCGCGAGAGCGTTTGCGTGGCCCATGGGTGGTGGGGGTCCCGCTTGCGGAGAAGTGCGACCAGCGGGCCTGTGTCAAGCACGATTCGCTTCATTTCCGGGCCTTCCGGCGCTTGAGGTGCCGGAGCTGCGCGTTATCGAGCCCGAACCCTTCCATGTGCTTGGGGTTCGTGGCGAGGTCGGGAGGTCCCTCGTCGTCGAGGCAGCCGACGAGATGCCCGATGGCGTCGATCACGGACGGCTTCTCGGAGCCGCCCGCGAACGCTTCGATGGCGTCGCGAATCACCTCGGAGCGATTCTGGCCGCGGGCTTTCGCCAGCGCATCGAGCTTTCGTTCAAGGGGGTTGGTCAGTTTGATCGAGATGGCGCGCATGGGCTCCCGAAGGTTAGGTATTTCCCTTTGGGCTACGGAGTATGACGAAAGGTGCGCAGGCGCGCAACCTCCCTCTACGCCGGGCCCACCCACAGTGATGGCGACCGCGTCTCGCAGGCCCGCCACCACCACCGGCGTCGGCGAGCTGACCATCGTGCCGTTCTCATCGAGTTGCAGTTTGACGTTCACGCGGGCGGCCCATGCGCGGGTAGGCCCTCGTGTAGACGGGCGCGAACTCGATGTCTTCGTCTTTGAGGTACGGGGAGGACGCAGAGTCAATGGTTGCGACCACTTGTGAAAGCCGCGACCGGTTGAGGCCTTGCCCTGGTCCCCCTTGTTTTTGCCTGTCGCCGGATGATTCGTCCCGAAAAGCCGGGGAGAACGCTGCAGAGTGCACCGATCGGCCGGATCGACCGGATCCGCAACAAACCACCGCCGGGTACGAAGTGGGTCCCGAGGTTGTGCTGCCGACGGTGCCGTCGCAATCGATCGCGACGACTGCGGCCTTCGAAGTGGACGTGCCGCTCGCGCGAGCCATTGCACGGGCCGCAGACGCCGGACGCTTCGACATCGTGATGCAGCTTGCGCTCGTGTTGGAGGGGCGCCATGGTCGCCGATAGACGATCCGTAGCGCTTGGATTCGCGCAGCCGGTGGCGGACGCCGGCTCAATTGGCCGCGTTGGCTGTCGCGGGCCCCTCCGTGGAGGCTGGCGAGCTATGGCTTGCAAACCCTGCGAGCAGGGCGACGAACCCTTGCGCGAGCGCTTCGACCTGGTCGTCCGAAGGCAACGCCAGCGACAATCGGATGCGTCCGTCGTCGCCCGCGTGAACCTTGGCATCGAGGACCGCCTCGAGCCCGGTCCGTTCCCTCGGTTCCGTTTGCCCGAGCTTGAGGGCGAACGCCGCCGCCGCGCGCAGCAGCGTCCGACCCGCCTCGACCAGCGGCGCGTTCTGCACGATCCCCGTCCGCGCCAGCGCCACCCGGTCTTCGGGCGCCTCCGGCTTGGCGCCGAGCAGGACCTCCAGCCGCTGCTTGAGCTCCGCGGCGCCCGTGCGCACGTCGACCTCCGTCACCTGCGATTCGACGTCGAGGGCGGCCAAGGCGAGATCTCGCTTCGCCGAGAGCGTAGAAAGCAGGTTCTCCTCCAGCGTGTCCTCGGTTATCAGGACGAACACGGTCACGTTGCGCGACTGCCCCATCCGGTGTGCACGCGCGATCCGCTGCTCGAGGACGGCCGGGTTCCACGGCAGATCCACGTTGATGATCGTGTTGGCGGCCTGGAGGTTGAGGCCAGTGCTTCCCGCGTTCGTCGAGAGAAAGAACCGCGTCGTCGTGTCCGACTGGAACCGCGCGACGAGCTCGGCCCGCTGCTTCTGAGGTACGCTCCCGTCCAACCGCACGAACCCGAGCTTGCGCTTCGCGAGGAGAGGCTCGATGAGATCGAGCATCGTGGTCCATTCGGAGAAGAGGACAACCTTCCGATCGCGCTCGCGCGCGATGCCCTCGAAGAGCTCGTCGAGGCGTTCAAGCTTCGTGGACCATCCGGGGGCGACCTTGTCGACCAGGAACGTCCCGTTGGCTGCCATACGGCACATTAGGAGCGCCATCCGCAACCGCAGCAGATCCATCTCGGTCAGGAACGGCTTGCGCACGATCTGCGCCACGATCTTCATGTGGGAGTCGTGCAACTCCTTTTGCTGCGCCGTGGGAACGATGCGGACGATCTCGGTCGTGCGCGATGGCAGCTCGAGTCGCACGGATTCGCGCGTCCGACGCAGAAGAATCGGCCGAAGGCGCTCGCGCAGCTCGTCGAGGTTCTTGTAGCCGACGAGCTTGCCGTCCTCGTCGAGCTTGCGGTGCCGATGAAAGAACCGAAACTGCGGGCCCAGTTTGTGAGGGTCGACGAACTCGACGACGGAGTGCAGGTCGTCGAGGCGGTTCTCGAGCGGTGTGCCCGTGAGCACCAGGGCGAAGCGCGAGGCCAATCCCTTCATGACGCGGCTTGTTTTCGTCTCCCAGTTCTTGATGCGCTGCCCTTCGTCGAGGATGACCAGGTCCCAGCGCGTTCGCTCGATGTGAAGGATGTCCTTGAGCACCTGCTCGTAGTTGCAGACCGTGAAGAACGTGTCCCCGGCGTAGGCTCTCGCGCGGTCGTTGGCGCTGCCCAGGACGAGCGTCACGCTTCGTCGTGAGAAGCGACGGATCTCGCTTCGCCACTGAGACTTGAGCGAAGCAGGGCAGACCACGAGCACCTTGCCGACGCCGGCTTCGCGCGCCAAAAGCTCGGCGACGCCCACCCCCTGAATCGTCTTGCCGAGCCCCATGTCGTCTGCGAGGATCGCGCGCCTGGCACCCACCGCGAAGGCGATGCCGTCGAGCTGGTAGGGCAAGAGCGGCACCGCGAGCAGCTCCTTGCGCAGCGGGTGCTTGTCGGGACCTCTTCGGATCTCCGCGACGATCTCCGATAGCCGCTCTCGTTCCGTCTCGCGTCCGATGAGCTCCTCGGCGTCGGGCGTGACGAAAAAGGACTGGCCTAGCGCCTCTAGCCGCCGCAGTGGCTCGAGCAGCGCACGGGGCGTGATTGGCTTGCCCACGAGCGGTGTGAGGACCGCCTGCACCTTGGGCTCGACCTTCGCAGGCAAGGCGAGAGCGAGCGACGGTTCCTGGCCGTCGTAGCGCAGGTGAACCGTCACGCGGTGTCGCCGATAAGGCTTGCGCAGGACGCTCGCAGGGAACCTCTTTTGCGCCCGGGAGAGAACCTTCATGACGTGCTTGCAAGTCCCCAGGGTGTTGCTCCTGAAGTCGGGACAGGTGCAGTACGAGATTCCCCGCTCTTCGCCCCGGAGGGCGACCCGGTACGTCTTGCCGCTGGTGAGGTTCGTGACGGAGTAGTCCGCCCACGGGCGCGTCTCGTCCTGAGACCGGATTCTCATCCGCTCGCCCCGCGCGCGCTCCCGGCGTTCGGTGAGCGCGGCCTCGACGATCGCGGTCTCGTCGTTGGATGCGACGAGCGGCGACTCCGGCGGCGGCTCTGCGAGCCCGAGGCCGCTCTTGTTTTCGAGAATCTGGGAGAGCAGGCCGCCGATATGCAGGCACGCGCCATCGCAGACGGTGCACGCGGCGCGCAGATGGGACCGCGAAGAAGGATCGAGCACGAGGCGCGCCGTGGCGCGACGGGCGGGATCGCTCTTGTCCCACACGACGACCGCTTCGCGGTCGTCGATTCGCAGATCCTCCGGTGCCTCGATTTCGAGCCCTCCCCCTTGAAGGAGCAAGCGTTTGCCGCGCGGTCCGAGTAGTTTGCAGGCCGCCTCGAACGTGAGATGACTCATCCGGTCGCGCATGGTGAGCGCGCTGGAAGGCTTCGTGCGCATGAGCGCTGCCTACCCGAACGCAAAGCCAGAGGGAAGAGCGGGAACGTCCCCAC
>CAZVPE010000389.1:0-4132 GCA_964628155.1 uncultured Polyangiaceae bacterium | reverse complement strand
TGGGGTGCGGCGCGACGGTCGCCCTCGGCATCGTCCAGGTCATGCTTCGTCTCGGAGTCCCCCGGGCGATCGCCGTGGGCTTCGCGGCGCTCTACGCGGTCTCTCCGGTGACCGTGTTCTACGAGAATTGGCTCTTCTATCACGAGCCCGTTGCCGCCCTTCAGGTCCTCTCGCTTCTGGCGCTCCTCCGGTACTACCGCCTCGGAACGTTCGGCGCCGGACTCCTCTTCTTTGCCCTCGTGGCAACGAGCGCGCTCTTTTATTCCCTTTTCGCGCCGGTCCTCGCTTTGGTCGGCCTCGCGCTTTTCGTTCGCCCGCCGCTCGCCGCCGATGGGCGCCAGGCCGCTCGCGCCCGATTGGTCCTCGCGCTCGCGATTCCGCTTGCGGCCCTCGGTCTCGACAGAGCCAGAACGCGGATCCTCGTGGGCCACGACCAGGGTGCCGCGTATTTCTGGATGAACCTCGCGGTCAAGACGTTCGACGGCATGCGGCCGGGAAGGCGGGCCCTTCTCGTGGAAGGCGGCCAAATCAGCCGAGCGCCGGAGCTCATGCTCTTTTCCAGGCCCCTCTCCGAGTATGACAAGAATCTCCGGATCGCTCACATGCCGACCGGCGTTCCGCTCCTCGATCTCGAGTATGCGCCGGATGGATCGTTGAACGCCCACCCGCTCGAAAAGGTCCTCATCGCAGAGTCCTTCTACAAGAAAGACGCGCTCTATCTCTTTCTTCACGCTCCCGACGCCTATTGGCGGTCCGTCTTCGAAGCCCTGACGCAATCGTACTTCCACTCGCCGCTCGACTACGACAAATCGATCTCCAGCCCCAACCGAGACAAGCTGAGCGCGTTCGTCGAAAAGACGAACGTCGTCTTCCTCCCCGACAAGGAAGGCGTGCAGCGCGTCCTCGTCGTGCTCCTGCCGCTCGCGTTTCTCTACGGCCTCCACCGCGTGCTCGGGGCCCGAGGCGTTCTCGAAAGCGAGCGCTCGACCGCGGCCGTCATCGTGTGCATGCTGGTCGTCGTCTCGTCGGTGACGCTCGCGACGGTAGCGATATCCTTCGGCGATTTCTGCCGGTATCGGTACAATCTGGACCCGTATTCCTTGATTCTGCTTTCTCTCCTGGCAACCGACGTGGCGGAGGGAGCCCGCCGCGCGCTGCGGAGTCGACGGCCGACGTTGGCGCGATAGCCCGGTTCGCCATCCGATTTCTCTCGCACCCTGACGTCCCCGGCGTCCTGGCGGTTCTCTCCCGCACCGCGAGAGCTCACTTCTTCACGCGAGCGATCCGGATCGACTGCGACTCGTTGCTCTGGAACTCCATGACGGTCTGCATGTCGACGTCCGACCACCCCGCAAATTCGGGCAACGGCTTTCCGGTGGTCAGGTCGACTTCCTGAACGAGGTAGATGTCTTGGTACAGGTGCCGCGAGAGCTCGTAGAGCGGGGAACGATCCTCGCCGGCCAGCGAGATGTCGACGGCGCCGTAGTCCATGATCGTAAAAAGGCCCGGCCGGTCGGTCAGGACGAGGATTCGCTTCTCTCCGAGGCCGGCGAAGAATCGCCAAACCTGCGCGGCTTGTCGCGTCAGGATGAGGGCGTTCACGAATCGGGCCTCGCTTGCAACCGGGACGTGCATCGCGAAGAGCGCGAGGCATATGAGAACCGTCGTGGGCGCGCCCGAGCGCCTCCCGAGCAAGGCAACGGGCACGGGGAGTCGCCGGCCAATCACTGTCAAGAGCCACGCGGCCGAGAACGCCGCGAACGTGTCGAGCCAAACGAAGAGTCGCGCGGAAGCAGGGTGCTGCGGCAGGCCCCAGACATAGGTGAACGAGATGACGGTCTCCATGGCCAGCAGCGCCGCGACGAACACCACGAAACGCAGGCCAAGCGCGTCCCTACGTCTCACCACGAGGACGACGTTTCGCACGATGAGGGCGAACCCTCCGGCCGCGAGAATGAGCAGCAGCGGCGAGTGGGGCCCGGCGATTTCGAGCGGGTGCCTCAGGATCCGGAGGTAGTCGCGCCAGTTCGAGACAAAGCTGGAGACCTTGAACATCGACCGACTGAGCGGCTGCTCCCAGTCGTTCGCTTTGGCGATGGTTTGCCAGTACCGAGGCAAGAGAAAAATAGGCACGAGCGCGTAAACGAACCCGAAACCCTGCAAGTGCGCCCGTTTGACCAGGCGAACCGATACGAGGACCACGGCCGCGACGATGAGAAAGGCCCACCCTTCGTACCTGACGTTCGCGAACAGGCAGAGATTCAGCGAGAAGAGCACGAGCCGTTTTGGCGTGGGCTGCTTCGCGTAGTCGTAAAAGCTCTGGATCGTGACGAGCAGGAGGAACGTGGCAAGGAAATCGAAGCCGCCGGACCGCGCTGCCACGAGGGTATTCGGACTCACCGCGACCGCGATGGCCGCCGCAACCCCGAAGAGTTCGCCCCCGAGGCACTTCGCTATGCGGTGCGACGAGAAAATGAACAACACGAACAGAATCGCGTTGAGGAGAAACGCATTCTCGGCGTGATAGCCGCGGACGATGTGCAAGAGACTCACGAGAAACGAAAAGAGTGCAGGCCGGCGATCGATTACTTCGTTGAGGCCATTGAAGTTCTCGAAGAACCATTTCCCAGTGACCGCGAAATTTGCGGTCTGATAGGAATATAGATTCTTGGAGACTCCGACGAGGTTCGCTTCGTCCGCGAGCACGCGAAACGATGGCGGAACCCCGAGAAGAACGACCGTGGAGACGACGGCCGTCACCACGAGTCCCGCCGCATTCTCTCTGATCCAAACGGGGACCGGCGTGATCTCGCCCGATCCCGACAGCCGGATCCCGACGTACAGCAAGACCATCGCGAGGAGCACGTAATAGGTGGAATGAATGAAGAAAAGCTCGTTCCACTCTCGATGGCGTAGGGTCAACCCCACGAGTACGCCGGGCACGAGAAGAGCGACGACACCGTAGCTCCCGTATCGGAGCGCCGACCGTCCGCTCATGGACGGATCCAAACCGACAAGGCACCGCGCATACTGCAAGCCAAGACGAACATGGCTGTTGACTATCACACACGCGAAGGCGCCGTCAGCACGAGATGCACGAGCGCGCAACGCTTGCGCCTCAATCGCGCGAGCGCGAGCGCACCACGCCCTGTCCTCCCAGTCGCGCCGCCGGCACGGTGTCTGCGTCCATCGGCGGACCGATGAAACTGGACTCGACAGGTCCCTCTCCCACACACCACGTTTTCGATCGAATCGTGGATCGGTGTCGGGCGCTCGGCCCCGTCCGCGTCGCCGTCGCCGCGCCCCTCTCCGACGTGGCGCTCCTTGCCGTCGTGGGAGCGTCCGAGGCAAATCTCATCGAGCCAATCCTGGTCGGCCCGGTGACCTCGTTGAAGCGGCTGGCCGAAAAACTGAGCCTCGACCTCGGAAAGTGGCCCCTCGTGGACGCGAGCGACGACTCCGATGCCGCGGCCAAAGCAGTGGCGCTCTGCCGCTCGGGGCAGGCCCGGATGCTCATGAAGGGCAGCCTTCACACCGATACGCTCTTACATGCGGTGATGCAGCGCGAGACCGGCCTGAGGACGACCAGGCGCTTGAGCCACGCCTTCGTCCTCGACGCGCCCCTCTACCCCCGGCCGCTCATCATCACGGATGCGGGTATCAACATCTACCCATCGCTCGAAGACAAGGTGGACATCGTGCGCAATGCCATCGATCTCGCTCACGCGCTGGGCATCGACGTCCCCAACGTAGCTATCTTGTCCGCAGTCGAGACGGTCAACCCGAAAATCATATCGACCATCGACGCTTCGGCCCTATGCAAAATGGCGGACCGAAAGCAAATCACGGGGGCCGTTCTCGACGGACCGCTCGCGTTCGATACCGCCGTCAGCGCCGAGGCGGCCGCCATCAAGAGCCTCACGTCGCGTGTGGCGGGGGTCGCCGACGTGCTCGTCGTGCCCGACCTCGAGTCCGGCAACATGCTCGCGAAGCAGCTCGAATACCTCGGCGGCGCGGAACTGGCGGGCGTCGTATTGGGCGGCCTGGCACCCATCGTCCTCACGAGCCGCGCCGACGCCGTCCGAGCCCGGCTCGCCTCCTGTGCCGTCGCCGCGACGTACGCCCGTGCGCA
>CAZVPE010000388.1:3215-4149 GCA_964628155.1 uncultured Polyangiaceae bacterium | reverse complement strand
GAGAGATCTCGCGATACGATCGCGCGTGATGCGTGAGATCGTCGTACACGATGAGGACGTCGCGACCGGAGTCCATGAAGGACTCCGCGATGCTCGTGGCGGCGTACGGCGCGATGTAGTTCAGCCCGGGCGGGTCGTTGCCCTCGGTGACGACGGCGACCGTGTAGTCCAACGCGCCCTTCTCTCGCAACGTCGCGACCGCTTTCGCGACGGCGGAGGCCCGCTGGCCCATGGCGCAGTAGACGCAAACCACATTTTGGTCCTTTTGGTTGAGGATCGTATCGATGGCAATCGTCGACTTGCCCGTTTGCCGGTCTCCCAAGATGAGCTCGCGCTGGCCGCGCCCGATCGGGATGAGCGCGTCGACGACCTTCAGTCCCGTCTGGACGGGTACCGTCACCGGCGCCCGGTCCATGATCGCCGGAGCGGAACGTTCGATTGGGCGCCGCCCGCTCGAGACGACGGCGCCTTTGCCGTCGAGAGGTTCGCCGAGCGGGTCAATCACCCGTCCGATCAATCCGTCGCCGACGACCACATCGACGACTCGACCCGTCCTTTGCACTTCGTCGCCCGCGTGGACGAGCCAGTAGTCACCCAAGAGCACGACTCCGACTTCGTCCTCGTCCACGTTGAACGCAATTCCAAGGACGCCGCCGGGGAGCCTCACCAGCTCCTCGAAGCCAACGCCGGGCAGGCCCGACACCATGGCAATCCCAGTCGCTACGCTCGTAACCGTGCCCACCTCGCGTGGCTTCCACGGGGCAGCGAACCGCTCCCGGACTTCACCGATTGCGGTGAACGCATCGTCGATCGCCGTCCGTAAGACGTTGGGCGATTCCGTCATGGCTTTGGGGCTTGGGCGGGGATTGGTTCCGGTTTCGCCACCGGCTTTGCCTTCGGATTCGCTTCTGCCTTAGCGACTTCGGGCTTGATG
>CAZVPE010000388.1:0-3115 GCA_964628155.1 uncultured Polyangiaceae bacterium | reverse complement strand
GCTTCGGGCTTGATGGCTTCGGGCTTGATGGCTTCGGGCTTGATGGCTTCGGGCTTGATGGCTTCGGGCTCCGCCTTCTTCTTCAACAGAGCCCCGACGCTCTGCTCGAGAGACGTGAGGTACTCCTCGATGTTCCAGCCCACCTTCATGCCGGTCGTGGCGAGCTCGATACCGCAGACGAGGCTCGGCGAGGTCTCGAACCGCAGCCGGATGTCCGCTGCGAAGGTTTCGTTCACCGCGTTCCGGATCGTCGCGCGCTCCTTCTCAGGGAGTTCGAATGCGCTGCGGACGAGCGCCGGCTCGCCGTTCGCTTTGAGCGCCTTGGCCAGCCGTGCCTTGTCCTCATCCCCCGTCTCCCGCAACCTTCGGGTAAATACCTCGCCCAAACGCTCTTCCAGGCTCGTCGTGGCGAGATCGCCGAGCGCCTTTCGCGCGATGGCGAAGACCTCTTCCTGGGTCCGCCCCCGAATCGACTGGCCGAGAGTCTGGGCGTCGGCCCGGAGCGCGTCCTGCCGCTTTGCGGCCAGCGCGTCCGCCGCCTGCCGGGCCGCAGCGAGAAGCCGGGTTCGTTCGGCCGCCGCCGCGTCGGTGGCCTCCTTCATGAGCGCCGCGCGTTGGTCGTCGAGGCTCGTTTGCTTGCGCTGGAGATCCAGGCGATCCTTCTCGGCCTCGGCCTTCTGGCTGGCGGCGGCCTCCAGCTCCGCAGCGATCTTCTTCTCCCGTGTGTCGATGGCCTGGAGGATCGGCTTGTAGAGAAAGCGCTTCATCAACCAAACGAGGGCGAGGAAGTTGAGCGCTTGCGCGCCGACGGTGAACCAATCGATGAGCATTGTTCACTTCCCGGCGGCTTGCGCGACGGCGTAGTGCCAAAATGGGTTCGCGAAAAGTAGGATCATCGAAACGACGAAACAGTAGATGGCCAATGACTCGATCATCGCCAGGCCCACGAAGAGGGTTCGCGTGATCGTCGCGGAGGCGTCGGGCTGCTGGGCCAGCGCGCTCAGCGCGCTCGACACCGATTTCCCTTGGGCCAGTGCCGGACCCAGAGCTCCGATGCCGATGGTCACGCCGGCGACGACGATGGAGGCGACTGCGATCGTGGTAATGCTCATCTCGTTCATGGGTGTGCCCTTTGTTTCGTTGCGAGTTTCCCGGTTGGCGCGGGCTTGCCGTCTCGCGTGGCGGCAGCGATGTAGACCGCAGCCAGGATGGCGAAAATGTACGCCTGAACCATTCCGGTGAGCAGCCCCAACACGGTCATGACCGCCGGGAACAAGAACGGCGTAATCGTCAGAAGAATGCCGACGATCATGGAGCCGCTCATCATGTTGCCGAAGAGGCGCACGGCGAGGGCGAGCGTTCGCGAAAGCTCGCTGATGATGTTGAAAGGCAGCATGAGGATCGTCGGTTTCGTGTACGTGGCGAGGTATCCGCCGAGGCCCTGCTCCTCGATGCCGAAGAAGGGCACGGCGACGAACACGGACAGGGCGAGCGCGGTCGTGGTCGAGAGCGATCCTGTGGGCGGTTCGAAGCCAGGAATGACCGTGCACAGGGCGGATGTGGCGACGAACACGAAGAGGGTGCCGAGAAACGCGAGGTACTTCTCCGGGTGCGGCAGGCCGACTTGCTCGATTTGAGTATCGATGCCCGTAACGAGGATCTCGACGAGGTTTTGCCAGCGAGAGCGCTTGGCGTCCGTCGACAAGCGGCGGGTGATCAGCCTCGCGCCCACCACCAAAACGAGCATCAATGCCCAGGTGAATGCGATGGTCGCGTTGAGCTTGAGGAAGGCGTATTGCCAGAAGATGTGCTGATCAGGGCTGAGACGCATCGGTCCCCCCCTCCCTGCGATGGTTCGGTTTTGCGATGGGCGCCGGCGCCCACCGCGTGAAGGCCACGCTCGCCAGAAAGAATCCAACGAGACACGGCAAAAGCCGCGCCCAATGCGAGTGCGAGACGAGGAAGAAGCCGGTCACGGCGAGTCCAGTTCGCAAGAGGGTGCTCGGGAGAAACAGCAGCGCCGCGTGCTTCGACGGTACGGCCGTTCGGACCGTGAGCCAAAGCCCGCCGTAATAGAACGCGCCGAGGAGCGCGCCCATCACCCCGGCCAGGATCAGCGCCGGCGCTTCATGCATCGTGGTCTTCCCGATGGTCGCGCATGGCCTTGTCTTGCGCCGCCACCCAGTGCCAAGCGTTGAGACATCCGAGGACGAGCCCAGCCACGAGTAGCGCCAGCGTCCACGAGTGCCCCGAGAATCGGTCGTCCAACCAGAGCCCGAGCGCGGCACCCAACAACGTGGGAATCGCCACCGACCAGCCGACGAGGCCCATCATGCCCAGGCCGAGCCACGCCTGCGCCGGATGCCGCTGCGCCCCGAGCTTGCGTGCCGCCTTCGCCCCGACCTGCTCGGCGAAGGACCGTGAGCCCTTCGGGGACGGGTCGTCAGTCATGGCGAAAGGCCGCCAGGCGATCGAGAAGCCCGGCCTCCAGCTTTGCCATGACCGACCGCATCCTCTTGTCGCGGTCGCCCAGTTTCACGAAGTCTTGGTCCACGGCGTGACGAAGGCGCTCGAGGTCGGCCCCCGCGAACGCTCGGCGTACCGAGACGAGAACGTCGGCGCCGGTCTTGACGAGGACTCCGTCGTCCACGGCCACGTAGACGTCCCCCTCGGCTCCGATCTCGTACGTCAAAATTCCGGGCGCAAGCGCGGCGACGCAATCGAGCCGATGCGGCAAGAGCCCGAATGAGCCCCCTCGCGTTTCGGCAACGACGCGCGACACGCCCGTCTTTTCGGCGAAGACCGCGAAAGGGACCAGAATCTTAAGATTCATGGGGGACCCCGGCTTGCGGTGGCTCCGGCTTCTGCGCCCGCGGTTCCAAACCTGGTTTCGCCTTTGTCGACGCGCCGGGCGCTCCGGCCGGACGCTTCGCCTTGGCTTCGTCGACCCCCCCAATCATGTAGAGCGCGCTCTCGGGGTAGTCCTTGAATTCGTCGCGCAGAATGCGCTCACATCCGTCGAGCGCCTCGTCGAGCGAAACGAGCTTGCCCTGGAGTCCGGTGAACCGCTCGGTCGTGAAGAAAGGCTGGGTGAGGAAGCGCTCCAAACGGCGAG